>CAYZLT010000242.1:0-5637 GCA_964479175.1 uncultured Solibacteraceae bacterium | reverse complement strand
AGGCGGGCTGGTCTTTGCCTATGCGAAAGATCCCGCCTGGCTGCGTTCGTCTGCCTACCTGGGTCAATGTGCCGCGGCACAAATGACCGCCCTGCCGCGAACCACCAGGTAGTTCCTGCCAGATCGACCCTCAGCGTGGCTTGCGAGCCGCCCATCGCTTGCCCGACGTGGCACGGGTCATGGCGCGCGCATCCATCTTGCCGCCGGGATGGGATTTGAGCGCCGCCGCATTCGCCTGCTCGCGTCGCTTGCGTGAGGGGGCTTCGACCAGATCCTGCGGAGCGGGCACCGACTCCTGCGACACGACCGGCTGGTGCGCCTTCACCCAGGCGACGTATTTGTCCACCCACGACTGGATGAACGTCCGGCTCTCCTGGTCCGCGACCGTACCGTCCTTGTCGAAGAAACCCGGTTTGGCGTGGATGAACATCTCCGGTTGACCAAGCGTGGGCGCATCGAGATACGCCAGGATGTTGCGCAGATGTTGCTGCGCCATCGACGAGCCTGGGGCGCCGACCGAGGCGCCGACCACGCCCGCCGGTTTGCCTTCCCACACACTCTTGCCATACGGCCGTGACGCATGGTCGATGGCGTTTTTGAGCACGCCGGGGATCGAACGGTTGTATTCCGGCGTCACAAACAGCAGTCCCTGCGCGACGGCGATTTTACCCTTCAAGCGGCGGACGGCGGCGGACGGTTTGGCTTCCTCGTCCTGGTTGTAGGGCGGCAGGTCATCGATGCGGAGTTGTTCAAACGTAAACTCCTCCGGCGCCATGGCCTGGATGGCCGATGCCAGCTGACGATTCAGAGAGTCCTTGCGCAGACTCCCCACCAACACAACGATTTGATAGTGGTTCACGGCACCATCGTGCCAAGGCGAGGCCTCCTCCCGCTGTGCTCGATTGGACAGGCCCCCCGCGCCGGGCTAAGCTCTCGCGCTATGGCCAGTCTGCAGACCCGAGTCGTCAACATGCTGAAGTCGCCGGCCACCGAGTGGCCGGTCATCGCCGCGGAACCCACCGACGTCGGAAAGCTTTATCGCGAATACATCATGATCCTGTCGGCGATTCCGGCGATCGCGACGTTCATCGGCTACAGCCTCATCGGTGTCTCACTGCCGTTCACCGGCATGTATCGACGACCGATGGTCGACGGCATCAGCCTCCTGATCGTGTCCTACGTAATGGGCCTTGTCGGCGTGTATGTGTGCGCGGTGGTGATTGAGTGGCTCGCGCCGAAATTTAATTCGTCCGGGTCGCGGGTGGACGCGCTCAAACTCGTGGCCTATGCGTCGACGCCCGTGTGGCTGGCCGGGGCGCTCAACGTGCTGCCGCTGCTCGCCGTGCTCTCCCTGCTTGCCGCGCTCTACGCGATCTACCTCTTCTACCTCGGACTGCCCGTGCTGATGAAGACACCGGCCGATCAGGTCGTGGTCTTCATGATCGTCGCGGCGATCGTCATCTTCATCGTCGGTCTCATCATGGGTGCCATCTCGACGGCGCTGACGGTGGGCAGTGCGGTATTGACGTAACGGAACGCTGGAAATTCACCACCTGCGGCGCATCGATTCGCCGCAGGTGGGCGCACTCGGCTGGCACAGCACCTGCAACGAATCTGTTGAGTCTGTATGCCAACAGTTGTCGCTTCCGTCACCGGCGTCTTCCTGGTTCTCCTCCTGGCCGTGCCCCAACGGCCGGCGGTCAGCGCCCCCTCCGGGTTGCTTGATACGCAGGTCCTGCTGACGTGGTACGGCAACCCTCGGAGCACCCGGATGGGTGCCCTCGGCGAACAGTCCGGTGCCGCCCGGGTGGCGCGGTTCCAGGCGCAGGCAGAAGGGTACCGCGCGGTCACCGACAAACCCGTGGTGTTGGCCTATCACCTCGTCGCGGTGGTGGCCCAATGCACCGCCGGAGCCGACGGGCTGTGGCGTCGGCGTGAAACACGCGACATCATCCAGGCGCTGCTCGATGAAGCCCGCGCCAACGGGTTCAAACTGATTCTCGACATTCAAGTGGGCCGATCGACCGTCGCCCCGGAGGTCGCCGCGCTGGAACCGTTCCTGAAGGAACCCGACGTGTATCTCGCCCTCGATCCCGAGTTCGCGATGGACGGCTGCGAAATTCCGGGCCGGGAGATCGGTCAACTCCGGGCCGCCGACATCAACGGCGCCATCGATACACTCGAGCGACTGATCACGACCCATGGTCTTCCGCCAAAGGTGCTGATCCTCCACCAGTTCCGGCTCGACATGTTGCCCGACAAGCCGAGGGTCCGCCAGAGCTCACTCGTGCAGACGGCATTGGTGATGGATGGATTCGGTTCGCAGTCGCTCAAACTGGCGAGTTACCGCGCCGTGATGCGACAGCCTCTGGCCTTTGCCGGGATCAAGCTCTTCTATCAACAGGACCGCACTCTCTTCACACCACAACAGGTGCTGGCCCTGACGCCGACGCCGGTGGTCATCGTGTATCAGTAGCCCGTCTTAGACAGGAGTCCCATGGTCAAGTTCACCCGCATCCTCTATCCCACCGACCTCAGTGTTGCCGCCGCGCCGGCGCTTGAGTACGCGGCCTCACTGGCCCGTTGGTATGGGGCCTCGCTGACGGTGATGCACGTGGTGCCGACGCTTGACGCCATCCAGATCCCGCCCGACGCACTCGGCGAAGCCACCCATGTCGTCTACCCGCCCACGCGCGATGCGATCACCGCTGACATGCGGCGCATCCTTGACCTCGACCGGTTTGAGGGACTCGACGTTCACGTCATGGTCGAGACTGGAGATCCCGATCGCGTCATCGTGGATCAGGCGCTCACCCAGGGCTCCAGCCTTGTGGTGATGGGCACCCACGGGCGGCGCGGATTTGATCGGTTGTTTCATGGCGCCGTGGCTGAACGCGTCTTGCGTCGGGCCCACTGTCCGGTCCTGATGATCCCTCCGCACGTCACGCCGGCACCGGAGGATCCCATCTTCACGCGCATCCTCTGCCCCGTCGATTTTTCACCGGCTTCCCAGCAGGCGTTTGGGTTTGCGCTCGATCTCGCCAGCCAGTCCAACGGTACCGTCACCGCGATGCACGCGCTTGAGTGGATGGCCGACGATGATCCGGCGCCGTATGGTCCGTTCAACGTGGCCGCCTATCGCGGCCATCTCGAGGCCGATGCGGAGGCGCGCCTCAGGACCCTCGCCGACTCGGAGCCACATCCCTGGTGCGAGGTGAGGCCGGTCGTGGTCACGGGCCGCAGCCACCGCGAGATTCTTGGGCAGGCCGCCGCAGTGAACGCCAACCTGATCGTGATGGGATCGCACGGCCGCGGCGGCATGGGCGGCGTGTTTTTCGGCTCCACGACGCAACACGTCGTCCGAGCCGCCGAGTGTCCCGTGCTCGTCGTCCGCGTGGTCTCGCCCGCGTAGAGCGAGGGGATGCGCCCCATGTTGAAACACACCAGCGACGACTATTACTTGATCCAGACCGGCTGGACCCAGGCGATGTCGCCGCCGCTGTCGATCACTTTGGCGCGGACGTAGCCTTCGGTGCCGGTGAAGGTGTAGGTCGCGGTGCTCTGCTGCACGTCGCTCAGGACACGGCCGCCTTTGCCGATGAACTGAATCCGGTGTTTGCGGCCACCCACGACGCGTGTCTCCACGGTGAGTGACGTGGCGGTCGCCTTCACATCGACCAATTCGACGCCGGTGGACGCGTAGAAGTCGCCGCGCTCCACCGCCTCGAGCAAGGTGCGCGCGTCCAGGCGCGGCGCACGCACGGAAATCCACCCCCGCCCAGGGCCGGCCACACTCCGATTACCCGGCTGCTTGAACGTGTGCGCATCGTCCACCGCGATGCCGTACAGCACGATGCCTTGCGACAGGATGGTGTCCCACGCTTCTTCGAGGCTCGGCACCCCGCCGCCGCCCATGTTGTGCACGAGCGGATGGCCGTTGTAGACCTCGAACAGCCGGTTGTTCTTTACCTGCCGGAGTTCGTCCACCGAGATGGACCAGCCGAAATTGGGGTGGTTGATGTGGGGAATCCCGTTGACCTTCCGGATCGCATCCACGTTTTGCTGGATCGTCTCGACAAGTGTTGCCGCATTCCGCGAAGGCTCCACCTGCTCGGACACATCGAGACCATTCACGTGCACGGACTTTGACTGGAACGACGACGTGACCTCTTCACCCTTGATGACGAGGAATTTCTCTCTCGCGCCGTAGAGACCGTTGAGGGTATCCACGCCGGTCAGGTAGTTGTGATCGGTGAGTACGAGGAAGTGATAACCGTGCTCCCGATACCAACGGACCACGTCGTCGGGCGTGCTGTCGCCATCGCTGTTCAGGGTGTGCGTGTGGGTGTTGCCCTTGTACCAGCGGAGCGTGCTGCCGGGGATAGCCTGTTCAAACGCCGGAGCACCCGAGCGTGCTGCAACGCGGTCCAGCATGGGCCACGCGAGCACCCCCGCCAGGCACCCCACCACCCAGACGCCGGTCATCCATGTCGTCAATCGCACTCGGCGCACAGTCCCTCCGGTCGAGAGATTATCCGACAGATGTGTCATTCGTGTGTGCCGCCCTTGCGCTTGGCGAAGTAGGCCGTCCGTAAGGCACTCACGAACCGCTCATCCACCAGGCCGGCCGGATTGCCCTGATAGACCATCCCGTTGTCTGCGCGGAATTTGTCGACGGCCGCGATGGCCTCATCGTCAAACAACCCGTATTCGCGAGCGGGAGCGTTGGCGGGAAAGGCGTCAAGCGCCGGACGCCAATACCCGAGCGCGTGGAGCATGCGCTTGAGTTCGATCACGTCTGCGCCGTCGATGCGCGAGAAGGATCGATAGCCGAGGCGCCGAGCCGTCGTGTAATAAATGCGCTTCAGTTCGGCGACAGGCTCGGCATGTTCGCCCACCTCGATGGCGAGCGCGATGTTGTCGCCTCCGCGGCCGGGCGTATTGGGATCGGCAATTTTGATCGCGGCTGACTGCAGCAGCCCCCAGCGGCGATCCCCGCCTTTGGCCTGACCGGCTTCCATCGCGAGGATCATGCGTTCGGCCAGCGGCATGCTGGTACCGGCGGTGGACTCAAAGCTGGTCGCCACGGCGTCGATCACTTCAGGTCCGACCATGATGTTCGCCTGGACCGTGTAGTTGACGCCCTGGCGACTGCCCGCCCAGGCACCGTTCTGCTTCCCGGTGTGCGCGGCGGTGCGGCCCTGCATGTCGATGAGTCCGACCTGTCGTGATTCACGCTGCTGGTCGGGCGCGAGCAACTGCGCAAGAGCGTCGGCCGGCGACGTGCCCTTCGCCATGAGGTCGAGACCTTCGCGTCCGTTCTCCACACGCGTGGACGCCTGCGTGCACACGGCCCCCACGCCGGCGCGCACGTGCGGCACGGCGCGTCCGACAAACGGCACACGCGTGGTCACTGCCGCGCCGGACTGCTGCGTGGCCGGATCGACGGCACACAGCGAAAAGGTCGAGTATTGCGGATTGCCGTTGGCGTCGACCGGGACGCCGTCGACGGCCAACTGTCTGTCCTGAGCCGAGAGGCCGATGACGGCCAGGACAACAACCACAGCCGCAGTGCGCAGTGTTCTCATGCGGGCATCATAGCCCCGTCGCGATGTCTTTTACGCCCGCAGAGTGACC
>CAYZLT010000241.1:0-5682 GCA_964479175.1 uncultured Solibacteraceae bacterium | reverse complement strand
CGATGGGATCATCCGGCGTAAACGCCTCGCCTTGCTGCGGGTTCAGCGCTTCATCGAGGCCGTATTCCAGCGGTTTGTTGGTATTGGCGTTGATCGCGGCTGAAAGACTGTTGGTGCCGTCCATCTTTGCGGCGTTGTCATCACGCGCCGGCGGAGTCGAACGGCTCGAAGGGCCGCTGACGGTGAACCCCTGGGTTGCTTCCGACGGCTGCTTTCGTTTTGCCATAGGCCCCACATTTGCAAGACGATTGCCATATGTCGGGCTTTCGTTTTGAGGTGACACAGGATGATGGACATCGCCCATGGCCGGTGCCAGCCACGCCATGGCGAATGCGCCAGACGTGGACCAACCTGCTGTTTGCCCATTGGCCGGTGCCGGCCGAGCAACTTCGGCCGCGAATCCCTCCCGGGCTGTTGCTTGACCTTCACGATGGGACTGCGTGGGTCGGCGTGGTCCCGTTCCAGATGAGCCACATCAGTTTGCGAGGCATTCCCGATATGCCTCACCTCTCCACGTTCCCAGAGCTCAACGTACGAACGTACGTCACCAAGGACGGCAAGCCCGGCGTCTATTTCTTCAGCCTCGATGCCGCGCGTCTGGCTGCGGTCTGGGCAGCCCGCATCGGGACGGGACTTCCGTATCATTGGGCAAGGATGTCATGTCAGCGCACGGGCGATCGCGTTAGCGTGCGCAGTCGCCGTCGGGGTCCATCCGGGCATCCGGCGATCGAGGTGTCCTATCGTCCGACGGGCCCGGCGTCTTGTGCCGCGCCTGGCACCCTGGAGTCATTCCTCACGGAGCGGTATTGCCTCTATACCGTGTGGGCGTCACGACTCAGGCGTCTTGAGATCGAGCACCCGCCATGGTCGCTGCAAGCTGCAGAGGCCTCCTGGCGCACAAACACGATGCTCGCACCGCTCGGTCTGAGCGCCAAGGGGCTGCCGCTCCTTCACTATGCGGATCGCCAGGATGTGGTGGCGTGGGGACTGGAGAAGTGTTGATTTACCCACGCATCGTCGCCCGGGGCGGACGCCCCGGGCGCACAACAGAGGGGATTTACTGCGCGAGTGAACTGTCGGTCTCCGGCACCTGACGCAGCAGCGATCGCGTGAGCGTGATGCCGTGCTGGTCGTAGCTCACAATGCCGCGCTTCCGGAACTCGTTCATGAAGCGATTGATGCGCCCGCGCGTGGTCCCGACCATGCTCGCGAGCTTTTCCTGCGAGACAGTTGGTACCACAATCGTGTCCTCGGTTGGATCCATCTTGCCGGCCAGCAGCAGCAATGCGCGCGCGAGACGCTTTTTGGCCGAGTTCAGCATCTGATCCACCAGATCGTGCTCAAGGCGAATGGTGCGCGTCAGCATGCTCGAGATAAACCGCTCGCGGAACTGCTGTTCGTGCTGCAGCATCTGCCAGACCTGCTGACGCGTGAACACGCGCACACTGCAGGGCGTGACGGCGGTGGCGGTCACGACGCGGCACTTGCGACCGGCCAGCACCTCTTCGCCGATAAACGCCCCCGCAGTCAGCGTGCCGACGATGGCCTCTTTGCCGGTCAGCGTGGCCATCGTGAGCATGACGTCGCCGCTGACCAACTGCAGCACGTGGTCCTCACGGTCACCTTGGAAGAAGATTACTTCTTTGCGGCAGAACTCAAGGACGGTGTGTGGCGCTTCTGCCAAGACCGGTGTTGTGATGGGGGTGATTCTCGTGTCAATGGTTGTCTGCATAAAGCCTCGACCACGTACACTGCAAATCCCGTGCACAACCGCTCAGGAATCAGCCAGGTAGAAGGGTTCCTATTTTGGGCAACCGAACAGCCCAACATGGGAGTATAATCAGCGGTGAGACGCCCTCTGGGGAGCCCCAATGTCCGAGCCAGTGCAGACGCTCAAGAACCACGCGAAATTTGTTCCTGTTTACCACTTCGTCGCATTCCCGCTACTCGTGCTCAATCTGGGATGGGCGTGGTTCCGGCTCTACCAACTGCGAACCATGGACAGCCTGGTGGCCGCACTGACTGCGGTGGCACTGGTGATCGTGTTTTTCCTCGCGAGGATATTCGCGCTGCAGGTGCAGGACCGTGTGATTCGCCTCGAGATGCGGCTGCGGCTGCGGGAGGTGTTGCCCCTGGGCCTGCACCCGCGCATCATGGACTTTACGCCGGCGCAGTTGGTGGCGATGCGATTTGCGAGTGATGCCGAATTGCCCGACCTTGCGGTCGCGGTACTCCGGGACCACATTCATGACAAGAAGGTCATCAAGCAAATGATCAAGGACTGGACCGCAGACCACCTGCGGGTGTAATTGTGGTCCGGGGTTCGACAGGGTCCAGGGTCCAGGGTTCATTTTGGAGGAGAGAACAATGCGTCGAGTCGTAATGGTGGCAGTGATGGTGGCTTGTGCGGCCGTGGCAGTGACAATGGCTGCGCAGGAGAAGAAGTTTGGTGCAGCGTTGACCCTGACCGAGGTCACGAAGGTGTCGGACATCTACGCGAACCCAGAAAAGTTCAGCGGCAAACGGGTGCAGGTGCAGGGGCCGATCGTGGACGTGTGCGCCATGATGGGTTGCTGGCTGGCGCTGGGCAGCGACAAGGAATTCGAAACGATCCGATTCAAGGTTGAAGACGGCGTGATCGTGTTCCCGATGTCGGTCAAGGGCAAAAACGCGAAGGTCGAAGGCATCATCAGCGTCGAGACGTTGACCGTCGCGCAGCAGATCGCCCAGGGCGAAGAACACGCCAAGGAGCAGAAGACCACGTTTGACCGGAAGACGGTCACCGGACCCAAGGTCGGCATTCAGATCAAGGGCGAAGGCGCGATCGTTTTCTGACGAACCGTTTTTCAACGCTCCATGAAGTGGCGTCGGCTCAATAACGTCCTGCACCGGGACGTCGGATACCTGATCGTTGGACTCACACTGGTATTCGGCGTCTCGGGACTGGCGCTTAATCACGCGGCCGACTGGAATCCCTCCTATCGACAGACGCAAACCGTCGTCCAGATCGCACCGCTGACGGGGTCCAATCGTGATGCACTTGTCGCTGAAGCCCTGCAGAAGCTGGCCATTACCGGGACGCCGCTGAATGCGTTTCGCCCAGACCCCGATACCCTGCAGTTGTTTTTCGAGGGCCGCACCTATCTCGTCGATACGCCGACAGGTACGGTGATCATCGAAGACACACGACCCCGGCCCGTCCTCTTCGAGTTAAATCAAATGCATCTGAATGCCTCGAAGGGGCTGTGGACCGTGTTGTCGGACCTCTACGCGGTGGCCCTCATCATGATGGCGCTCACCGGGATGTTTATCCTGCGGGGCAGCGTGGGCCTTGCTGGGCGTGGCAAGTGGCTGGTCGCGGTCGGCGCACTGATTCCGATCGGCTACTGGGCATACACGCTGTTCCGGTAGGGCCCGTCCAGATCGAAACAAGACGACGCGGGAGCAGCCTTCTAACATCCGAAGATCGCGCACGCCGCTTTGGTGATTCCGAACCGTTCAAAAAATCCGCGGCCCCCGTGGAGGGGACACCAGTCCTGTGGTTCGGTGCCCGCGCGGAAAAATTCCGTGCCGACAGCCGATCGGAACTCGCCGTCGGCATCAACCGACCCTTCCCGACACCCGTTGGTGGGACGCAGTCCTGATCGCATACACACCTGGGCCGTGACGATGTTGTTGGGCGTCTTGATCCAGCCGGCCGGCTGGCCCTTGGTGGCCTCGCGCATGAACCGGGCCCAGATGGGCACCACCAGCCCCGTCGCATACCCATTCGGGACGATCGTGCGGGGTTCGTCAAAGCCCGCCCAGACACCCGCGACCAGCGTCGGTGTGAACCCCACGAACCACGCGTCCTTGTAGTCGTCGGTGGTGCCTGTCTTGCCCCCGGCCGGCAGCCGGAACCCTTCCGATCGGGCGCGTGCGCCCGTGCCCCGGTTCATGACGTCGGCCAGCATGTCCGCCATCAAAAACGCGGTGGACTCGGAGACCGCACGGTGCGATTCCGTGTCGTCCTGCCACAGGAGGTGGCCGTTGCGATCTTCCACGCGCCGCACAAACACCGGTGGGCGGACCATGCCGCCGTTGGCGAACGCGCCGTAGGCGGTCGTCATGGACAACAATGTGACCTCGCCCGACCCCAGGACCATCGAGGGAACGGCCGGCGGGCGCGCGAGGCCCAGGCCTTCGGCGTAGTTCACCGCCCTGGCCAGCCCGACGTTGTTCAGGACTCGTACGGCCGCGCGGTTGTTCGACACCCGCAGCGCCTGGCGCATCGTCATCACGTCGTTGCCGATGCCGTGGGCTTCATCGGGACGCCACTGACCGCCGGGGATCTGGGTGGTGGCATTCAAATTGGTCAGGAGTGTGGACGGATTGGCGCCGGCTTCCAGCGCCGCAGCAAAGACAAACGGTTTGTACGCCGACCCCGCCTGGCGTTGTGCGTCGACGGCGCGGTCGTAGGTGCTGTCGTCAAAGTCGCGTCCGCCCACCAACGCACGCACGTGACCGGTCTGCGGGTCGATCGCGACAAACGCTCCCTGGAGATAGGCCGGCGCTTCGGTGGGTCCTGTATAGCCTCGACGTTGTTCGATGGACGTCAGGCCCGCGACCAGTGCTCCCTCTGCGGAGCGCTGCAACACGGGATCGACCGTCGTATACACCCGAAGACCGCCGTTCCACACCAGTTCCTCGCCGAAGCGGTCGGTGAGCTCGCGGATCACCCGGTTGCGGAAGTATTCGCCGAAGCGGGGCTGACTGAGCGCGCGACGGAACGTCAACGTCGAGGTGTTTGCACGTTCAGCTTCTGCAGTCGTGATGGCGCCCACGGTCTGCATGCGCGTCAGCACCACCGCGCGACGCGCGAGAGCACGCTTCAGGTTGGCCGGGGGGGCGTAGGCGGACGGGGCCTGAATGAGCCCGACGAGCAACGAAGCCTCATTGAGGTTGAGGGTGCGGGCGCTTTTGCCGAAGTAGCCCTGCGCCGCTGCTTCGATGCCGTGAAAGCCACGGCCGAAGTAGATGCGGTTGAGATACATCTCGAGGATTTCGTCCTTCGAGAAGGTCCACTCCAGGCGAACGGCCAGCACAATTTCGCGTGTCTTGCGCCAGAAGGATTTTTCGTCGGTCAGAAACGACTTGCGCGCCAGTTGCTGGGTGATGGTGGAACCGCCCTGCGCCAGCTCTCCCTGCCGGACATTGGCGACGGTCGCGCCAATCATGCGTCGCATGTTGATGCCGGAGTGGGAGTAGAAGAGGTCGTCCTCGACCGCCAGGACCGCCTGGATCACCACCGGGGAGATGTCCTTCAGCGTCACCGTGGTTCGGTGTTCCTTGAAGATGCTGAACACCGGGCGATCGCGGTGGTCGTAGACGAGCGTGGAGATCGGCATTTCCGCTGCCGAGCGGATGCCGCCAGGACCCGGGACGATCAGAAACAGGTTGATGGCAGCGACCGTCAGCAGCAGGGATGCCGCCCACGCGGGCCACGCCCATCGTCCCAGGCGCTGGTGCCTGGCGCGTATGTGTCGTCCCAGAATGAGCAGGTGCTCGCGGATCGCCATCCGCCTGACTACATCAAGGTTCGTTCCAGACAGTCGGCTCCGGAAATACGGCCTACTTTCGCAGGTGCGCGTCCTGCGCGCAGGACGTGCACGCCGTTTCTACCGGATCAGTCCGTTTTGCTTC
>CAYZLT010000240.1:0-5695 GCA_964479175.1 uncultured Solibacteraceae bacterium | reverse complement strand
CCTGGGGACGCACCACGGTTCATACGGCATGCCCGCTCGACTGCCCCGATTCCTGCAGCCTCGCGGTCTCGATCGAAGGGGGCCGCATCCAGAAAATTGACGGCAGCCATGCGGCGCCGTCCACGGCCGGATTTATCTGCGGCAAGGTCCGCGACTTCGACAAACGGGTCTACAGCGCCGAACGTGTGCTCTACCCGGCCATCCGGCGCGGCCCCAAAGGACGCGGAGACTTCACCGTGGTCAGTTGGCACGAGGCACTCGATCACATTGCCGAGAAGATGATCGCCGCACGGGACACCCACGGGGCGGAGTCGGTGCTGCCGTTTTATTACGGCGGCAGCAACGGTCTGATGACCAATGAACTTGAGGACGCGCGACTGTTCCGCAGGTTTGGGGCCTCCCGACTGGCCCGCACGGTGTGCGCGGCCCCAACCGGTGCGGCCGCCACGGCGATGTACGGCAAGATGGCCGGCGTCGGCTACGCCGACTACGCCCACGCCAAACTCATCGTCGTGTGGGGCGCCAATCCTCCGGCGTCGGGCATTCATCTGGTCGCGCACATCAAGCAGGCACAGAAGGACGGCGCGAAGCTGGTGGTCATCGATCCTCGGCGTACGCCGTTGGCGAGAACAGCGGACCTGCACATCGCGCTCACGCCTGGCACTGACCTGCCGATCGCGCTCGCGATGATTCGCGAACTTTTCGAGAGTGGCCAGGCCGATCTGGGGTTTCTGGCGCAGCACGCCACCGGCGTCGACGACCTTCGCACAGCCGCAGCGTCATGGACCTTTGAACGCGCCGCCGAGATCGCAGGCGTGCGCGCTGACGATCTCAGACTGCTGACCACGTGGTACGCGTCGATCTCCCCGGCCGTCATCCGCTGCGGCTGGGGGCAGGAACGCAATCGCAACGGTGGTGCCGCAACGATGGCCATGCTCGCGCTGCCGGCCGTCGCCGGCAAGTTCGGGGTACGTGGCGGCGGATACACGATGAGCAACTCCGCCGGTTACGGCTTCGCGGCCGAAGACTGGATCAAGACCCCACACGCGGACTCGCGCATCATCAACATGAATCAGCTCGGCCGTGCCTTGACGGAACTCAACGACCCGCCCGTGCAGGTCCTGTTCGTCTACAACTGCAATCCGCTCACCACCATGCCCGAACAAAATCGGGTCAGGCAGGGCCTCGGGCGCGACGACCTGTTCACCGTCGTGTTTGAGCAGACGATGACCGATACCGCGAAATACGCCGACGTGGTGTTGCCGGCGACGACGTTCCTGGAGCACT
Source organism: uncultured Solibacteraceae bacterium (assembly GCA_964479175.1). Lineage (GTDB taxonomy): Bacteria > Acidobacteriota > Vicinamibacteria > Vicinamibacterales > SCN-69-37 > SYFT01. The sequence continues at coordinate 4,408 of CAYZLT010000240.1, read as the reverse complement.
ACGACGTGGCCCGCGGGTACGGTGCGTATCACCTGCAGGTGGTGCGACCGGTGATCGAGGCCGTCGGTGACGCCCGCCCGAACCATGAAGTGTTCCGCGATCTCGCCGTGCGCCTGGGGCTGGTGGACCCTGATCCAGATGACCTCGGGCAGGCCGAAGCGCTGATGGACGTCACCGCCGCCATGCCCGAGGCGATTCGCACGCGCCTGCAAGCGGGCGAAGTGGCCACCGGGCCGGCCAACGGCGCGCCCATCCAGTTTGTGGATGTGGTGCCGAAGACCCCGGACGAGAAAATCCATCTCGCGCCCGCCGAACTCGAGTCCACACACGGGCTCTACACGTATCAGCCCGACCCGGGCACTGATCGGTATCCGCTCGCGCTGATCTCCCCCGCCAGCGCGCACACTATCTCCTCGACGATGGGTGAGTTCCGCCCGGGCATCGTCAAACTTAAAATACATCCTGACGATGCGCGGCCGCGGTCGATCGAGGAAGGTGACGCGATCCGGGTGTTCAACGACCTCGGCGAAGTGTGGTGTCTCGTCGATGTCACGCCCGAAGTACGAGCGGGAGTCGTATCTCTGCCAAAGGGACTGTGGGCGCGCAGTACTGAAAACGGCTCAACGTCCAATGCACTTGTGCCCGACTCACTGACCGATCTTGCCGGTGGCGCCTGTTTCAACGACGCGCGTGTCGATGTAGCATTACGGGCGAAACACTAAATCCTGTTTGGGAGACTTCTCTATGCGAGCGCTGCTTAGTCTGACCTCCGTCTTTACGCTGGCCGCCGGCGCTGCTGTTCTTGCTGACAACTGGCCCGCGTGGCGCGGACCATCGCACAACGGTGTGAGCACGGAAACCGGTTTGCCTGTGACCTGGAGTGCCACGTGTGCGGAGGACGCGCCCGCAGTGGCGAACGCCGCGACCACATCGATTGAAGCGCCTGACGGCGCCACCCTGGCGCAAGCGCAGCAGGGGCGAGGTCGCCAAGGTGGCCAAAGTGGCGGGCGTGAAGGTCGCCCGATGACACCGCTGGCCTGCGACAACATGAAGACGACCAACGTCTCCTGGAAACTCGCGCTGCCGGCCTTCAGCGGTTCAACGCCGATCATCTGGGGCAACACGATCTTCCTCAACGTGGCAACGGGGGCCAACACCGGCGCGCTGGAGCTGTGGGCGGTCGACCGTACTAAACAGACCGTGTCGTGGAAGCGTCCTCTCGCCGACTCCAATCACATGGAGCGCAAGCAGAACATGTCCTCACCGTCGCCGGTGACTGACGGCCGCCATGTCTGGGTGCTGACCGGCCTGGGCACACTCTCGGCGTTCGACTTCGCGGGCATACAGGTCTGGTCCCGCAACCTGCAGGACGACTACGGCCGCTTCGGTCTCAACTGGGGTTACGCGTCGTCTCCGCTGCTCAAGAACAACGCGTTGTACGTGCAGGTGTTGCACGGCATGAAAACCGACGACCCGTCGTACGTGGCGAAAATTGACGCCACCTCGGGCAAGACCCTCTGGAAAGTGGAGCGGCTCACCGACGCGCTCTCCGAATCTCCCGACTCCTACACCACGCCGCTCTGGAGCGACATCGGCGGTCGCGCGGAACTCATCATCACGGGTGGCGACGTGATCTCGGGTCACGACCCAAACACCGGCGCGGAATACTGGCGCGCCGACGTGCTCAATCCCCAACGCGGCCGCAACTACCGCATCGTCGCCTCCCCGACGATCGTGGGTGATCTGATCATTGCGCCGACACGGGTGAACCCAATGGTGGCGATCAAACCCGGCGGCAAGGGTGATGTGGCCGCGACGCATGTGGCGTGGTCGTTTGCGCAGGGGCCCGACGTCCCGACGCCTGTGAGTGACGGCAAGCTGATCTATATCGTGCGCGACAACGGGGCTGCCTTTGCGCTCGACGCCAAGACCGGCGTGGTGGTGTACGGTCCCGAGCGCCTGCCCAACGGTACCTACAGCTCGTCTCCGATCCTCGCCGACGGCAAGATCTACGTCACGACCGAAGAAGAAGGCATCACCAGCGTGTTCCGCGCGGGGCCCAAGTTTGAGCTGCTCGCGTCCAACAAGCTCGCTGAAGACTGCTCGCCGTATTGTCTGAGCACGGTGGCGATCTCCGAGGGCCAGATCTTCATGCGCACGGCGTCGTACCTCTGGGCGATTGGCGACAGACGCAAATAGGCTAAAGGGAAAAGGCTGAAGGCCATAGGTACGGATCGGATCGGAGCTCAGACCGAGTCCGTACCTGTGGCCTCTGACATTTAGCCTTTGGCCTTCCTAAAATCCATTCACCAACCCCAGCTGCCACTTCCAGGGACGGCCGGCGCGGTCGATGGCGCGCGAGGTGGCGAATTCGACGGTGACGATGCCGAAGACGTTGGCGCGGATGGCGACGCCGTAACTGCGGACGAGTTTCACATCGCCACCGGCAAACGCCGGACGTGAGCCGGAGTTCCACGCGACACCGGCGTCAAAAAACGCGGCGATTTCCAGAGGCACGTAGTACCCGTAGTCAATTTCGCCTGTGAAGAGCCCGAGCAGCGGCGCCCGCAGTTCGATGTTGCCGATCGCCACACGGCTCCCCATGAGACGATCGAACACTCGACAGCGATCGGGATCAAACGCCGTGCACTCCCCCGGCTCGTACGACCCAAAGCCGTAGCCGTGCACGAGTTCCTGATGGCCCGCGTAGTACCGCGCCAGCTGCGGGTGTTCGGCATCACGCCCGTATCGCCCCACGTGCATGGCACGCAGAGCGAGCGTCACCGGCTGGACGGGCATCAGATACTGACGCCAGTCCAGCACCGCCGTCTCGTATTCAATCGACCCGCGCGTCGCTTTGAACTCCAGCCGATACCGCCGACCGAGAATGGGACTCAGCGCGCCGTAGTACGACGTGTCGTGCACCAGCGCCCCACCGAGATCAAACAGGCCGAGCGGACGCGCAATCTCCTCCCGTGACTCGCGACGTTCGAGCAGATTTTCACTGGCCGTGTCGTAAACGCGATCGCGGATGTCGCGCGTGAACGTCACCGCGTGTGCCCCCGCGCCAACCTCGAATCGCGTGGCCCGGCTGAAGGGATACGCCGCCATCGCGGAACCGCCGCGATAGTTCTGCCGTTCGACCACCTCGCGCAGGGTCGTGGTCCCGGCTTCAACATCCTCGTCCCACGTAAGGTAACCGAGGCGATACGGAATGGCATCAAGCGACGCCGCCCAGTTCCAGCGATGACGACGACTCAGATACGACAACTGGCCGCCGAAGTCCTTGATGTCGCCGGCGACCTGGGCGCCAACCCCCAACACGCGGTCCCCCAACATGTCGCTGAACAACGCGGAGATACTTCCGCCGACAAATGCGCCGAACGAATCCACACCGGCCGTCAGCATCGGCTGCGTCACGATGTCGAGCGACAGCGGACGTGTGTAGGGCGTTGACGGCGCAGGCGGTCCCAGCGGCGGCAGACCGCGCTCGTGATCGTTGAGGAGTCGCTGAATGTCGCCGGTGACCAGGCTCGACAGCGTTCGTGCCCGCCCCGACGCCGCCTCGGGTGTGAGGGCCGCCGCTACGGGCGACACCGCTGGCGGAACCATCTCCACCACGTCGTCGGGATCAAGCAAATACAGCGCGTGGCCGTCTCGCTCGAACACGCTGAACGCCAGACGATCGGTTTCTGTGGCCATCGACAACGTGGGACTCGTGCTGGCGATGCCGGCCACGCCGGTGGCCATGGCCGTCAACCGCGTCACCGGTCCCCCCTCAATGCCAATGCGATACAGGTTGCTGATGCCGTCGGGATCGGCCACAAACGTGACGGTGCGGCCGTCTTTACTCACTTGTGGGCTCAGGTGTTTCCCACCCAGAAACGCGTGCAGCGGCTGCACGACCTTCGACTCCACCGAGAGGGTCGCCAGGCGCAGCGTCGCTGGACGCAGCGTCTTCAGGTCCGTGCTGAACCGTTCGGTCACAAAAACCACCGTGGTGCCATCAGGCGTGAACACGGGTTCCAGATCGGCAAACGGATCGGAGGTGAGCTGCGTCACTGCGCCGCTCGGCAGACTGACGAGATAGAGGTCGGCCAGCCCGCCGCGATTGCCGCTCAGCACAATGGACTGCCCATCGGGCGCCCACGCCGGACTGAGGGCATCGTCGAGTCCGTCGAGCACTATTTCGCGCGTCATGCGCCCGTTGGCGGGATCAAGAAACGCGAGTGCCGGACGACCAGCGCGCACGGCCGTGATCACGAACTGTCGTCCGTCAGGCCGCCAGGCGCCGGCCGACTGCAGAAACTGCAGGCTGTCGAAGTGGGGGTCGGTCGCTGAACTGAGCAGCTTGCGTTCGATTTTGCCCGTCTCCGCATTCGCCAGGTAGAGGTCCACCGAGAGGCGG
>CAYZLT010000239.1:0-5700 GCA_964479175.1 uncultured Solibacteraceae bacterium | reverse complement strand
ATCCGGCGGGCCCACGTCGTCATCCACCGTCGCCGGTACCACCGCCTCGCGCCACACCGCCCGCGGCACCACCCTTCGACAAGGCTCAGGGTGGCCTGAGCTCCGTCGAAGGCCAGGACCGCCAGGCGCTCCAGGAACTCGACCGGATCGAATACCAACGGCGTCGTCCCGTCCGCCCACCGATCGCTCATCGCGCAGGTGACCGTCTTCAGGTTGCACGGGCTCGGATTTGCGGGCGTGCTGGCTGAACTGTCGCTCCCGTCCGGGCAGTGGGTCACGGCGCTCGCGGGGTTCAACGTGGGTGTGGAGCTGGGCCAGATGGCGGTCCTGCTGGGCGCCGCAGCCGTGATGTACGCGTGGCGCCGCTCGGCACCGCTGGCCGAACACGCGCTTCGTCGTCCCGCCTCCGCTGCGATCACCGCGATGGGGCTCTATTGGTTCGTGTCCAGGATCAGCTCGGTCTTTGTGTAAGCGCTATTTGACTCGTGGGCGCCTTGTCCGCGAAGATTGGCCGGAAGTGTTCCGCCTCAGCCTGGTGCTCTGTGTGTGCCTGGCGCTGCCCGTCAACGCAGCGTCCTCGCTCTACGTGCATCTGCACACCGACAGTGACCACCACAATGCACACCACGACGGGCGTGAAGTCCATCGTCATGCAGAGCCGAACGAGGCTCACCACGATGGTCAACACCCCGATCAACCACATCAGGACCAGGCACCCGTTGATGAGGTGACCGTGTTTGTCGCCACGGTGATCTGGCGACCAGCGTTGTCACCGATGTCAGCCACCATGGCCTCGGCAACAAACGCCCACTGGCTCCGGCCGTCTGCCCCAGCGTACGCGCTGATCGCCCCGGCCGGCTCGTCCACCATTGTGGCCGTGGCACCGTCGCCCCCCCCAGACAGCAGTACCCTCTCGAGTCCGGCCCTGCGCGGTCCGCCCCGCTAGCCCCCCCACCATCCACATCGCTGTGTGAAGTCTGCCGCAGGTCTGCGCCGGACGTCGTTGTCTATTCACGTCAGAGGTCTCTTATGAAAACACTGCTTACGATCGCTGCCTCCACCATCGTTGCTCTCGTCGCCGCTGTCGCCCTCTTCGCCCACCAGGAAACGCACAAAGGCACGGTCATCGCGCTGGAAAAGGTCGGTGTCCGTGTGAGCGTCGTTGATCCCAAGACCAAGAAGACGTCCCCGATGCTGTTTGAGGTTGACAAGGAAACCAAGGTCCTGCGCGACGACACACCGGTGACATTCGAGGCGGCGAAGATCCAGAAAAACGAGACGATCGCCGTCACTGTCGATCACGACGTTGACGAGCATCTTGCCCTGGTCATCCGTGTCGGCACGACCAAGCAGGTCCAGTAACAACATGGCGCGACGTTTTGTCATATGGACAACGGTGCTGTCTTGCGGGCTGGGCGCCGTCGTGCTGGCGCAGTCCCCCACGCTTCCGCAACCCGAAGGCCCGATCACCCTGCGCGACGCGCTGGCGCTCGCGCTTGAGCACAGCCCTGCGCTCCGGTCATTCGACTGGGGTCGACGCGCGGCGGAGGCGCGCACCCTGCAGGCCGCGCGACGCCCAAATCCCTCGTTGTCGGCCACCGTCGAGGACATTGGCGCGAGCGACGCGACCGTCCAGCCGCAGGCGACGCTGCAACTCGGGCAACTGGTTGAATTGGGCGGCAAGCGGGCCGCCAGGCAACACGTGGCATCCGCCAACACCGCACTCGCGGTCTGGGACTACGAAGCAGCGCGCCTGGATGTGCTGACCCAGGTGACGTCGACGTTTCTCGGTGTGCTGGCAGCACAGGACTCCGTGCAACAAACATCGACGGCCCTGACGCTGGCGGAACAGATCCGCAGCGCTGTCAGCGATCGCGTAACGGCGGGCGTCGTCTCTCCCATCGAGTCGACTCGCGCCGACGTACTGGTCGGCACCGCCCGGATTGAACACGACCAGGCCCGTCACGCGCTGGACGCGAGCCGTCGTCAACTCGCAGCGCTGTGGGGCAGTGCCGACGCGACATTCACGCAGGCTGTGGGGGCGCTCTTCGCGATGCCACCCGTGCCGTCGTTTGCGTCACTTGAGGCGGCTCTGCCCAAGACGCCGGAGGAGGCTCGCTGGACCAGCGAGATCGAAAACCGTGTCGCGACATTGGCACTCGCGCGGGCGGCCAAGGTGCCCGACGTGACGCTGTCGGCCGGGTACCGCAGGTTCACCAGCGAAAGCCGCAACGCCTTCATCGTCGGCGCGACCATTCCGATTCCCTGGTTCGATCGCCACACGGACGGCATTCGCGCCGCCGAAGCGGACGTCGAACGCGCGCGTGCGGAAGCCGCCGCGGTCAGCATTGATCTGCGGTCGCGACTGGCCGCCGCATACCGCGATGTCGCGAGCGCCAGCGAGGCAGTCACGGTCCTGCGCTCGACCGTGATCCCGGCCGCGCAGTCCGTGTTTGATGCGGTCCAGGAAGGGTACCAACTCGGGCGCTTCGGATTGCTCGATGTCCTCGACGCACAACGCACGTTGGCAGACGCGAATCGTCGCCACCTTGACGCGTTGACGCGCTTCCATCTCGCCGTGACGTCTGTGGAACGGCTCACCGGCGCGCCACTGCAATAAAAGAGAGATCACAGAGATGCCAAAGAAGAATATTGTTGCAGCGCTTGGAGTGGCCGCCGCCGTGCTCGCCGGCACGTGGTACTTCAGTGGATCGTCGGCCCCAGATGCGGCCGCTGTCGGCGCGTTGGAGTATCCGCGAGGCCCACGCGGCGCCCGGCTGCTCTCGGCCGACGGCCTGCAGCTGGAAGTCACCATCTATGAAACCGGCGTCGAGCCGCACTTCCGGGTCTATCCCTACGACGACGCAACCAGGGCCATCCCGCCAGGTGAGGTCACCCTCACTATCGAGTTGCATCGGCTCGGCGGGCGGGTCGATCGCATGGCGTTCACGCCGGAGGCCGACTATCTGCTTGGCCGGGGCATCGTCGAAGAGCCGCATTCGTTCGATGTGAAGGTGGTGGCCGAACGCGCCGGTCAGAGGCACGAGTGGTCGTATGCGCAAATCGAGGGCAAGGTGCAGCTGACGGATGCGGTGCTGGCCAGCACGAGCATCACGATTGGGACAGTCGGCCCGAGGACGATCACCACCACGTTCGAAGTGCCCGGCCAGATCGTCGCGGACGACACCAAGGTCGCGCACGTGGTGCCACGGTTATCCGGGATGGTCACGCGCGTGGAGCACAAGGTCGGCGACAGGGTTCGACGCGGCGACGTATTGGCCGTCATCCACAGCCGGGAACTGGCCGACGCTCGAAGCACCTATCTGGTCGCGACCCATCACACGGAATTTGCGAAAGCGGCTGCGGTGCGCGAAGAAGCCCTGTGGAAGAAGAAGATCTCGGCCGAGCAGGATCACCTGGCGGCCAAACGCGACTACGAGGAGGCGGCCCACGCGGAAACCGTGGCGGCGCAGAAACTGATCGCGCTTGGCGATACGGCCGAGTCAGTCGCGGCGCTTGAATCGGCGGCGCCTGAATCCCTGCCTCGCTACGAGGTTCGGGCGCCGCTGGACGGTGCGGTGCTTGAACGCGACGTCACACTCGGTGAAGCCGTGGGCACCGACCGGGCGTTGTTCGTGGTTGGCGATCTGTCGTCGGTGTGGGTGGACGCCACCCTCAGCGCCGCCGAGATCGGCCTGGTGCGCATGGGTCAGGCGGCCACCATCCATTCAGCCGATCTGGGCCGCGAGGTGTCAGGCCGCGTCACCTACCTCAGTCCGCGTGTGGACCCTGAGACGCGAAAGGGTACCGCGCGTTTCACGATCGCCAACACCGACGGCACGTTGCGACCAGGGCTGTTTGTCACCGTGAAGCTCGTGCAGGCGTCAGCGGAGGTCGCGATGGCCATCCCCGTGTCGGCGATCCAGACCTTCCGCGATTGGCAGGTCGCGTTTTTCCGGTTCGGCGAGTGGTTCGAAGCGCGGCCACTCACGCTCGGCCGATCGGACGGCACCTGGGTGGAAGTGGTGGCGGGCCTCTCCCCCGGCGACCGCTACGCCGCCACCAACAGCTTCGCCATCAAGGCCGAGATCGGCAAACTCGGCGCCACCCACGACCACTAGGCAGCATCCAGAATGATCGAACGCATCCTTAAGTTTTCCATCACGCATCGCTGGCTGGTCCTGGTCGTCACACTCGCCGCAGGGGTGTTTGGCGCGTACAACTACCAACGGCTGCCGATTGACGCCGTCCCCGACATCACCAACGTGCAGGTGCAGGTCAATTCGGAAGCGCCGGGCTTTTCGCCGCTGGAAGCCGAGCAGCGCATTACGTTCCCCATCGAAACTGCGCTGGCGGGACTGCCCCGCCTCGAAGAGACACGATCGCTCTCGCGATACGGGCTCTCGCAGGTGACGGTGGTGTTTGAAGACGGCACCGACATCTATTTCGCCCGTCAGCTGGTCAATGAACGTGTGCAGGAGGCGGCCGCCGTGCTGCCGGCTGGCATCGTGCCGTCCCTGGGGCCCATCGCGACGGGCCTGGGCGAGATCTTCCTGTGGACGGTGGAACACGATCCGCCCATTGACGGCGACGCGGTCGAGCAGGGCATGAACCTGCGCACGATTCAAGACTGGATCGTGCGGCCACAGCTGCGCACCGTCCCAGGCGTGGCGGATGTGAACAGCATCGGTGGGTACACGCGCCAGTTTCACGTCACACCCGATCCCTTGAAGATGGTCGCGTACGGTCTGACCTTCCGCGACGTGCTCTCGGCGCTTGCGGCCAACAACGGGAACGTCGGTGCCGGATACATCGAACGCAGCGGCGAGCAGTATCTCGTGCGGGCACCAGGACAGGTGACCTCGCTCGACGACCTTCGCCAACTCGTCGTCGGCACCCGCCAGGGCACACCGGTCTATCTCACGGACATCGGTGAGGTCATCCTCGGCAAGGAACTCCGGACGGGCGCGGCGACTGAAGATGGGCGCGAGGTCGTGCTCGGCACGGCCTTCATGTTGATGGGCGAAAACAGCCGCGTGGTCTCACAGCGTGTGGCTGCACGCATGGCCGAGATCAATACGACCCTGCCGGAAGGCGTCAAGGCAAAGACGGTGTACGACCGCTCGACACTGGTGGACGAGACGATCGCCACCGTGCGCCACAACCTCACCCTCGGCGCTCTCCTGGTCATCGTCGTCCTCTTCGTTTTCCTCGGCAACATTCGCGCCGCACTGATCACGGCGTGTGTGATTCCACTTTCGATGCTGTTCGCGATCACCGGCATGGTTGAGTGGGGCGTCAGCGGCAACCTGTTGAGCCTGGGTGCCCTCGATTTCGGCATCATCGTGGACGGCGCCGTCATCATTGTCGAGAACTGCATCCGGCGCCTGACCATACGGCAACAGGAACTTGGGCGGGTGCTCACACGCGCCGAACGATTCGAAACAGTGTTCAACGCCTCCCGCGAGGTGCGACGCGCCACCATGTTCGGCGAGATCATCATCATGATCGTCTACCTGCCGATCCTGACGCTCACGGGCATCGAGGGCAAGATGTTCTACCCGATGGCGTTCACCGTGCTGGCGGCGCTCATCGGCGCGATGATCCTCTCCATCACGTTTGTGCCGGCGGCGGTCGCGGTCTTTGTCACGGGTCGTCTCTCCGAGCGCGAGAACCCGCTGATCGTGGCGGCGACACGCG
>CAYZLT010000238.1:0-5732 GCA_964479175.1 uncultured Solibacteraceae bacterium | reverse complement strand
CCACCGCTTGCGATCCATCGAAGACAACCTTGATCTCTTCGCGCGCATGCGCGCGGGCGGCTTTCCGGATGGCGCGCTCGTGTTGCGCGCAAAGATCGACATGGCCTCCCCCAACATCACGATGCGTGATCCCGTGTTGTACCGCGTCCGCCGGGCACACCATCACCGCACAGGAGACGCCTGGTACATCTATCCCATGTACGACTATGCGCACCCGCTGTCGGATGCCTTCGAGCGGATCACGCATTCGTTGTGCACGCTTGAATTCGAGGAACACCGGCCTCTCTACGACTGGCTGATTGCCAACGTCACGGGGCTGCCCTCGCAGCCGCGACAGATCGAATTTGCGCGCCTCAATCTCAGTTACACGGTGATGAGCAAGCGCAAACTCCTGCAACTGGTCACCGAGAAACACGTCACCGGTTGGGACGATCCACGGATGCCGACGCTCTCGGGTGTGCGGCGACGAGGGTTTACACCGGAGGCCTTGCGCAGATTCTGCGACGAGATCGGCGTGGCCAAACGCGAGAACCTGATCGATGTGAGCCTGCTCGAATTCTGCGTGCGCGAGGACCTGAACACCCGTGCGCCTCGCGCCATGGCAGTGTTGCGGCCCCTCAAATTGATCATCGAAAACTATCCTGCGGACCAGACCGATACGTTCACGGTAGCGAATCATCCCGACCGACCGGAACTCGGGACACGCACGGTGCCGTTGAGTCGCGAGATCTACATCGAGGCGGACGACTTCATGGAAGATCCGCCCAAGAAGTTCTTCCGCCTGGCGCCGGGCCGCGAAGTGCGTTTGAGGAATGCGTATTTTGTGACGTGCACCGAGGTCATCAAGGATGCCGGTGGATCGATCACCGCCGTGCGATGTACCTACGATCCGGCCACCAAAGGCGGCGACGCCCCGGACGGGCGCAAGGTGAAGGGCACGCTGCACTGGGTCTCGGCCGCGCACGCGGTGGACGGGGAAGTGCGCCTGTACGACCGGCTGTTTACCCACGAAGCGCCGGGTACCGGAGACGCGAACTTTCTGGAGCAGATCAACCCCGCTGCGCTGGAAGTGCTGACCGGCTGCAAACTCGAACCATCCCTTGCGGGTGTCGCCACCGGTGACCGCTTCCAGTTCGAACGACTCGGCTACTTCTGCGTGGATCCCGACTCCGAACCAGGTCACCCTGTGTTTAATCGCACCGTGACGCTCAAGGACAGTTACAAACCCGCGGTTGGCACGAACCCTGGATTACACAGGGAGGCACGGAGCCACGGAGGTCTTTAGGTCTTCCCCGGGAGTGTCGTGCTCTTTTTGGGTCGAGTCATGCCGAGACTTGTTACAGCAGACAGGCCTTCGGGCGTAGGGCGGCGGTCAACGGTTGGCGCGGCGCTTGCACTGCATCAGTGCATGGCTATCCAAACCAGCTGGAAGGAAATTGCCAGGCTCCTGGCGGGCGCCGAGGTTCGCGCAAACGATGCGGCCACCGTTGAGGCGTATCGCTGGCAACTGCTTGAAGCCTCAGCACAGCTGTCCACGACGCGACTGATCATCAGTCAGCCCACGCCGGCGCTGGATCAGACGGAGGCGCGACTGCTGGAACCACTTGAGGCCGCGTCCAACGAGTCCATCGCGAGATTGCTCGCAGACCTCGGCCCTGGGATCGCGGGACCCTTGGGACGGGCGCGCTGAAGCGCACTATTTGTTCACAGCGTCAAGGAGTGCTACGTGTTTACCCAATTGATGACCACGACGACCCCAGATTCACCGGTGCCCCCTGTGTTGCCACCTGATGATCCGAACGCACCGGACACCATGCGGTTGCCCAGCATTGATCCGCCGCCCACGGTCCCAGACCGGGAGGCCCCATCGGACGATCCGACGCAGCCGGCGGCCCCGGGCCTCACGACCTGAGTCACTGACACCACAGAACGCCGGAGCGTTCGTCACCCCCTGTGAGCAAGATTCGGTCAACAGTGCGGATAAACGCCGCCGTGTCCAAGGGCTTCACACAATAGGCACTGAATCCGGCCGCGAGCGCCAGCGCCCGGTCTTCATCGCGCACGTAACGGATCGCGTTCGAGAGAATGTTGCTCATCACCTGCTGAAGCCGGCGGAAGTCGCCATCGACATACGGCGAGTCACGGACGCGGCCTCAACATCGGGCACGAGGATCGGCTCGGGGTCCGCGTGGACGGCGTCCATGGCGTGTGTCCTTCCACGGCACGGCGGTAGTCTTCCGACAACCCCCGCGACACCCCAAGCGCATCGTTGAGGGCGTGTTCATACATGGCCTCAACCGACGTGGTCCGACCAATCGCTCGAATGAGTGACGAACAAACTGACAGATAACGATCAGGGCCTGGTGGGTGTCATGCGTTTGTGCTGGAACAGATATTGAAACAGATCCGAGCGTGAATTCCCATTCGGCGGTAGATAAGAAGGCTTCTGCCCATTTTGAGCACCCGCGCTCCAGGAAGGCGACGCGATGGACCTCGGGTTCCTGGTGACGTCGATGACGACCGTTGCCGCGCTGGTCTGGGCCGGCGTGGCCTACGTCGTCTTTGGATGGGCAGACCGGTTGCCGGTAGCCCGCACGCCCGTGACCAACGCCGCCATTCTTCTGGGTGGAGGCTTTGTCGCACCGGTGATCGTGCTGGCAACGGTGCTGGCGCTGGTCCTGCCCCTCACGGTCGCTGCAGGCCGATAGAGCAAAAAGAAAAAGGACACGTATGACTCCAAATCTGAGCCGAGACGAACGCATCGTGACCCCGGTGGCCAGTGTGGGTGTACTGGCCCTTGCGGCATACTTCCGATCGGCAGTGGCAAAACGCGCCAGCCCAAGGAGATATCCGCATGACTGAATCCGCCATCTGCCCTGTGTGCGACATGGAAGTCGACTCCTCCGATTCACCGAACGTCCACGCACAACGGCACGACGTACCAATTCTGCAGCGACGGCTGCAAGGACCAGTTCGATGCCGATTCTGACCAGTTCCTCGGCGCATAGACCGTGTATCTGATCCGGCTCGTCGGGCGTGCCTGTATTGCCTTCTGGAATGACAACGGCCCGCGGATGGGTGCGTCGCTGGCGTACTACACGCTGTTTGCGCTCGCGCCGATTCTGTTGATCGTCATCGCCGTGGCCGGCATGGCGTTTGGTGCGGAGGCGGTGCAAGGTGAGGTGGTGTCCCAGATCGACGGCCTCATCGGCACCCAGGGCGCAGAGGCGGTGCAGGCGCTCCTGAAGGGGGCTGCGCAGGATCACAACACGGCTCTGGCGACCACGGTGGGGATCGTGACGCTGGTGCTGGCGGCCACCGGTGCCTTTCTTGAGCTGCAGGCCTCGCTCAACGCCATCTGGCGCGCTACGCCGAAGCCGCGGTCCAAGGTCAAGGACTTCCTGCTCGATCGCGCGCGCTCGTTTGGGTTGGTGGTGGCGATCGGGTTTCTCCTGCTGGTCTCGCTGACGGTCACGGCGGCGCTGGCCGCGTTTGGGTCCTGGCTTGCCCGCATCGCGCCGGGTGTGCCCCTGGTCATCGATGTGTTGCACTGGGTTGTGTCGTTTGCCGTGATCGCCGGACTCTTCGCCATGTTGTTCAAGTTCCTGCCCGAAGTGCCGATGGCCTGGCGCGATGCGGTCGCCGGCGCCTTGGTGACGGCCGTCCTCTTCACCATCGGCAAACAGATCATTGGGCTGTATCTGGGCCGGAGCGCCACAGCGTCCGCGTACGGCGCTGCAGGCTCCGTGATCCTGCTCCTCTTGTGGGTGTACTATTCGTCGCAAATCGTCCTGCTGGGCGCAGAATTTACGCGCCTGTATGGAGAGGACCGCCGCAGCCCTGCGGCCGCCGAGCCATCGTCACCGCACTGATCCCGGCGGCGAACACGAAGGCCCATCACGCGACCGCGTCCACCGCAGTTGTGGTCAGATCCGAATCGGTGCGGTCACGATTGCCTTCAGCAGTTGTTTGCGGTCAAACGGCTTGGCGATGTGCCATTGGAATCCGGCCTGAGCGCTCCTGGTGACCAGTTCATCAGGGGCGTGGGCAGTGACGGCAATCGCCGGTGTCATCCGCCCCGAGAGCCGATCCAGATCCCGGATCCGTGTGAGCAGCTCGTACCCGCGGTGTTGTCGTCCACGGCAAGGATCGAGATGCCTGTGAGCGACGGTAGCCGGTCGTCGTCTTCACATGGCAGGTCGCTCGTGACGCACGGGAACCGCACGGAGAAGGTCGCCCCGGTGCCTGACCGCAATCTGCACGTGACCGTAAGGCGCAAACTTGACGGCATTCGACAACAGGTTCCAGACCACCTGCTGCAGACGCGCGCGGTCGCCCATGATGACGCACGTATCCTCAGGCAACGCGACGGCGAGGGTCACGCCCCCGTGTTCGGCCATCGTGTCTGTCGTCGTGGTTGAGAGAATCTGCGCCCAGCCGACGATCGCATTGAGGGGAGTCCGGAGTTCGTGCGCACCGTCGCCAGAAGTTCGTCCTTGGGGTTCGGAGATGGTGCGGTTCAGCCGATGCGACAACCGTACAGAGCCCCGTCTTTTCCATAGATGCACGCGCACTCGATTTTTGGGTGCAACCGCAGGTTTGCCGCTCCTGATTGCACATCCCCGATTTTCCCTCACGCGAACGCGGGCCGCACCACCTCGGACACCATACTGCCGAGCGACTGGGCGTCCTGCCGGGCCATGCCATTAAAGTTCGTGCGGAACCAGTCTTTCACTGTAACGCGCACACCAAGGGAAGGACCATCCCATCATTGGTGATGCCAAACAACTCATGTGCCGTCGTTTTGGGCCGGAGTGTCCAATTGTTTACATACAATGGGTAAACGAAGGGCACATCATGGCAACAGGTGCGGTTGCGGGGCGGCACCTGTCTTGCTCAAGATGGCTCCCGTTGTGCCAATTCTCAAGGTTTTCTGGAAGTTCTACTTAGTGCCGAGGCAAGGAAAGCAATTGTCTGATCTGAAAGGTCAGGGCATCCGGGTCGCAGGGCTTGACCAGTGCCGCGTCAAATCCCGCCTCGCGGGCCGCGTCGAGCTTGGTGCCGGTGTGCCCGGTCACCGCGATCAGCGGCAGACGCGCATTGGCAGCCTGCGCCCGGAGGGTGCGCGCGACGTCAATGCCGCTCATGCCTGGCAGATCGAGGTCCATGACCACCACGTCCGGTGTGGTGGACTCGACCATCCGCAGCGCACTGGGGCCATCGGCGGCGGTATTGACATCAAACCCTTCGGCGGTCAGAAACAGCGCCCAGACCTCGAGCGAATCGAGGTAGTCGTCGACAAGAAGCACTTTCGGGCGGCTCATGGTACACGGACAAATTATCACGGGTCGGAGGCGCCACATGGCGGAGCTTGATCGGGTCCTGGATGTCCTGCTGCACGACCTTCGGAGCCCGTTGAGCGTGGCCTCGGGATACGTGCGACTCCTCCGACAGGAGCGCCTTGACACGTTCGAGGCGCGGGACAAGGCCTGGAGCCAGACCGCCACCGCGTTGACACGGATCGCGCACATGTGTGACGAAGCGGTCGGTTTCCTCTCATCGGCCGAGGGTGTGCGGCGGCCGGTTGCGGTCGCAACGCTGGCGGCCCGTGTGCGCCAGCGCTGCCAGGAATCGGGGCTGTTGGTTGAGTTGGTTGAGGATGATGCACTGGTCGCCGTGGGTGATGGGCCGATGCTGCGTTCGGCGGCGGATGTGGACCAACTCGCGCATGC
>CAYZLT010000237.1:0-5739 GCA_964479175.1 uncultured Solibacteraceae bacterium | reverse complement strand
CGTCAGGATCCAGGGTGCGACGCCGATGGCGACAAGGACGGCGGGCAACGCCACCGCCACCGCGCGCGTCATGGACCAGCGATACACCATGCGGAGCTGGGGCCTGTCGTCCCTGGCGAGCCGGGCCATCAGCGGAAACAGCGTCACCATCGCCAGCATGGGCAACCGCTCCAGCAACTGCGGGAGGCGATACGCCGCCCCGTAGTAGCCGACGTCCTCAAGACTGGCGAGTTGCTCGAGCATGACAAAGTCGAGGCGATTGACGACCACGGACAGGATCCCGACGCCGCCGATGGTCAGGCTGGCGCGCGCGAGCATCCGCCACACCTTGAAATCCACTCGCGGCACCGGCCACACCACCGCCCGAGTCATGGCAGTGATCGCCAGAAATCCCGTCACCTCACCGACGACGAGTGACCCAATGACACCGGGAAGCCCCCACCCCATCCACAGGGCCGCGAGCATGGCGACAAACCCAGGCAGGCGGTTTGCCAGTTCAGCGACCACACCACGTTTGACCTGGACACGCGCCTGCAGGACCACGCCGGTCAGTGCCAGCGCCTGCAGGGGGATGATCGCGCTGATGATCAGGCAGGCGGTCCGCGCGGGTTCCTCGAGCAACAGCACCGCACCCGCCCACGACAACGCGGTCATCATCAGCGCCATCGTCAGCTTCAGACCAATGGCGCACTGAATCAGCGCGGCTTCCCCGTCAGGAGACTGCGCGGCGTCACGCAGCAGGACGGTGCTCAGACCGAGGTCGGACAGGACCAGGCCCACCGACAAAAACGCGAACGCATAATTGAAGGCGCCAAACTCCGCCAGCGGAAGCGCACGGGACAGAATGCCGACCGTGACGACACTGATGACGAGGCCGGCGATCTGCGAGACCGACAGGATCGAGAGGTTGCGAACGACGCGCCAGGCCAAGCCGTCGACGGCGCTCACCGACGTCGTCTGTTCAGCCACCACTGGCGCCTGCGCGTTCATACAGCGGCAGCAGTTTGGCCAGGTGTGCCGCTTCAGAAAACTCGCGCAGCACGCGCGCTCGACCGCGCAGGGCCATCGCCTCCGCCTCGGTAGGATGGGCCAGCACGGCCGCGATGCGATCGGCCATGGTCGCGACATCGGCGGGTGGCACGATGAAGCCACCAACACCATCGGCCAACCAGTCCGGGATCCCGCCGACGCCAAACGCCACGACAGGACGACCGTGGGCCATGGCCTCGATGCCCACGACGCCAAACGGCTCCGGCCATCGGGACGGCACCACCACCACGGCGGCATCACGATAGGCGTTCACGAGTGCGTCGCCA
This sequence comes from uncultured Solibacteraceae bacterium, assembly GCA_964479175.1. Classification (GTDB taxonomy): domain Bacteria; phylum Acidobacteriota; class Vicinamibacteria; order Vicinamibacterales; family SCN-69-37; genus SYFT01. The sequence continues at coordinate 4,423 of CAYZLT010000237.1, read as the reverse complement.
TTCAGCCAGCCGCAAAAGGTCACGCGTGTGTCAAAGTTCAGCTCGCCCACTCGCGTGCGAGCCTGCGCCAGACCGATGCCGTCGCCCACCACACTCAGGTGCCAGTCGCCCGGCACACGGGTCAACGCATCCAGGAGCAGGTCCAGCCCCTTCTCGGGCGTGATACGTCCGACAAACAAAATCGTGCGGCTGTGTGCGGGTGTCACGTGTTCGAGGCCGCTGGTGTAGTACGGAATGACGGACACACGATCGGCGGCGACGCCGTTGCTGATGGACAACTGGCGGATGTACTCCGACGCCACGATGACACGCTCGAAGTCACGCATCTGCGCCGCGGCGCGGGTGCCGCGGCGATACTGCCGCCAGATCACGCCTGGACGTTTGCTGAGCGTGCATCGCAGATACACCTGACGTGGCAGACACAGCGCTCCCGTGGTGACGTGACACGTCTGGTTGGTCGCAAAGTGAAACTTCGATCCGGCCGGGCACGAGTCAAGTGTGTGCACCGTCTTGATGGTCGGATAGATCGGGCGGACCGCCTCCACCAGCGGAAAGTTCTCGTTCGAGTGGAAATGCACCACGTCCGCGCGGAACTGCCGGAGCTGATCGAGCACCAGCGGCACGGCCGCGACATCGGCGCGACGGTTGTAGTGCCGGAACGCGCCGTCGACCGCCGTCACCGTCACACCGGCGATGGGCTGGTGGGTCTGGAGCCCGGCGTGCAGGACCAGCACCTCGTGTCCCGCACGCGCGAGCGCAGGAGCGACCAGTCGAACGTAGCTGGCAACCCCTCCGGTGGGATGCCAGTCGTCGGTCAGGAGCGCGAGACGCACTGTGGGATCAGCCGAACCACTTGCGATCGATGTGCAGCCGGTCGTCCGGCTGGATCGGTGTCTCGGCCTTCAGGTCCTTCCCCTTGATCCTGATGTACTTCAGCACCTTGCCGTCCGGGCCCTTCACAGGTCGTTCGATGTATCCCCACTTGCCCTTGGTCGTCATGCCGTTGGACATGCTGACGGCCTTTCCGGCGGTCATGGCCGGCGCCCAGACCTTCTGCCCGGGTGAATTGACCTCGCCGTCGACAAAAAACACATGCCCGGTTTTGACGTTCACAATGTCCCCGGCGATCAGCTGGGGATCATCTCCACCGTCCAGTTGCGTGCGCGTGACAAGGATGGTCTGGGTCTGGCCATCAACGGTCCGCTGAATTTCGATTTCCTGCCCCGCCATCGGTGTAAAACCGTTGGCGTTCGCGATCGCACGGTTGACCGTCATCTGATCGCCCCGCAGGGGCTTCTCACCGGGCGAGATCACCTGGCCACCGACCTGCACCCGCTGCACTCGTTCTTCGGAGATGGCGGCGGTGACCTGAATCACATCCGGCGGGTACCAGTTCGGCTCCAGCGCCTTCTTGACGAGGTCGGCAATCTCCGGCGCGGTTTTGCCGTGCACATACACCGGTCCGACATGTTTGACCTGAATGGTGCCGTTGGGCTCGACCAGGTAGTCCTTCTTCATCTCCAGGTCGCTGGCCACGAGGTTGTAGAAGTCCAAGCGGACTTTGTCGCCCGCGGCGACCGTATACGGTTTGGGCGCAAACTCACGCGATAGGGGAGCCACAGGCGGCGGCACCTGTCCAGCCTGCGTGGCCTGAAACGCCCCGAGCAGGGGCGCCCACACCATGACGGCCAACAATCCGGCGATACCGACAACACCCTTCTTCATGTTTTGCTCTCCACCTCTGGCGACGGCCGCTGTCTAGAACGACAAGCGGAAGTCGGAATACACACGACTGCGCGTGTAGTTCTTCAAATCCACCGGCGAGGTTCGTTTCGCCAGCTCGTATCGGATCCCCACCCGGGTCCCCGAGGCTCCGCCGAAGTAATAGCCAAACTCTGCGCCGGCCACGAGCGAGCGATCCAGGCGCGGCAGATCCTCCCCCGTAAACGTCTCGCGGTACCGGAGCCACTTCGCCTTGGCGTCAAACTTCAAGTCGAAGTGTTCCGAAAAACGAATCGTGGTTCGCGCGTCGCCCCCCTGCTCAATGTAGTAGGGGTAAATCTCCTCGTAGGACTGACCGATCCGGCGGTCGGCCGCCAACGAGATCTGCATGAAGTCCTGCACGATGAAGGTCATCGAGCCGTTCGCCGTAATGCCCTCGAAGCCCACCACCGTCGGATCCTTGTGGCGCTGTTCGAACCAGCCCACCCGCAGATTCAGCCCCAGCTTCGATTCAGTCGACGACTCGATCCCTCCGAAGTAGTAGAGGTCGTCAGAGTCGCGAATCGTGGCCTGATCGTATCGAAGCCGGTTGTATTCCACGCCGCCGATCGCGCTCGTCCAGTCGGTCAGTTCCAGACGACCGTACCCCGTCATCGACTCGGACTTGTGATCTAACGAGGCCTTGAGGTCGACACCATCGAAAAATTCGCCCTCGGCGTAGGTGACTTCGCTCTTGCGATACACGCCCGTCAGACCGAGCCGCCAGCCCAACTGCAGGTCAGAGCCCACCTCCCACGAGGGCGTCTCGCGCCCGGCGCGCGCATCAATTTCGAAGCCGCCTCGCGCGTGGGTCTCGGCACGTTCCCACCCGACCCATGGCCGGATGAACCCCAGCCTCAACTGCCCAATCAGCTTCAATGAACCATCCACCGAGCGCTCCGACGTGTACGTGCGGTACCACGTGTAGCTGTTGGCTTGTTCGGCCGTGAACAAGAACGCCCTCGCCTGCAGACCCGCCAGCGACGTCATCGCCAACGTGCCGGTCAAGTCCTGACGCTCCAGACCTTCCGCATCATTAAAAACGTTGTCGTCTCTGCCGAGGTCCCGAATCTGAAACGTCGGGTTGAAAAAAATTGGCCCGAGGCGAAGTCGCGCATTCCGCCATGGCTCCGCTTTGGGATCAGGACGTCCGCCGCCCTGAGCCGCAGCAGGGCAAACCGCGAAAACAAGCAGAATGACCGCAGTCTTCGCCAGGATTTTGAACATAAGCCTCACAAATGGATACGACAAGCATACGTCACCTGTGCACAGCTTCGCCCCGTGAGTCACAGAATGACTGTCTATTTTGTCACATTAAGTCGCATTAAACGCCACGAGAGTAGGCCAAAGAGGGCAATGCAGAGCACCCGGTCCAACTCGAGCAGAACGCCCCAATCGGCCGGCCATCCCATTGGCTCGAAGACCCGCCGCCACCAGCCCGGCACCTGGGCAACCAGCAGCGCCGACGTCACCAGCCACGGGAGACGGGGCCCCACTCGCCAGGCGACCACCACGGGCAGGATGAGCAGGAAGTCGTAGGACAGATGACGAGCCGAGAGCAACGAGACCACACCGCACAGGGCGTACAGCTCGAGCCGGCGGTCGGGACTCCACGATCCACGATGCCGCCACGCGACCAGGGCAACGGGTGCGAGCAGGATCGCCGCCAGCGTCGCCGCGCCCGGCAGTGTGATCACCGCTGGAATGATCGGCGCAAGCCAGGCCCTCACATCGGTGTGCCCCGGCAGCCCCACATCGGCACCGTGGACGACATCCAGCACTCGCCCGTAGTCGCCGAGCATCTGGATCGGTGACGTGGACGTGAGGACACCGGCGACAAGCGTCAACACCATCGGCACACACAGCGCCACCCCCACACGTGTCCAGTCGCGCATGAACACATGCGCAAGCAGGATCGCGCCCCCCACCTGCGGCTTCATGAGACCAAGTCCGAGCAACACACCACCAGTCACGGGCGAGGCGTGGCGGGCACCAGACAGGGCCAGCGCAAACGAGAGGACGCTGAACTGCCCCAGCACACGAAAAGGCCCCGTGGCCAGGAGCACGGCGAGCAGCATCGGAGAGTGAATCAGGCGTGAGGGGTCCACCACCCTGACGAGGAGCGCCGCGATGACGACGGCGAGGAGCAGGTTGATCGCGATCCACACGCGCGCCTGTGCGGCGGATGGGATCGCGTTGATCGGTGCGAGCGTGACCAGAGCCCACGGCGGATAGTCCGCATCGCTCTCGCCGGCGTACGGCGACGTGCCGGCTTCCAACTGCGCGGACCAGTCAACGACCCGCTGGAAGTCGACGAGCGCGGCCGGTTGCGACGACTTCCAGACACCAAAGGTCAGGCTGGCCACAGCGACCAGCCACAACAGCCGACGAATCAATACGCCATGAGGCATCGGGCCGCGCGTTCCACATCCGCCTCGGTGGGCAGGAACACATCTTCAAGCGGCGGCGAATACGGCACCGGCGTATCCAGCGCGCCGACGATGCGCACGGGCGCGTCGAGCCATTCAAACGCCTCTTCCTGGATGATCGCGGCGAGCGACTCGCCGATCCCGCCGGTCCTGGAGTCCTCCTGCAGAATCAATACACGACCGGTCTGCCGCGCCAGCGCCTGCAGACGCGCCGCACGCTCGCTGAACGGCCC
>CAYZLT010000236.1:0-5776 GCA_964479175.1 uncultured Solibacteraceae bacterium | reverse complement strand
GTCCGTGGGATGGCCACCGAGAAGGGCCTGACCATCACCACGGATGTCGCGACGTCCCTGCCCGCCATTCGGGTCGACCAGGATCGCGTGGTCCAGTCGCTGGTCAATCTCCTCTCGAACGCCGTCAAGTTCTCTGCGACCGGCACGGTCGTCTGCATCAGCGCAACGGGCACCGCCGACGGCGGCGTCTGCATGACGGTGAGCGATCAGGGTGAGGGCATCCCCCCGGAGGAGCTGGCGCGGGTGTTTGAGAAATTTCACCAGGTCGGCGGGTCACACCGGCAGGGCACCGGTCTGGGGCTGTCAATTACGAAGGGGCTGATCGAAGAGCACGGAGGCACCATCGCGGTGACCTCCGAGGTGGGCACGGGGACCACCTTCACCATCATCCTCTCGGCAGCACCGCAGGACCGCACGAACACGGCCCATCGGTGATCACCCCAATCCGTCCGCCTCCAGGACGCTCGCATAACACTCGGGGCAGAGGCCGTGGGAAAATTTCGCCTTCGACCGCGTCTGGATGTACTCCTCCATCACGCGCCAGGAGTTGTTGTCGTCGCGGATTTTTTTGCAGTACGAACAAATCGGCACAATCCCGCTGAGCGTCTTGAGCTTCGCCGATCGGAGGTCGAGCATGGCTTCCGCCACGGCTCGCCGGATCTCAGCGGCCACCGTCCGCTCCTGTGCGGTCCAGGGCAACGACTGGAGGCTCACCGCTTCCTGCCAGATCTGGAACGACTGTCGCGGGTGATACGTCTGACGATCCGCCTCGAACACCACCGTCTGGCTCGGGTCTCCGCCCCACTTCACCAGTCGCTCAACTTCGGGCCTGAACCACAACACCAGGTCCTCAAATCGCCCCGTGATCGAGGCGGCCACCAGCCCGCTCGCCGTACGCCTGATCGCGTCGCCGCCGTCATACTCCCGCGACAGGGCGTGGGTCACGTAGACCTGCCCCTCGCCCTGTGTCCGGATCCACGCGACGAGCCTAAGAAGCTCCTCGTGCGCGGGAGCCTCCCCGCGCACGAACCACTGCCCTTCCAGCAGCACGGCAATGCCTTGCGCCTCAAGCAACCGCGTCGTTGTTTCGAGTTCCTGAAGGAGCATCGACACCGGCGTGTCGTCACGGCGGACGGCATCGGTCACGGCCCGGCGAAAATCGACGAGGCGAGCGAGCGCCTCCCTCGATTCAGCCGCGTCGAGGGTCGTCAGCCGCGCGGCGAAACACTCAGACGCAGCCGGAGACTGTTCCGCACGGAGGCGTGCAGCGTCTTCGGCGCGCGGTGGTGGAGCGCGATGAGCCCCCACAGCACATCGTGGTGCACGATCGAGATCGAGATGGACGCGGTCACGCCCATGTTCTGCAGATATTCGAGATGGACCGGAGCCACCCCACGTGACATGCAGGCGCTGAGATCGGTCGGCTTGCCAGTGCGCGGATTGCGCGCGGGCTCCAGACGTACCGGGGTGTGCCCGGCATCGGGGATCATGCGGATCGGGTTGTGTGCATACAGACGCCGCGCGGGTGCCGGAATGTCCGTCGCGGGGAAACGGAGATCGAGATACGTCTCCATCTCCGCTTCCTTCGCCTCCGAAACGACGGTGCCGTGCCAACTGTCGTCGAACCGGTACACCATGACCTTGTCCACGGCCAGGATGGACTTGAGCTCGACCGTTGTCGCGTCGCACATCTCGGACAGCGTGCGGAACCGTTTCATGTCCAGCGACAGTGTCGACAGGCGATTCCGCATCACGATCGCACGCAGCGGATCCCATGCACCATCGGTGAATTCCAGCTCCAGCACCAGATCCCCTGCACCGACCGAGACGGAGACCGCGAACCGTCTGGGGCCTGAGGCGCTGGCGAGTTCGATCTCCCATCCGTCCAGGTAACGGACATCGCCGTCCGTGAACGCCTGTTCCAGAACCTGGCGATCCGGGGACGAGACCAGCGCCGCGAAATCTGTGCCGATGAGCTGCGCGCACGGCATGCCGAGCGTCGTCTCGACGTTGACGCTCACCTGGAGAATTTCACGGTCGAGGCTCAGTACGAACAGGATGCCGAACGCCTGTATGCCCGCTTGTACCACCGGCTGGCCGTCACAAAATCCGTCCTCTGATGTGGTCTTCACGTCCATGCCCGCCTCACAGCTCCTGGAACCATCGGTGTAACGTATCGAACGTCTCCGCCGCCGCGGCGACGGTCTCGGCCCGCGCGGTGTCTGTGTCCTGCCCGTACTCCTCGAGCACGCGGCAGGTCTCCTTCCACATCGTCCCGGTGGAGGCGCCGTAGCCGGCGAAATAGGCGCCTCCGCTTCCGGAGTCGACGCCCAGTGATTTCTTGACGGCTGCGGCGATCATCTGCCCGCCCAGCGTCGAGCCCTCGATGACATAGAGAATCCCCAGACACCTGGCGAGCCCGTCGCTCGACGGAAGTTCGGTGCACTGGGGCATCCGGCACAACGCGTCCGCGGGGACCCCCATCTGTGCGAGGTCGTGTTCGAGGAGTCCCGTCTTCATGCGGTTCTTGAGGAACGCGCCAAGTCCCGCCTCAGTGCCGTGCCGAAGCCACTCGTGCTCGAGCGGCTTCATGAACCCGTAGAACCGCGCGAGCACTTCGACGTAGACGTCCCGTGTCAACGTCGGCCGCACGACCTCGGACAGGAGCCGGTTCTGTTCGATCGCCTGATGGTGAGGTCGCGTGTGCTCGCGAAGCGCGTCAAGAAGCATGTGTGCCACGCCTGAGAATACACCTCAGTTCAGAGGGCTGCGCAGTGAGGTTGATCCGACCGCCTGCGCGGGTTAACGACGCTCCCTGACTCATCGCCAGGCCTGCAGAGCGCGAGGTATACAATCGGATACGAGGTATCCAATGACCACACGGCCCGACCCCGCCGTCGCCTCGCTGACTCGCAGCTATCTCGACGCTGGTCGACGACCTGCTGGACGTGACGACGATCGAAGCGGGGCGGCTCACGCTCGACCGGCAGACCCGCGATCTCGGACGACGGCCGGGGAAAAGAGCACGGGCCTTGGCCTGGCCATCGTCGGCAAGGTGGTGGCCGCGCACGGCGGACGCATCTGGGTCGAGAGCGAGGTTGGGAAGGGCGCGTCGTTCGTGGTCTCGTTGCCGCTCGCCTGAGTGCGCCCCGCGCAGGAATTGCACGTCGAGATCGACCGGCTATGCGCGAGACAGCCGTACACACGACGGGCGCGGCGATGGTCTGCCGCGCCCGCCGTGTCAGTGCGTTGAAACTAGAAGCTGATCCGGAGGCCGATCTGACCGACGCGCTGTTCAGGCTGCTGGAAATCACCTGAGTAGCTGGTCGGCTGCAGGAAGTTCGGGTTCGCAGCGCCGGTGCCGAGCAATCGTCCGGTCACAAAGCCAGACGGGTTGCTCGCGTTGAACAGGTTGAACACCTCGCCGATGGCCTCGATACGCGCCGTGTGGCGGCCCACACCGAAAGAAAACGCCTTCGCCACGCGCAGGTTGAACTGGGTGCGCCACGCGCCACGGCCGCAGTTCCATGTCTCACAGTCGCCGATCTCCTTCGGCGCCTTGCCCACGCCAGCGAACTGGTAGGCCTTGGTCGGCAGGTCATTGCGCTCGCCGTTCCGGTTCGTGTCGAGCCCTTCGATAATCGACACGGGGAGCGGTGACTTGAAGATGTAGAACGGCGCCACCGAAAGACCGCGCCATGTCCACACGGCCGCGATCGTGCCCGAGTGACGGGCGTCGGTACGGCTGGTGGGACCAAACACCTTCGGATCCTCGTAAAGGAGCGTGGCGTCCTGCAGGTTGTTGGAGTTGAGTTCATCCACCGCCGTGCCGATGGTGCTCTTGGCCTCCGCCAGGGTGTACGTGGCCGTGAAGTCGAGGCCGTTGGTCATCCGCCGCTTGAGGCCGAAGATGGCGGCGGTGTACTCGCTCTTGCCCTCGGAGATCGCCGCTCGAGTGCCTGCCGCGTTGGGGTTGACGCCCAGGAACGCCAGCCGACGTGCGCCGTTCGGGATGATGCGCGTATTGATGCGGGGACGCGTATTCAGGTCTCGTCCGTCCGCCCGAACCGCGTCCACCGTGATCACGGTGTTGGCCATCAACTGATGTGACCAGCCGATGCTCGCCTGCCGCGCGTACGGCATCTGCAGACGGGGGCCGGTGAACTGTCCGAACAACGGTTTCACGTTCGGGTTTGCCTGGTTCTGGCTCGAGATGTTCGCCACCGGCTGGCCCACGCGATAGAACGAGTTGTCGGCGTTGCGGATTCCCGACTGATTGTCGACCGACAGGACGGCGCCGAATCCCTTGCCGGTCGCATCGCTGGCGGCGAACAGGGCGTTGGCATTGGTGTACGCCATGTCCATGTAGATACCCCAGCCGCCGCGAATGACGTCCCGGCCGTCGCCCTTCACGTCATAGGCAAAGCCCAGGCGCGGCTGCCAGTTGTTGGTGTCGTTCTTCGGGTCGAGGCCGAAGTTCTCAAGGCCTCTGATTCCCTGCAGCTGTCCGGCCTTGCCGGCGGCCTGCATGATGACGAAGTTGGGGTTCTTGGACTGATCGAACTGATACCCGGTGATCAGGTCGTACCGCAGACCGATATTCAGGGTCAGCCGGTCGGTCACACGCCAGTCATCCTGGAAATACGTCGCAAACTGCTTCAGCGGGATGTTGGCCGCTGCGTCGCCGTCATTCATGACGACGGTCGACAGGGGGCCGTTCACCGTGTTGTCCAGGTGGGTGTGCTGCAGGACGCCCTTGCCGGAGTTGAACGTGATGAACAGGCGCGGTTCGTTGATGAAGTTCACGCCGACCTTCATGTCGTGACCGACGCCGCCCATGCCCGTGACGTGCCACGAGAAGTCATCGCGGAACTGCCACCTCTTCTGCTCGGTGGTCTGCGGGGTGTTCGGGCTCTGGCCCACGGTCACGCCGTTGGGAAAGGACTGGTAGGGGTCAGTGCTGTTGGCGGAAATGTTGTTCGAAAAATCCGCGTACTGGAAGATGAACTCGTTCAGTTTGTCGCCGCCCAACACCGTGTTGTGGTTCACGTTGATCGAGTTGAAGGAGTTCTTGCTGTTGCCCCAGCCATTCACGGGCGTCTGCGAATTGGCGCCGTACGGCTGTGAGTTCTGGTTCCGGCCGTAGCGGACCGACAGATACTGCGAGGCAGAGAGATTGGCCGTCACTTTTACGTTGATCAGCGTCTCGCGGTACGGCGTGCCAAACGTGCCGTCCAGCGCAGGAAACAGACCTGACGTCGAGACCACCTGGAACGTGTCCTGCTGGGTCCGCTCAAACGCACCGAAGTAGTGCAGTTTGTCGAGTTTCATCGGCCCACCGAGACTGCCACCGTACTGGTAGCGACGGTAGTCCTGCTTCGCTCCACCGTTGGCCTTCTCAGTCGTGGTGATGGCGTTCATCGACTTGTCACGAAACATCGTGAACCAGCTGCCGCGCAGTTGGTTCGTGCCGCTCTTGGTGACGATATTCATGACGCCGCCATTGCTGCGACCGTTTTCCGCCTTGGAACGTGAGGTCACGAAGTTGAATTCCTGAATGGCCTCCAGCGGGAACATCTGCAGCAGACCCCCGACGGTGTCGTCGTTGTTGTCGCCCCCGTCAATCTGATAGTTGACGTTGCGGCCGTTGCCGCCGTTGATCTGCGGCGAGAACTGCGTGCTCTTGGTCGGATCCGAGTGGAAGCCGAGGCCCACGCCAGGAATCGTGGCCGCGAGGTTCGCGAACTGACGACCATTCAACGGCAGCGCTTCGATG
>CAYZLT010000235.1:4704-5848 GCA_964479175.1 uncultured Solibacteraceae bacterium | reverse complement strand
GTTGTAGCAACATCTCCACTCCTTCCCTTCGCGGGCTTCAGTGTGACGAACCTGCACCCGGTAGAAGGTTGGCGGGCTGTCAATGCCAAACCAGACACTGATCGATTCAGCGACGTCGTCGGTGCCCTGTTCCTTTCACGCACCACACGGCCGAGTCAGGGTCGCTCGTCGAGGTGCGTAAGGACTTCCTTGTAGAGCGCTGGGCCGATCCAGAAGCGGGCGATTCGTATCAGGTCATCAAGGACCGGCTTTGCCTCAGTAATGGCGCCGACTCGCTTCGCATGGGCGATCACTCCGAGCAGACCGGTGACGGTCAGCCCCTCGGCACTGGCGATGCGCCGGCCAAGTTTTTCGTCGATCAGCAGCAAATCAGCCCGGTGTTCAATCGCCAGCGCGATCGCTTCAGCTTCTCCCGAGTCCAAATTGGTACGGAGTTCGTCGACGCGCCGACGATCGCTCGCGTCCGCCACGATGAACCATGGCAACGCGTCGATATCGAACGTGGCATCCAGTCCTGATGCGACCAACCGGAGTTCCTGGAGGACTGCCGACGGCATCAGGACCTGACCATACAGCCTCTCAAGCAGATCAAGCCGACCAATGCGTGCAAGGTTCAAGACGGGCGAGGTGTCGGAGACGACAATCAACGGCGTCCGAGTGCATCCAGGGTCAGCACATCTTCGCGAAAATCCTCGACGCTGTAGTGCAGTGGAATCTCGCGGTCGGCCAGAACCGCCTGAAAAGCAAGTTGGTCCATCTCTGCGACACGGCTCGCCTGAGCTAACGTCAACCGTTCTTCCCGAAACAGTGCAACAGCGAGTTCCCGGCGCAACTCTGCCTCACTGAGATGCGCCGCCGCCAACAGCTCGTCGGAAATTGTTACAGCCATGGGACTGCTGCCATGTTATACCCAGCTAACCCGTCACGAACACCCCCTCGACAGGTGCCCCCGGCGCCGAGACGAGCACCCAAGTGGCTGCAAGCTCGGCGCTACTCTAACGCTGAGGAAATCGACCTTCCTGGCGACCAATGCCCCACTTGAAGACCCGGGCGCCCAGATGGTGCGTGAAGTGGCGAGCAAGACGTCCGACGGCAACATGATCGGCCAGGTCGGCACGATCTCCGCGAACAGCGACGACACGAT
>CAYZLT010000235.1:3725-4694 GCA_964479175.1 uncultured Solibacteraceae bacterium | reverse complement strand
ATCTAAGCGCCGACGCTCGCCGGTCCAAGGTCCTGGGGTCCAAGGTTCGGAACATCACGTAGCGCGGCCTGGTTTTGAAGGCCGCGATGATCGAAAGAATGAAGGGCCCGGTGGCGTCAGCTGCCGGGTCTTTTTTTCTTGCCGGGCCCGACATCGAAATATTACGCGTCTGCTCCCTGCTTTTTCTGAAGGGCTCAGGAGCCTGAGGGCATGCGTATCACCCGCCGATGGCGCACCACCGCGTCTCGACGACTGACTGAGACACGTATGTGGTGGTCTCTGCCGTCACGATCCTTGGGATCGGCTCGGACGGCGATGACATATGCGGCGGCCGTTTCCCTGAAGGCGCGGCGCACGAACGGGTCCGCGTCCACTTCGACCTGGAAAAATGACCCGCCGCCACTGTCGGCAAATCGCTCAAGTCCATTGGCGAAAAAACTGGTGTCATCGTACACAGCACTGGGCGACCGCCAGCCTGTCGCTACTGAAAAACTCTGCAGAAAGTGAATGTTCAGGTAAAACACATACAGGCTGACGTTGGCCTCGGCCGCGCTTCTGGCAATGTTCAGCGTTTCAGCCGTCAGATTGGGTCGGCCTCCCGCCGTGGTGGACGTCGGCAACCCCGCGCTGACCAGAAACAGGTGTTTGCGGCCGGGCACGTTGGCGAGCGTCTCCAGAACACCCCGCAGGCCGCTGATCGTCAGCAGACCCTGCTGTTCCAGGGCGTCGGCCACAAAGGTGGCCTCCTGAATGGCCGCCTGCCGACAGCCCGCATCCACGCCGCACGCCCGCCCCAATAGTTCGGCAGTGGTGACACTCTCCCTGGCTCGAAGCGCGACGAGCTCGGACGGAGACAGGCCCGTACTCACCCGAGGCGCGTCCACGCGGCGTCCGGCTACCCTTCCGACCGCGGCACGAACGGCAGCATGATCCCGCGTTGGGCCCACGGACAACGGCCCCGGCATCGCC
>CAYZLT010000235.1:0-3715 GCA_964479175.1 uncultured Solibacteraceae bacterium | reverse complement strand
AGCCGCTTGTGCCCCTGGAGGCACGCTGTGCTCATCGATGGCGATGACAATCAGTCTGCCAGCGGGCGTGCCGTCCACACGTGGGTGGGAGACGGCGGTGTCTGGGTCATCCGGCACCGCACCCGTCAGGCGCACGAACTCGGCCGACACCACGGCCCGCCGTTGCCCGTTGATCGAGACCTCAAACTCGTTCAGGCGCAAGTCTTCAATTGGCGTGCCATCACGAGTGACAACGGTCGCGTCAACCACCACCAGTTCGGCCGTCGACCGGAAACTTGGAGCTTGCTGCCCCGCCAGACCCACCGCAAGGCCAGTCGCAACCAGACCAAAGCCCCATGCCCACCTTCCGTTCCCTGTCATGGCGTGATGTCACGAATCAACAACTTCCGGAGCATAGCTATGACCCCTCCGGTGCCGTCACCTCGATATCAACACAACGGCACTGGTTGACGTCGCTGCCACGGGTAATCTGTGGGTTGTTGGGATAAATGCAAAAACCGGTGCAACACTCAATCGGGTTGCCTTCCTCGTCCAACGCCGCTACTCCGCACAGTTCCCACTGTTGCGCACATTCCCCAGACCGACACGCACCTACATCAACCGAGCCCGACACAAAGCACCAGCCGACCGCGCCAAGGATGAACAGGCTTCTCATTGCCTTCATGTTCGTTCTCCTAAATTGGTCTTGAGTTCTAAGGAGGGGAACGTAACACAAGGGGAGCGAACTCGGCAACTAACTCCTCATCGTCGGCGAACTCAAGAAGATGTCCAAGCCCGTGAGCGGCAACATGATCGGCCAGGTCGGCACGATCTCCGCGAACAGCGACGATACCATCGGCACGATCCTGTCAAGGGGCGTTCCAGCTGAGTCAACGCTCTCGTCGATGAAGGACCTCCTCCCGTGGCTCGAGCAGGTCGCCCGTGGCGGTCGACCGCTGGTGATCATCGCGGAAGACGTGGACGGCGAAGCGCTGGCGACCCTCGTGGTCAACAAGCCCACGGCGCGTTCTTGACGGTCGTGGTACTGCGCACTCCCCACCACGACAGTCAAGAACGCGCTGGGATTCGAACGCACCCTCCAGGTCGCGGCCGTCAAGGCCCCGGGCTTTGGTGATCGTCGCAAGGCGATGCTCGAAGACATCGCGATCCTCACCGGTGGCCGTGCGATCACGGAAGACCTCGGCATCAAGCTCGAGAACATCAAGATTGAAGATCTCGGCAAGGCCAAGAAGGTCACCATCGACAAGGACAACACGACCATCGTCGAAGGCGACGGCACGCAGGGCGCCATCGAAGGTCGCGTGAAGCAGCTCCGGGCAGCAGCCACGAAGGGCCCTTGACATGCCGTGTATGCTCCGCTCGATGTGAACACGGCATGTCAAGGGCCCTTCGGAGACCAAGGCGACCGTCGTCGCGCCGTCGAAGCTCCGATGCGCTGGATCGCGACCAACGCCATGAATGCCCAGAAGGTCAAAGAGAGCAAGGACACCAACTACGGCTACAACGCCGCGGCTGATGTCTACGAGGACCTGGTCAAGGGCCTCCGGTGGGGATTCGTGCGCAATGCGCTGCAGAACGCCGCGTCAATCGCGTCACTGCTGCTGACGACCGAAGCGATGGTCGCCGACATTCCGGAACCGAAGTCCGAAGCCCCACAGGGCGGCGGCGGTGGCGGCATGGGCGGGATGTACTAAGACACAGTGCTGAGTGCGCGGTGCGGAGTGCACCGTGCGCGACGGTTCGTAGCGCGGCCTGGTTTTGAAGGCCGCGACGTTCGGAAGACCAACGGGCCCGGTGGCGAAAGCTGCCGGGCTCTTTTTTTTTACGTCTACCGAATCGGATCAGGCACAAACCGAGATTGATCCGAGCGCGTGGACACTTCCTGAACGCTCTATCGCTACGCGGGGACGACGACGAATTCGGCGAACGACGTCGAAAGCGGCACGGGCTGATTGTCCTCGACCAGTCCTGCAATATGCAGCTGGATCGCTTCGTACATCCGCCGCTCGGTCTCTTCGCGGGTGGCCCCGGTCTCGACGCACCCTGGAAGGTAAGGGGGTACGCGGAGAAATTGTCCCCAGCCTGCTCGATGACAATGAGAAATCGGCGCACTTCACGCCAACCGTCGGCCTCGATGAGCGCAATCGCTTCCCGAACCTTCGGCATCCTCCGTATCTTAGACTAGCGCGCCGCGGCCAGGCGCGACGGTACGAGGGCATGACCTGCCAGATAGTCTAGGACCCGCTCGAGAACATGGGCGCCCAGACCAGAAGGCCGGCGCGGACACCGTGCGTCGCGCCGTCGAAGCCCCGATGGGCTGGATCGCGACCAACGCGCGAAATGCCCAGAAGTCCAGGAGTCCAAGGTTCGGAAACGTCAAGTAGCGCGGCCTGGTTTCGAAGGCAGCGATGATCGGAACACGAAGGGCCCGGTGGCGTCAGCCGGCGGGCCTTTTTTTTGGCCTGTGCACTACAATCGGCACATGACGACCACGAAGCAGCTGACGGCCATCATCGAGCGCGACGACGACGCGTATGTGGCGCTCTGCCCCGAACTCGACATCGCCAGCCAAGGTGAAACCGTCGAGGCGGCGAGGGCCAATCTCGTCGAAGCGCTGGAGCTGTTCTTCGAAGCCGCGGACGCGAACGAAATTGATCGCCGCTTGCACGGCGAGGTTTTCATCACGCGCATCGACATCGAGGTCCCGGTTGGGTAAGCTGCGCGTGCTGTCGGGGCAGGATGTGTGCGACATCCTGCGCTCAACCGGGTTCATCGAAGTCAGGCGACGAGGCAGTCACATCGTCATGCAACAGAAGACAACGGACTCCACCATCACAGTCCCGGTCCCAGATCATCGTGAGCTCAAGGTCGGTACGCTCGCGAGCATAGTTCGGCAGTCTGGCGTAGCACGGGCCATGTTCGAGCTGTAGGGGCTCCCACCAAGAAGTTCGCACAGAGGCGCGCGAGCAGACGGTGCATGCGCTGTTTCGGCGCAGCGTGTGCTCTGTGTCTGACGACGGCGGTGGTCGTTGCGCTGCGCGAGCGGCTGACTCGCCTTCGCGGGAGACCACGACAGGCAGGGCTCGGCGACGAGCTTCGTGAGATCGGGCGCCGGTGCGCCGCGCTTCCCGACATCGACACCCGATCCGACGACGACATTCTCGGCTACGACGATGGAGGACTGCCCCGCTGAATGGTGCTCGATACCTCGGCATTACTGGCGCTGTTGCTCGACGAACCCGAGGCTGAGGCCTTCCGGGCGGCAGTCGTAGACGACCCGACTCGACTCGTGTCAGCCGGCACCTTGCTCGAGACGGCGGTCGTGATCGAGGCTCGCAAGGGCGCCGCAGGAGGCCGGGAACTCGATGCGTTGATTCGGGCCGCGCATGTCGAGGTCGTCGCTGTTGACGCGGACCTCTGTGCCGAAGCCCGCCGCGCGTATCGGCAGTTCGGCCGTGGACATCACCCAGCGGCTCTGCTCCCGCAGTTTACGAACAAACTCGAACAGCGCCGGGGTGAAGTAGGTCACGCTACCGCGCAATCAGGTCTGCTCTACGGTCGCGTTCACGGCGTACCCGTCAGATTGGAGTCGGCGCGACGACGAGGTCCGCATCGCGCGTGAACCGAGGCTCGGTGCGCACCGAGATCGCCAGGCCGCCCACAAGCGCGAAGCGAGCGCCGGCGTCACCGAGATCCGCCACCGCCCGGCGGAGCA
>CAYZLT010000234.1:0-5860 GCA_964479175.1 uncultured Solibacteraceae bacterium | reverse complement strand
ACGGCGTTTGCCCGCTGCCGGGGCACGTGTATCTGGCGCCCGACGACTTCCACAGGGGCCTTGGCGTCAGTGGCGGCATCCGTCTGACCAAAGAAGAACCGCAGAATCACCTGCGGCCCGCTGTCTCGCATCTGTTCCGCTCGCTGGCCGACGTGTGCGGGCCGGCTGCGGTGGGCGTGTTGCTCACCGGCATGGGCGAGGACGGCGCAGGCGAACTGAAGCTAATGAAAGACAAGGGGGCTGTCACCATCGCCCAGGATCGCAACAGTTCCGTCGTGCACGGCATGCCGGGCGAAGCGATCGCGTTGGGTGGCGCCACCCATGTGCTGCCGGCCGACAAGATCGCGGAGGCGCTCGTCACGCTGGTCCACCACCGAAACTTTGCGAGGATTCAACCATGAGCACTCCCTCTACCGGACCGCGTGTAGACATTCTGATCGTGGAAGACAGTCCGACGCAGGCCGAGCACCTGGCGCACCTGCTCGAGGGGCACGGGTACCGGGTCACGACCGCGGCGACCGGCGCGCAGGCGCTCGTGGCGGCGCGCCGCGCGAATCCGGCGCTAATTCTGAGTGATGTCGTCATGCCCGAAATGGATGGCTACGCCTTCTGCCGGGCGGTCAAGTCCGACGACCAGCTCAAGGGCATCCCGGTGATTCTCGTGACATCGCTTTCGCGGGCGGAAGACGTCGTCAAGGGTCTTCAGTGCGGGGCGGACAACTTCATCCGGAAACCGTACGAGGAAAAATACCTGATCGCGCGCGTCAACCACGCGCTCACGAATCGGACGCTGCGCGCCCAGGAGAACGTGCAGATCGGTGTGCAGATTTCCCTGAGCGGTGAACGCCATTTCATCACCGCCGAGCGGCAGCAGATCCTCGACCTGCTGATTTCGACCTACGAAGAAGCCGTCCATCTGAACGAAGACCTCAACGTCAGGGAAGAACAGCTCACGCGCGCGAACCGCACGCTCGTCGGGCTGTATCGCATTGCCGAAGCCCTCAATGTGGCCACCACCGAGCAGGAGGTGGTCGAGCAGGCGCTGGAGCGGGCGATGGAGCTGCCAGGCGTGCAGGCCGTGTGGCTGTTTCTCCGGGAAGGCGAGAAGGGGTTTCGGCTCGCTGCCGCGCGTGGTCTGCCGCCCGCGCTGAACGTTCTTGGCGCGATGGCCGGCGACTGCCTGTGCCGCCGCCGGCTGCTCTCGGGCGAGCTGTCGCAGGTGACGAACACCCTCGAGTGTGAATGGCTGCAGAAGACGTCAGGCGACACGCGAGGTGTGCACGGCCACGCCAGCGTCCCGTTGTGGGCCGGCGATCAGATGGTGGGCGTAATGAACCTGGTCGGTTCACAACAAGGGCTGTTCCGCGACGAGGAATTACAGGTCCTCAACGGTATAGGGAACCAGATCGCGCTGGCCCTGGAGCGCGTGGCAGCGACGGGCAGGGCTGAGCAATATGCACAGCAGCTCGCGGATCGCGTTGAGGTCGCAGAAACCAAGTATCAGACGCTGATGCAGCACGCCAACGATGCGATCTTCATCGTCAGTCCGGCAGGACCGGTGCTGGCGGTCAACCACCAGGCCGAAGTGATGCTCGGCCGCCCGAGCATCGAGATAGTCGGTCGCCCGTACATCGACCTCGTGAGCCCGACGTCGCGCGACGATGCGACGGCACATTGTCAGCGGCTCCTGAGTACGGGAGCGGTACACGCCCACGACATCCACCTGCGGCATTCTGCCGGCCGGCACGTGTGTGCCGATTGTTCAGCCTCGCTCGTGCCGCTGCGGGGAGGGTCCGTCGTGTTGGCCATCGCCCGTGATGTCACGGAGCGAAACCGTCTCGACCGACAGTTCCAGCAGGCGCAGAAGATGGAGGCGATTGGACAGCTTGCAGGCGGGGTCGCCCATGACTTCAACAATCTGCTGACGGTCATCCTCGGGTATACCGAGTTCTTGCTGGGGGATCTTCCTGAGGACGATCGCCGTCGCGAAGACGTGAATGCGATTCAGAAGGCGGGGCAGAGCGCGGCATCGCTCACGCGGCAACTCCTGGCCTTCAGTCGCAAGCAGATCCTGCAAACCGTCGCGCTGGACCTGAATGCGAGCGTGCGCAACCTGGACCGGATGATGCGCCGTCTGATTGGAGAGGACATGGACGTTGTCACCTCCTTGGATTCTGCGCTGGGTCGAATCAGCGCCGATCCCGACCAGATCGAGCAGATCATCCTGAACCTGGCGATCAACGCTCGAGACGCGATGCCCGAGGGCGGCCGGCTCACCATCGAAACAGCGAACGTGGAGCTGGACGAGCACTCTGGCCACACCCACCTGGGTTCGGCTCCCGGCCCGCATGTGCTGCTCGGAGTGAGCGACACGGGGCACGGGATGGACGAGGAGACCCAATCACATCTCTTCGAACCGTTCTTCACGACCAAAGCGCAAGGCAAGGGCACTGGGTTGGGACTCGCGACCGTCTACGGGATCGTCAAACAAAGTGGCGGATACATCCGGGTCGAGAGCGAGCCCGAGCACGGTACGACTTTCAAGATTTATTTTCCACGCATCGAAGGCGTCGCCGAACCTCTGGTGACCGCGACCTCGTCCGTCCAGGCATCCACCGGCACGGAAACGGTCCTGGTCGTCGAGGACGATGACGGGCTGCGCGCACTGGCTCGGAAGGTCCTGGCGCGGTACGGGTACGCCGTCCTCGATGCACCGAACGGCGATGAGGCTCTCCGAGTCTCCCAGCAACACCAAGGCGCGATCGATCTGCTGCTGACCGACGTGGTGATGCCGGGCATGACTGGGCCCACGCTCGCCGATCGTCTCGCACAACTGCGCCCCACGATAAAGGTGCTCTACACATCTGGATACACAGACAAGACCATCGTCGATCGTGCTGTCCTGGCGGCCGGGGCCGCCTTTCTGCAGAAGCCCTACATACCTGCGGTGCTGGCCCGCAAAGTGCGCGACGTCCTCGACGCCCGGAGATGAGCTGGCTCGAAATGTTCACAGCGGCAGATGAGGACAGCGCTGTGACGACCAACGTACTAGTCGTCGAAGACAGTTCGACCTGGGCGCAGCAGCTGCAGCACATTCTGGTGCAGCAGGGCTACGACGTGATACATGCCGCCAACCTCGTCGACGTGCCGGTCATCCTTGTCACCACCCTGTCGGATCCCAGCGACGTGATCCGCGGACTGGAGTGGCGCGCGGACCACTTCATGCTGAAGCCGTACGACGAGCGTTAGCTGATCAGCCGCGTGCAGTTCGTGCTCATGAACGCCAGATGCGCCAGGCGGAGCAGGGTGGGCTCGCGGTGGAGATCTTCTTCAATGGGCAGCAGCACGTCATCACCATCGATGCGCAGGGACAGATCCAGTCGTTCACTCCGGCCGCCGGCGCCTACCTCGGCTACCTTCGGCAGGACCTGCAGACGGGGCAGGCGCACATCATCGGCATTGGCCGTGAAGTCGAGCCCGGGAAGTTGGCCTTGCTGTTTCAACCGTTCGAACGGCTGGGCGCCGATCAGTGCGCATTGAAGATACGGGCCTCGGGCTGGCGCTGTCGAAAACGCTGGCCGAAGCCATGGACGGAACACTCGGCGTGGAGAGCGGGGTCGAATCGCGATCGGCTGATTCAGGTGGTCATCAACCTGATCTCCAATGCCGTCAAGTTCACCGACGCCGGATCCGCGAGCTGCTGACGCAGGAGTTTTCCGAAGCCGGCTATGCCGTCGTGACCGCCGCGAACGGGCGCGAGGCGGTCGCCGAAGTGCGCCGACAGCGTCCCGACCTGATCGTGCTCGACGTGATGATGCCCGAGATGAACGGCTTCGACGTCGCCGCCGTCCTGCGCAACGATCCGCAGACGCTCGACATTCCGATCATCATTCTGTCGATCGTCCAGGACCGCGAGCGCGGGTTCCGGCTCGGCGTCGACCGCTACCTGACCAAGCCAATCAACACCGACGTCCTGTTCCGTGAAGTCGGCGCCTTGCTCGAACAGCGCAAGAGCCACAAGCGGGTGCTGGTGGTGGATGAAGACGCATCGGCGGTCAAGACGCTGACCGAGGTGCTCAAGGCCCGCGGCTATAGCGTGACCGAGGCCCGTGGTCACGACCTGTTCGAGAAGGCGAAGATGCTGCAGCCGGACATCATCATGCTGAGTTCCAGCGATCCGAAACCCGAGATCGTCCAGACCCTGCGCTTTGAGAAGGGACTCGAGAACGTCCTCTTCTTCGTATACCGGTAGGAGCCCCCGTTGAGCCTGAAGATCCTGATCGTCGATGACGAAGTACACCTGCGCACGTTGCTGCACCAGACGCTCGAAGATCTGGAAGACGAAGGCGTGGAACTGCATGTGGCCACCAACGGCGAGGAAGCGCTGGCGGCGATCGAAACGTTGCAGCCCAACCTGGTGTTCCTCGATGTCATGATGCCGAAGCTGAGCGGCTTCGACGTCTGCGAACGCGCCAAGAAGGAACTCGGGCTGTCGAACGTATACATCGTCCTGCTCACGGCCAAGGGGCAGGAGTTCGACCGCCAGCGCGGCGTGGAGGTGGGGGCCGACCTCTACATGACCAAGCCGTTCGATCCCGACTCGCTGCTGATGAAGGCCCGCGCCGTGCTCGGTATCTGATCGGATTCATGATCCGCAATTCGCTCAAGCAGATCCTCGGCGCGCAGAACGGCCTGCGACCCGTGATCGAGTCGCTGGCCCAGGCGATGGGCGCACCGATTGCCGTCGAAGACGCCGCCGGCGGATCGTTGTTCGGCGTCGCAGGCGGGGGAGAACGGCTGTCGGTGGCGCACGAAGGCAAGCAGCTCGGGTGGGTCTCGGGCCTGGCGGGTGCGGAGGCCGTGGCCGACTTGCTCCGGTTCATGGTCGCCAAGGAAGCCGAGCGCAAGGCGCTGGGCACCGAAGTGTTGCATCTGTATCGCGAAGTGAACCTGATCTACAGCTTCTCGGAGAAGCTGGCGGCGCTGTTGGACCTCGAACGGGTCGCCCAACTCACCTTGCAAGAAGCCCGGCACCTGATCGTCGCTACTGACGGCGCCATCCTGCTCCTGGATGAACCGTCCGATGCCCTCACCTCGGCCGCGGCCTTCGGTGACGAGTTGCCTGGAGTCTCGGGCTTTGCGCGCGGCAAGGGGATTGCGGGCACGGTCGCCGCGACCGGTGTGGGCGAGAAGGTCATTGGTGTGATCGTGCTGGCGAGCACGCAGCCGATGGCGTACGAGGCGCGTGAGCTGAAGCTGCTGAACACGCTGGCGCTGCAGACCGCCACCGCGATCGAGAACGCGCGGCTGTTCGAGCGCACGGTGCAGGCCGGACACGAGCGCGAGCGGTTGCTGTCGCTCAACCAGGAGGCCGAAGTGGCGCGTGCCGGATACGAGCGAGTAAAACTTGATCCGGCCACCGGCCGCGCCAGCTACGTCAGCGCCGGCCACATCAACAGCCTGGTCGTGACACGAAGTGGCGACGTCGTGCCCCTCGGATCCACGGGCGCGCCGCTGGGACTACTGCCGCCGGGATTGCCCTACGACACGACGATGATCGACCTCCGCCCAGGCGACTGCCTGGTGCTGTGCTCAGACGGCGTGCCCGATGCCCAGAATGAAGCCGGCGACGAGTTTGGCGAGGCCCGCCTCACCGCCATCGACGCGTGTGCCGGCGTGGCGCCTCAGTTCGACGACATCACGTTGCTCGTGTTCAGGCGCTTGGCTTCGATCGGCTGTCCTTCCTGAAGTGGCAGCGCCTCAAACCCTACGAGACATTCGCTGAGATCAATGTCCGCGCGCAAGCCCGCGACGTGGTAGGTTCATGTGCAGTTGGGAATTGGCTGAGCCACAGCCTCTC
>CAYZLT010000233.1:0-5875 GCA_964479175.1 uncultured Solibacteraceae bacterium | reverse complement strand
GACGGGTCTCTGTCTAAACCCCCCGTGATGACCATTACCCGTCTCGCCTGGCTGCTACCGGTGGTTCTGCTGTCCTGTGTCCTTGTCACTCCAGCACACGCACATCAACAACCCGCACCTGCCCCTCCTGCCACGTCCACGGAACTGCTGCGTGTGTTTGTGGATTGTCATGAATGCGACACCGAGTACCTCCGCCAGAACGTCCAGTTCGTGGATTACGTTCGGGACCGGACAGTCGCAGATCTGCACCTTCTGGTCACCACGCAGAGCACGGGCGGGGGCGGCATGTCCTGGACGGTGAAATTCATCGGCCTCGGCCGCTTCGACAAGCAGGATCGGACGCTGACCTTCACGACGGCGCAGACGGCCACGAGCGACGATCGGCGCAAGGAGTTTGCACGCATCTTCAAGCTGGGCGTTGCCGGATATGTCGCGGACTCACCCTCAGGTCAACAACTCGATGTGCAGTGGACGAAACCGGCGGCGTCCGCGACTCCGGCGACTCCAGCGAAGGACCCGTGGAACTACTGGGTGTTCCGCACCAACGTAGGCGGCAACCGTTACGGTGAGAAGTCGACGAGCTACGGCTCATACCGGTTGAGCCTGTCTGCCAACCGCACCACCGCCAACTGGAAGATCAGCCTCTCGTCGAGCGGCAGTTACAGCAAGAGCGTGTTCGAGCTTGGCGGCACCGCCGGCAAAATCGAGAGCACGTCCGAGAACTGGAACGTCAGCTCACTGGTCGTCAAGAGCCTGGGACCACGCTGGTCGGTGGGTGGTCGCGCGTCGATCTCGCACTCGAGTTTTTCGAATACGGACAAGGCCACGACGCTGGCGCCTGGACTCGAGTTCAACGTCTTCCCGTACAGCGAATCGTCGCGGCGCAACCTGACGATGCTCTACACGGTTGGCGCCAGCCGCTACCAATACAAGGACGTCACCATCTTCGACAAACGCGCCGAGACTGTGCCCAACCACTCGCTCAGCACAAATCTCGGTCTGCGCCAGCCGTGGGGGTCTCTCGGGGCGGGGATCGATCTGTCGCAACATCTCAACGTCCCGAGTCGGTATCGCATCTCGACGTACGGCAATGCGGACGTCCGTCTGTTCAAGGGGTTTTCGTTCAACGTGTTCGGCGGGTACGATCGCATCCGCGACCAGATCTCGCTGCGCAAGGGGCGCGCCACCACAGAGGAAGTGCTACTGCGCCGCAAGCAAGTGGCCACAGGCCACAGCTATTTCGTCAGTTTCGGTATCAGTTACAGCTTCGGGTCGATCTTCAACAGCGTGGTGAACCCGAGGTTTGGCGGGGGTGGAGGCGGCGGCATCTCCTTCCTCTCTTTCTAGAAAAAAGAGCTCGGTGGCGATTTCATATCGACACCGGTCGATCGCGACGCCGTCCCTTGCGCGTGGCGCGGCGATGTAGTCATAATGACCACATGGCGACCAACGTGGTGGGAGCGCGGGAACTCAAGGTCCGACTCGGCACGTACCTGCGGCAGGTTCGCCAGGGCCGGACCCTGGTGGTGACCGACCGGGGCCAGCCGGTGGCCGAACTGCGGCCGATGAGCAGCAACGCGGCCGAGGCGGTACTCGTCCGGCTGGAAGCCGACGGCGTGGTGATGCGCCCGACCCAGAAGGGGCTTGTGCCATTTCAGCCGGTTCATGCCGGGCGCGCCGGGCTGTCGACTGCGGTACTCGAGGATCGCGACGATCGGTTCTGATGCGGTATTTCGACGCCAGCGCGCTTGCGAAGCGGTACGTCCGCGAGAAGGGCAGCCTCAAAGTGCGCTGCCTGTTGTCGGTCGACGTGCCCGCGACGAGCCGGCTCTCGAGTGTGGAGATCGTGTCGGCGCTCATACGGCGTTCGCGTGAAGGGGCGATATCCGAGGCACAGCGCGAGCGGGCGTTGGCGATGGTGGAAGCCGATCTGGCGGCGATGCTCGTGATCGAACTGACGCCGGCGATTGTGGGCCGCGCGCACGCGCTGCTGCGCCGGCACACGCTTCGAGCTGGCGACGCCATCCAACTGGCGAGTTGCCTCTATCTTCAAGACGCGATTGACGATGAGATGACGTTTGTCGCATTCGATCGTCGTCTGGTGGACGCGGCCCGTGCGGAGCGACTGCGGGTGGAATGATGGAGATGACCCGGCCCTCCATCCCATCGCGGGGCCGGAGGCGGACCGGGAGCGGCTCGCGCGCCGTATGCTGCGGGGCAAACGCTGCGCGTGTTGACCAACTGGACAGCGCGGCCTTCAGTAGCTTACATTGCAAGCACAATGGCCGACATCCACCCGGTCCTCGGCGAGTTCGAGGTCCTGCTCATCCTCGCGATCCTGCACCTCACAGAAGCCGGGGACGAGCCCTACGGCTCGTCCATCCGGGCTGAGATCGAAGCCCGCAGCGGTCGGCCCGTGTCGCGCGGGTCCATTTACGTCACCCTCGACCGACTCGAAGACAAACGACTCCTCTCCTCGCGAGCCGGTGCACCGTCCTCCGACCGGGGTGATCGTCCGAAGCGGGTATTCAAGGTCACGCCGGCTGGATTGAAGGCGGCGCGCGCATCGGTCGCGGCGGTGACTCGCATGCAGCGCGGCCTCGAATCAGTGTTGGGACCGTTCTGATGAGCGAGTGGTTGCTGACTCGCCTGGGTGCTCGCCTTGCGCGCCTGGTGCCTGCGCACCGACTGCCGGGTCTGCTCGGAGACCTGCACGAAGATTTTGTGCACCGTCGCCAGACGACGGGCGTCGTTCGGGCGCATTGGTGGCTGTGGCGCGAAGCCCGCTCCCTCGAACGCGCCTACGCCCGTGGATTGGATGGAGGACCTCGCATGCGACTCGGACTTGGATGGCTGGTCACTGACGTTCGGCTGGCACTGCGACGCTGGCGACATCGTCCTGGTCCACCGGCGACCATGGTCGCGACGCTCGCGCTGGGCATCGCCGCCACGACCGCCATCTTTTCCGTCGTCTACGGTGTCCTCTTGCGGCCGTTGCCGTGGCCCGATCCCGACCGGCTCGTCGTCATTCACGGCGTCGAACCTGAGCGCCTCCAGCGACCCGCAGGTGCGGCAACCTGGAATCGGGCACTGCTGACGTGGCAGGACTGGGAGGCGTTGCAGGCGACGGGTGTGTTTCAGCACGTGGCCGCCTGGTGGCCGCAACGGTTCCTGCACTACAGCGATGCGGGATCGGAGTCGGTCAGCGGCATGTACGCGTCGGCCAACCTGCTCGAAACCCTCGGTCCGCCACCCCTGCTGGGCCGCACGTTCACACGCACAGACGATCGCACGATGAACCTGAACGAGGTGCTGATCTCCGCGCGAATGTGGCAGCGGCACTTCGGCGCCAGCGAGGATGTGCTGGGACGGACGATCCACCTGAGCTCGGGCGGGACCGATCGGGCCGAGCCGTATCGCATCATCGGCGTGTTGCCCGCCGCCGTGCGGATGCAGGGCGATGATCCGGATGTGGTGTTGTCGATTGGAAACATGTCCTACGTCCTCAGTTTCGGGACTGCCCAACTCCGCATCCTCGCGCGCATCGCGCACGATCGAACTCTCGAGGTCGCGCGCGCTGCCGCCCTCGCTCAAATCGGTCCGTCGAAGACGAGCCCGTCCCGCACGGCACGCGTGGATCTCTTAAACGTGGAGGAAGTCGGTCAGGCGTCGCGTCCCCTGTGGCTGATCTTCGGGGGAGCGGCGCTGCTCCTGCTCATCTCCTGCGCGAACGTTGCGGGTCTGCTGCTCGGAGAAGTCCGCGCCCGTCGTCATGAGGTGGCTGTGCGAACGTCGCTCGGCAGCGGCTTCGGACGGATCCTCAGGCAACTCACCGTCGAACAGGTGCTGTTGTGCCTGGTGGCGTCGGCAGCCGGTGTGCTGCTCGCGGTCTGGTTGCTGCCGGCGCTTGTGGCACTCGCGCCAGACCGGCTGCCTCGCCTCGAGTCGGTGCGCATCGACGCACGGTTGGCAGGCCTGGCGTTGGCGGTAGGCACCTTCACTGCCCTCATCTTCGCGTTGGTTCCAACACTGTCTTTGGCGCGCACCCCTGCTGCGATGGTGTTGGCAGAGGGCAGTCGCGACGGCGCAGGCGGCCGTCATGTGGGGCAGCGAGTGATCGTGGCGCTGGAAGTGGCGCTCGCGTTGGTACTGGTGGTGGGCGCGGCACTCTTCGGTGAGACCATCGCCCGACTCGCACAACGGCCACTCGGCTTCACACCCGATCGACTCATCGTCGTCTCCCTGAACGAGGCGGGACGGGCCTACACACCTGACGAGTGGGCGCGTGTGCTGAACGCGCGGGCGGGGAACGCTCCGAGCCGGATGGCACCTCGTGGGTCAGACGGCCGCGTGCTGACGCGCGAGGACTCTGAGAAGCTCATCTATGAGCACGCCAACTCCACCGCTCGTCGCGATGCCGTGACCAATGCGCTGATGTCGATCCCTGGGGTGATCTCAGTGGCCGGGGTGACACAAGCACCGTTTGTTGGAACCCCCGTGGACACCCACGTCGGCGTGCCCGGCGCCGGCGAGCCCGTCATGACATCCCGTGTGGCCGTAACCGGCGACTACTTCACGACTCTCGATGTACCAATCGTGACGGGCCAGGCCTTCGAGTCGAACGTCGGTCCGCGCGTGCAACAGGCCGTGTTGTCTCAGGGATTGGCGCGTCGTCTTTTTGGAGGCGACAGCCCTGTAGGTCGCCAGGTCGCGGTCGGTGCCGCGCAAACATCTCGCTATGACGTGGTGGGTGTGGCGGCTGACACAAAGTACATGAACGTGACCGAAGACGATCGATTGCTGATCTACACGGTCAATCCATCAGGCCAGCTAATCGGTGAGCGGGCCGTCGCCCAGTATCTTGCGCGCACATCGGTTGACCCCGGTCCACTGTTGCCGCGCGTGCGCGATGCTCTGCGGCACACCAACCCACCGGTGGCGGTCACGACGGTGACGACGATGGAGGAGATGGTGGCGGGGACGGTGGCCGAACCGCGTTTCAGGGCGACGCTGGCCGTGATTTTTGGAAGCGCGGCGCTGTTGCTCTCTGGCGTCGGGCTGTTTGCCTTGACGTCGCGCCGCGTAGAAGAGCGGCGCCGCGAGATCGGCGTTCGTGTGGCGCTCGGCGCGCGCGGGCTCGACATCCGGCGGCTGGTGTTGGGTGATGCGGCCAGGACGTGGCTCGTCGGGCTGGCCGTGGGGCTGCCTGCGGCTGTGTTGCTGTCTGAGGTGACGCAGGCGTTTTTGTTCGGCGTGTCGGCGACGTCACCACGCGTTTACGTTATCGCCGCCGGTGTGCTCGCGATCGCGGCATTCGCCGCCGTGATCCTTCCGGTCCGTCGCGCTGCGCGTGTGGACGTGGCCGCGTTGCTGAAGATGTAGCCCGATTGCCCTGGCGATGCGATCAGCGGCGATCTGATTGAGTGACCGGTTCGCGCAACGCCTCCCACAACCCGGCGTGGTTGAGGAGGATGTCCTTGAGTCCGGCCTGGACGCGAGAGGAATTGAGCGCCTTCTGGTCGGCGACCTCACGCGTCACGTGGCCGGCGTCCGGAAGGACGTTGCGCTCGTTGAACGTCAGAAAGTCGTCGAGCTTCTGCTGCCAGTCCTTGAGGAACACCTGCTTCCGGCGCTGCGCCTGGTCCTCCGCAAAGTCGAGGAACATGACGACGATGCGGTTGAGTTCGGTGATCTCGTCTTCACGCAGGTAGTTCTTGGCGACGGTGACGTCGTGTTTGCGCACGGTTGCGCCGCTCCATGTCGTGAGCCCCATGTCCGGCTGATCAGCGTCGGCCCTGGCCGCGATCAACTCGGGCGCGGTCATACCGGTTGAGCCTGTCTGCCAACCGCACCACCGCCAACTGGAAGATCAGCC
>CAYZLT010000232.1:0-5896 GCA_964479175.1 uncultured Solibacteraceae bacterium | reverse complement strand
CGCATCGGGTGACGACACCGCATAGGCCAGCCAGGACCCGCCCTTGTTCCACGACAATTCCGTGACTTCCGCGATGGTCACATCGGCGCCTGTGACCAGGTTGCGAATGATCAGGTCCGAGCCTGGATCTTTGCGCTTCTCGGGAGGCGTCGCGGGCGCGCCACCGGCGCGGCCTGCTTGCCCGGAGCCTGCCGAAGCGGCCGCTGCTGGCGGCGTCTGTTCGCTTGCCGCGGCTGCGGCCGGGGGCGTTGCGGCACCACCACCTCGCGCGCCACCCGCGCGGCCATCACGACCGCCGGCTGCCGGCGCGCGGCCTTTGTGCAGCGCGACCCACGTGGACGACTCGGGGGCGAGTCGGATGGTCGCAATCTGTTCGACGACCGTGACCTGACCGCTCGGCAACGTCATGATGCCCGCCGAATTGCGATTGGCCGCGGCAGCACCGGCGGCAGGGGCCTCACCTTCAGCGCCGGCACCGCCCGCACGACCTGCAGGCTCGGCATCGTCATTGGTCTTGGGCGGCAAAATCGTGAACAGCACGAACTTGCCATCGGGCGTGAAGTTGGGTGCCGACCCGCGCGCATGTTTGAACTCCTGACTTGAGGTCAGGTTGCGCACGATCAACTCGCCGTCTTCACCCTGCGACGACGTGGCATACGCAAGCCACTGGCCATCGTCGGAAATACGGGTGCCGCCGATGGATCGCCAGTAGTCCATAGTGTCGTAGCCAATCGGTTTCTTCTGTGGGGCCTGCGCCCCGACCGGGAACGCACTCCAGACGGCAACGGTCGCGAGAAGGCTGGCGCTGACGACAAATCGAACAAGGTGATGTTTCATAGGGAACTCCTCAGGGACGGGCTATTATCCATGAAAACCGCACATGTCGAGAGGTGGTTCAGGGTCCGGCACGGTCCACGGTCCACGGCTCTCCGGGCAGGAGGTTGGGTGAGATTTCCGGTAATCGTTCTGAGTCTACTGGTGTCTGCGGTGTGCCTCGCGGAGCAGTCGCGGCCACGGGCGCGCGAGATGGGCATCGCGCCGGGAGCGGGAACGCCTGGGGCGCTCAATGCGATCACGGATGTGGCCGGCGTCAGCGTGGGCCAGGTGACGCTGATCGAGGGTGACAACGTGCGCACGGGCGTCACGGCGGTGCTGCCCCACGGCGGGAATGTGTTCCGGGACAAGGTGCCTGGCGCGGTGTTTATCGGCAACGCGTTCGGCAAACTCGCCGGTTCCACACAGGTCCAGGAACTGGGCACGATCGAAACGCCGATCGTGCTGACCAATACCCTCGCGGTCGGAACGGCGGTCGAGGCGGTTGTCCGCTGGACGCTCGCCGTGGATGGCAATACCAACGTGCGGTCGGTCAACGCACTCGTGGGCGAAACCAACGACGGTGGCCTCAACGACATTCGCGGTCTGCCGGTGACACGTGAGCATGTGCTGCGCGCCATCACCAGCGCGACGGACGGTCCCGTGGCGGAGGGTGCGGTTGGTGCCGGCACGGGCACGATTGCGTTCGGATGGAAAGGCGGCATCGGCACATCCTCTCGCGTCGTGCGTCAGGGCGGCGCCGAGGGCATGGCGTACACGGTCGGTGTGCTGGTGCAGTCCAACTATGGGGGACGCCTGACCATTGATGGTCGCCAGATCTGGCGCACGCTCACCCCCGGCCGCGCGGGCGGCCCGGCATCGACGTCGCTTCCGTGGACGCAGGACGCCGACGGCTCCTGCATGATCATCGTCGCCACCGACGCGCCGCTCGATGCGCGCGACCTGGAGCGACTCGCCGCGCGCGCGGTCTTCGCGCTCGCGCGCACTGGGTCCACGTTCTCCAATGGGAGTGGCGACTACGCGATCGCGTTCTCCACGGCTGCAGGCAACCGCGTGAGCGCGACCACCGGCCCGCAGGCACGCACATTCCTGCCAACCGATGCGGTATCCGGATTGTTTGAGGCCGCGATGGACGCCACAGAGGAAGCGGTCTACAACTCGCTGTTGAAAGCGATCGATATGACGGGCAATGGCCGTACCGTCCGCGCGCTGCCGCTCAGCGCAGTGGAGAAGCCACTGCGCTGAGGTTCAAGGTGCTGCGTTCCAGGTTCAGGGTGCTGTTCTGAGGTTCCGAGGTTCTGGGTTCCTCTAACAACCGCAAAAACCCAGAACCAAGAACAGAACCCAGCACCCGGAACGCAGCACCCGGAATCTCGAAGTGGCGCGTTACTTGATCTCGACGACGCGCGAGTCGGTACCACCGCGCGTGGACCCGACGCTGACCGTCACGGCCCCCGCACCACGGACGGTCCACGCCACCGTGCGCGTTTCGCCGGGCTTCAGGTAGCCGATGCCTTCCGCCGTGCGACGACGAGCGTTGGGATCGGGAGCACCGCCACCGCGGCCACCGAAGCCGCCCGCGCGGCCACCACGACCTGCGCCCGGGCCTGCGGCCTGACCGGCACGCGTCACCGTCTGTGTCGCGGCGTAATCGATCGACACGGTGTCTTCACGCACGATCTTCACGCGCTTGGCGATCTCGAGTGCGGTCGGCAGCTGCCCTTCGTTGGTGACGACGACGGAAATTTCCGTGGCGCCGTCGCCCGCCGGCTTCGTGTTCGCCGACACGATCTTCACCTGGGCCATCTGTTCGGCAAGGTAGATGTTGAACATCGCTTCGTTGCGTGCCCACTTCTCGAGCATCTCGGGCGGTGGATTCTGCGACCAGAATTTCGGATTCCATCCACCCACCTCCACCGCGCCCAGTGTGGGATGTGTGGTCTTGGTCCACGGCTGGAAGTCGTTTTTGCCCGGGCGGTTCTTGTCGAGCCACTGGAGGCGCTCCAGGTCGTCGGACTGTCCGTCGCCGTTGGCATCGGCCTCCGGCAGGCGACCGCCGTCCCAGATTTCGTTGCCGTACCAAATCGACCCGAAGTACAGGTAGCCGAAGTCCGGACCGTGCCCGAACAGCGGCGAGCCCGGCGCATCGGGATTGGGCACTGACCCGCCACGACCACGGTTTGAGTACTGCCAGTACGTGTCGCCCGCCCACGGATAACCCGTGATCTCGATGCCCTTGGCGTCGAACTTCCTCAAGTACACGAGATCCTCGGGGAACACCGACTCCTCGGACTTGGACGTGGAGGGTCCACGCAGGATCATCGGCACCGATGTGTCGAGCGACTGCACAATACCGACGTGTGGGTGACGGATCAAGAAGTCGAACACCGCGCGTGTCTCGGGCTCGGAAAGCGGATATTCACCCGCGCCGCCCTGCGTCCAGCCGCGACCGGTCTCTTCGGTCATCGGGCGCCAGTTCTCCGGGTAGTTGCGGTGCAGGTCGAGTCCGCCGACGCCGTCTTCGTTGACGCGACCGTCGTTGTCGTTGTCGTACCCTTCCTGGAACATCAGGTATTCGCCCTGTCCCATCGGCACGTTCTGCATGAGCCGGCCCTGCGGGTCGCGTTTGTCGATGTTCGCGTTGCCCTTGCCCGGACCGACGAACTGGCGCATCTGACGGGTGAAGCCGTCGCCGTCGAGATCCTCTGACGGATCTTCATCGATGAGCCCGTCGTTGTCGTTGTCCATCGGACGGACCGACGACCGCAGCGTCTGCGCCGTGTAGTGATACACCGACGCGCCGTCCGGATTGTTGTGCGGCTTGACGTAGAAGGTCTTGGTGTCGACCAGCTTCGTCATCGCCGGATCCTTGCCGTAGCTGGTCCGCAGGTGATTGGCGAAATACAGCGTCGCCTCGATGCCGGAGATTTCACCGGAGTGGCGGCCCCCCTCGATGAACATCGCCGGCTTGTCGGTGTGGCGCCCCGTCTTCTTGTTGGTGATCGTGATCTGCCAGATGTCGCGCCCTTCCAACGACTTTCCGGCGGAATAGATGTCCACGAGATCGGGATGTTCGCGCGCCCACTTGCGCAAAATCGACGTCGCCTCTTCGTAGGTGTGGAAGTGCTGGAAGTCCACCTCGCCTTCCTTGAGCGGCTTCATCTGTGTGTAGTTGGTGCGCGCAAACACCGACGGGCCGTCACGATGCCCGCCTCCCACCCGATACATGTTCGGATTGTCGCCCCCGGGCAACTGCACCTGCGTGTCGGGTGTCGCGCCCCAGACCAGCACCGCCGTCAGCGCCAGTCCCAATGTCATCGAAGTCTGTCGTCTCATCGTCTCTTCCTTCCGTACCTATGGCCTGAAACCTTTGGCCTGTAACCTTTGGCCTTTGGCCTTCCTACGTCGTACTGCCTTCCAGCAACGGCTCCACCCGTTCGAGCCGCGCCCCCTTGCTGTCACACACGGCGAACTGGCCACCGGCCCCGGGCGAATAGATCGCCACGCCGGCGTAGTCGCCTTTGACATTGATGATGTAGAAATTCACGTTGAAGTTCGGCGTCCCTCGCTCAGTCAGAAGGCGCTTCTCGATCGTGTTGTGCTGAATGCGGCGACAGGCCTCGATCCCGGCGTCCTTCGGATGTTTCCCGCGTCGCATTTCTTCCACGATCAACATCGACGCCAGACTGAACAGATTCGCTTCGCCTCGTCCGGTGGATCCGGCCGCGCCGACGTCCCCATCCACATACAACCCGGCACCGAGGATCGGTGAATCACCAAGGCGCCCCGGGATTTTCCAGGCAAGTCCACTCGTGGTGGTCACGCCGCAGACTTCCCCTTTGGCGTTCACCGCGTTGGCGTTGATGGTGCCGTAGATGTGGTTCTCATCCACGATGCCGTCCGCGACCATGCTCAGCATGACTTCATGCTCGGCTTGCTCGCGCCGATTCGGATCGAGGTACTGCAGCGGCTGCGTGCGGCGTTTCCATTCCTGCCAGGCACGGCGGGATCGATCACTGTTCAGGTCCGCCTCGATGGCAAAGCCCATGTTGCGCGCAAAGGTCTGCGCATCCTTGCCCACAATCAAATGATGGTCCGTACGATCCATGACGGCCTTGGCCACGGCGGCGGCGGTCTTCACCCCCTCGAGCGCGCCGACACCCCCAGCCCGCTTCTTGGGACCATGCATGACGGAGGCATCAAGCTGCACCACACCCTCCGCGTTCGGCAGTCCGCCATACCCCACGCTGCTGTCGTCCGGATCGAGTTCGACGATGGTGACGCCCGCGACGAGGGCATCGAGCACGTCCTCACCCGCCATCATCTTTTCGTAGGCCGTTTCGACACAGCTCTTGGGTCCGCCGTTTTTCCGGGTGTGCCCGTTGGCGGAAGCCACCACCACCGGGTGGATGGCGCTCTGCACACGCACGGCAGGCGCCTTCTGCTTCTCAGGCTCTCCCCCGGTCGCGTGGACAATGGGTCCGGCCGCGGCGGCCAGCCCTGCGGCGGCGGTCGAGGCCATAAAATCCCGTCGGTTCATCGTCTGGTCTCCTGTCGCGGCCAAGTCTCGTCGCGGCCAAGTCTACAAGAGGTGCGCCGGTGATAGGATCGTCAATTCCGATGTCTGCTCCAGCACGCGCCATCTCGCTCGATACCATCAAGGACGCCGCCACGCGGGTGTACTCGGTGGCGGTCAGGACCCCCACGGTGCGCCTCGACCCGATCACCCGTGGTGGGCCCGACATTTTTCTGAAACTGGAAATCTTCCAGCCGATCGGCTCATTCAAGCTCCGCGGCGCGGCGAACGCCGTCTCGAAATTGTCGTCGGCGGAGTTGGCGGAAGGCGTCTGGACGGTCAGCGCCGGCAATGCCGCGCAGGGCGTGGCCCTCGCCGCTCGAGAGGCCAGGGCGCGCGCCTCCGTGCTGGTCATGGACACCGCGCCAGCCACCAAGATCGCGAACATCGAACGCCTCGGGGCCACCATCCATCGTGCCCCGTATGAGGAATGCTGGCGCACGGTCGAAGAGCACCGCTCCGACCGCATGACCGGCCGCTTCATTC
>CAYZLT010000231.1:1830-5934 GCA_964479175.1 uncultured Solibacteraceae bacterium | reverse complement strand
TCGTGCTGTATCTTTCCTACGCCTCGTTCTTCGTCCTGGGCACCGCGTGTCTGCTTGACAGCGGTTTCGACGACGGCGTTCCCGGACGTTTTTGCGGTGATGTCCAACCCCGACAGAATCGGCACGCCGGAGCTGATCAATGTGCTCAGCGTCCGGCAGAACCGCGCCACGGCCACCTTGCGCAGGATGGGCCCGAGCAGCGGCATCTTCAACATGATCGCGTCGACTCGATACCGTCCCGCCGGCGTCGCATAGTAGCGACGGAAC
Source organism: uncultured Solibacteraceae bacterium (assembly GCA_964479175.1). Lineage (GTDB taxonomy): Bacteria > Acidobacteriota > Vicinamibacteria > Vicinamibacterales > SCN-69-37 > SYFT01. The sequence continues at coordinate 5,667 of CAYZLT010000231.1, read as the reverse complement.
AAGAACACGCCACCCACCACGCCCACCACCAGCAGCGGCAACGTGGCGATGAACAGATCGCTGGCCGCGATCACCCCGCGCGTCATCCACGGCAACTCCGCATTCAGTCCCGCGAACAACGTGGCGAATGTCGGGATGACTTTCCACAGCAGTCCCGACACCACGACGCCGGCGATGGTGAGCACTGCCGCCGGATAAATCATCGCGGACCGGACCTGCGCCTCCAGCTTCACCTGCTTCTCAATGTAGGTGGACAGCCGCTTGAGAATCGTATCGAGGATGCCCCCCGCCTCACCGGCAGCGATCATGTGCGTGAACAGCGGATTAAACGCATGGGGCTGCCGCTCCATCGCTTCCGCCAGCGACAGGCCCGCCTCCACATCACGCTGGACAAGATCAATCGCCTTCGCGAGCCGCGCATCCGGCTCTTCCTTCGCGAGCATCTCCAGACACTGGACCAGCGGCAATCCCGCGTCGATCATGACCGACAGCTGTCTGGTCATGACGGCGAGGTTCTTCGACGGGACTCTGCGCTGCCGCCGTGGTGCCTTGGGTCTGACGACGGGCCGGGCGCCGGCCCGGCCCCCCGTGCGTTGCGCCGGGGCCGCGGTTCTCACGCCACCACCCGACCGCGCTCAAGCATGGTCAACAGCTCTTCGCGATTTGATGTCGACGCCAGAGCCGTCTCCCGCGTGATCTGATGACTCTGCGTCAATCTCGCCAGCGCCTGGTTCATCGTCTGCATCCCGAACTTCTCCTGGCCCGACTGCATGGTCGAGTAGATCTGGTGCACCTTGTCGTCGCGAATGAGGTTGCGAATCGCCGGTGTGGCGACCAGCACTTCCAATGCGGCTGCGCGTCCCTTGCCGCTCGCCTTCGGCAGAAGGGCCTGACACACGATCCCCTCCAGCACCAGCGACAACTGCGTGCGAATCTGCGACTGCTGATGTGCGGGAAAGGCGTCGATCACACGTGTCACCGTCTGCGCCGCCGAATTGGTGTGCAGCGTGGCGAGGGTGAGGTGCCCCGTCTCGGCCAGTTTCATTGCGGCCTCCATTGTCTCGAGGTCGCGCAGCTCGCCGACCAGCACGACGTCGGGGTCTTCACGCAACGCCGCGCGCAGCGCATGGCCGAACGACTGGGTGTCCGAGTGCAGTTCGCGTTGATTGACGCGATCGATCATCGCGGCGAGTGTCGTGGACTTGCCGCTGCCGGTCGGTCCCGTCACAAGCACCAGACCGCGGGGACGATCGGCGAGCCGCGAGAGTACGGGCGGCAACCCGAGATCGTCGAGCGTGCGAATGGTTTCCGGAATCAGGCGGAACACCGCGCCGACCGCGCCCTTCTGCAGAAACACGTTGCAGCGGAAGCGGCCCACGCCCTGCAGACCAAACGCCAGATCGGCCTCCCATGTCTCTTCGAAGATCTTCTTCTGCCGGTCGGTCAGGACGCTGTACGCGAGCGACTGTGTGACGTCAGGCACCAGATCCGGTGCCGCGATCCGTTGCAGGTGACCGTCCACACGAATCTGCGGCGGACTTCCCACTGACAGGTGCAGGTCGGATCCGCCCATCGTCGCCGTCATCGCCAACAGGTCGGGCAGAGTCAGCGTCGCCGCCTGTGTCATCACATCACCGTCTCTCTCACCACATCGTCGAGTGACGTCAGCCCTTCGCGGACCTTCTCAAGACCGCTCTGCCGGAGCGTGACCATGCCGTCGGCCATCGCCTGGCGACGCAGGTCGCTGACGGGCGCGCCATCAAGAATCAAGGACCGGAGGGCTTCAGAAGAGGCCATCACTTCGAACAGGCCGACGCGGCCCCGATAGCCGGTCCCCGCGCACCGGTCGCACCCACGCCCGCGCCAGACCTGAAATGTCCCGACATGATCGGCAGCGAACCCGGCCTCGACCAGGGCCTCGGGCGAGGTCAGGTCTTCGGTCTTGCAGTGATCGCAGATCCGTCGCACCAGGCGTTGCGCACAGACGAGGTTCACGGAACTGGCGACCAGGAACGACTCAACACCCATGTTCACGAGCCGGCTCACGGTACTCGGGGCGTCGTTGGTGTGCAGCGTGGACAAGACCAGGTGACCGGTCAGAGCCGCCTTCACCGCAATCGCCGCGGTTTCCCCATCGCGGATCTCACCGACAAGAATCACGTTCGGGTCCTGGCGCAGGAACGAACGGAGCGCGGCCGCAAACGTCAGCCCAATGCTGTCGCGCACCTGGACCTGGTTGATGCCCGCGAGATTGAACTCCACCGGATCCTCGGCGGTGAGGATGTTGACGCCAGGTTGGTTGAGTTGGGAGATGGCGGAGTACAACGTGTTGGTCTTGCCGCTGCCGGTCGGGCCGGTGACCAGCACCATGCCCCAGGGCCGGCGAATCGCCGCTTCAAAGCGGTGCAGGGCATCGGTCTGGAAGCCGAGCTTCGTCATGTCGAGCCGCAGTTGGCCCCGGTCGAGCAGCCGCATCACGATCTTTTCGCCGAACAGTGTCGGCAGGCATGAGACGCGGAAGTCGATCTCGCGCGTCTGGCCATGATCGTTAAAACGTGCCTTGATGCGGCCATCCTGCGGCAGACGTTTTTCTGCGATGTCCATCTGCGCCATGATCTTGATGCGCGACGTGATCGGGTCCCGATACTTGAGTGGCGGTGCCATCACCCGGTGCAACACGCCGTCGATGCGAAACCGGATGCGGAGTTCCTTTTCGTAGGGCTCCACATGAATGTCACTGGCCCCGCGCTGGATGGCCGACAACATCAGGGCGTTGACCAGTCGGATGACTGGCGCTTCCCCGCTCTGCCGCTCGAGCGTGGACGTGTCGATCGCGTCGGCATCCGACACCACCTCGATGCCGTCGTCACTCCCCGAGCCGAGATCCTCGAGTGCCCGTGAGACCAGATCTCCTGGCGCCGACTGGTCCTGCTCTGCGGCGCCGGTGCCGTAGTAACGGGTGATTGCGTCGCGCACGGCCGACTCCGACGCGACGACCGGCTCGACATGCAGCCCGGTCATGAACTTGATGTCGTCCATCGCGAACACGTTGGTCGGATCAGTCATCGCCAGTGTCAGCGCGGTGGCCGTCCGTCCCACGGGGATGACCTGGTATTTGACGGCGGTTTCGGCCGGCACCAGGCGCACCACCGCCGAGTCGAGATCAAATTGTCCGAGTGTGATCGCCGGCACGCCGTATTGGCGTCCAAGCAGGCTGGCAATATCCTCGTCCTGCACAAACCCCAGTTTGACGAGGTTGGTCCCAAGCCGACCACCATTGGTGCGCTGATGATCGAGCGCCTCCTGCAGCTGCACAGGCGAAATGCGCTTGTCGCGCAGCAATAATTCTCCGAGACGAACAGCCACGGCCCTCCACGTGAGTGGGCCACAGCCGACGGCCGGGTGTTACCAGCCGGCGCGCAGTCCGATGCCGAATCCGCGTTCCCCCGCCGAGCGGCCCATGGTCGCGTGGGCATCAAGCCACGTCCCGGGTCGTAACGCGATACTCGCGCCCGCCGCGCCCACCGTGGCGCGCGTGCCTTCGAGATTCCGCCGAGCACCGGCCCGAAGGACGATGCGCGACGAGAACTGGTGTTCAACACCAGCCGCGAGCACTCGCGAAGGACCGGTCGGCACGTCGGCCGTGTCCAGGTCCAGGTCTATAGCAAGGGTCAGGCCAGCTCTGGGGAGGATGGCGAGTCCTATGCGGGATCGGCGCTCCAGCTCGCGGACCAGCCCCCCTGGCCCCTCAAAATCCGGGGCGCGGAGGTTCTTGATGGTCGCGCCGATGCGGAAGACCCGGGCGTCGTACATCGCCGACACGTCGAGGTCGAAGGC
>CAYZLT010000231.1:0-1820 GCA_964479175.1 uncultured Solibacteraceae bacterium | reverse complement strand
ACCCCACTGCCCTCGCCATCGAGATCCCGCCCGGCATCGAGCCCCTGACCGGCGGTGGCCATGTCCATGACGCCTGACGCGACGCGCCCGCGGACATACTTCAACGTGCTGCCAATGACGAAGCCTTCGGTGAGGGTCTGCAGGATGGAGAGTCCGTAGTGCTGCGTGGTGAACCGCTCGACCCGGTCTGGGGCGACCAGACTGACCTCATCAACGCGGGTATAACTCAACCCGATAGGCCATGTGCCCAAACTCGTAAAGCGGGTAGAGCGTTCCCAGGGGCCCCTCGTCGCGGCGGCGTCTCGATCACCACTTTGAAAGCGGCCCCACTCTATTGTCGCGCCTGCGGGTTGCCCGCTGGCCAGGCCTGCCGGGTTCCAGAACGCGCCAGAGGCGTCATCGGCCACGGCCACAAATGCCCCCGCCATCCCGAGTGCGCGGCTGCCCACCACCTCAAATGGCTGGGCAAAAACCGGGGTCGCAGCGCATAAAGCGCACAAAAGGACCACGGCACACAGAAACTGGCGAAAAGGCGGCATGTGCCCGAGCCTATCAGGAACCCCGAGATGATTCGGCCCGTATCTGTTCGCGACGGTACAATTGCAGGATTCACTCTGCAGCCACTGCTGCGCCAAGGAGAGTTCCGCGATGACCGAATCCACCATGACCACCGACACCCTCGATCCGACACCCTTGCCCGGTCTGTTTGCTCGCTTCATTGGCGTCATTACCTCACCAGGTGAGACGTTCGCGCATGTCGTCCGGACGCCGAAGGTCAGCGGGATGTTGTTCCTCACCGGCATCCTGATTGCGTTGGCCGCGGGCATCCCGCAGTTCACCGAACGGGGCCGCGCCGCTGCCCTCGAAATGCAGGTGCAGAGTCTCGAAACAATGGGGATGACCGTCTCCGACGACATGTACCAGCAGATGGCCACACGTGCGCAGTCCAACACCGCGGGATACATCACGACAGTCACCACCTTCATGGCGATGCCGTTTGGCGCGGTGTTGCTGACCGCCATTCTCTGGGCGGTTTTTAATACGGTGTTGGGGGGCACGGCGACGTTCAAGCACGTCATGGCGGTTGTCGTCCACTCGTGGGTCATTTCCGCGATAGGCGCCCTTGTGACCGCCCCCATCATGTACGCGCGCGGACAGATGAGTTCCTCCATCGCCAACCTCGGGGCCCTGGTGCCGATGGCCGAGAACAGCTTCATCGCACGTTTCCTCGGCATGATCGATCTGTTCTTTGTCTGGTGGCTCGTGGTGCTGGCCATCGGTCTGGCAACCCTCTACAAGCGGACGACCACAGGTGTGGCCACCGGCCTGTTTGCTGTGTATTTCGTCATTGCCCTCGGCTGGGCCTATTTCTTCGCAGGATAGTCAAACGTTATGAACCGGAAAAAGCTCATCATCGGCCTCGTTATCGTCATCGGCATCGCGGCCGTCGTGTACGCCAACCTGAACACGAACCGGACCACCGGCGTGGAAGTGGAGACCGAGAAGATCGCCCGTCACGACCTGGAAGCGATCGTCTCGGCCAGCGGCAAGATCCGCCCGCAACGCTCGGTCAATGTCAGCGCCGAAACGATGGGCAAGGTCGTCGGACTGGCGGTCAACGAGGGAGACGTCGTCACGCAGGGTCAGTTCCTGCTCCAGATTGATCCGCGCAACCTCCAGACCCAGGTCAACAGTCGCCAGGCAAGCGTTGCGGCGGCCCGGTCGCAGCTGATCGAAACGCAGACCAGCATCGAAAACGCGCGCACGAACCTTAGGCAGGCTGAGGACAATCTCGCTCGGCAGCGCGAGCTCTTCAAGGT
>CAYZLT010000230.1:0-5945 GCA_964479175.1 uncultured Solibacteraceae bacterium | reverse complement strand
GCCACCAGCGTTTCGGGAATGAATCGTCCGCCGAACTCGCCGAAGTACCCCCGGGCATCGGGATCACGACGGCCAAAGGAGGGGCCCTCTGACCGCAATGGGGCCATGGGGAAATGAGGCAATGGGGCACTGGGGCAATGAGGCAATGTGGACATGAGGTGCTGCATTTGAACGGGGTCTTTGATTCCCGGTGCCATCTCGACGCCTGAGGACACATCGATGCCCCAGGGGTGAACGGCGTCAATGGCGGCGGCCACGTTTGACGGGTTGAGGCCGCCGGCCAGAAGAATGGGACGTGACGCGGCGACCTGTGCGGCAGTCGTCCAGTCGGCGGTACGACCGGTCCCGCCATGGTGAACGGGATCGTGCGCATCGATCAACACCAGGACGTCTGCGGGAAGCGCACGCAGCGCCTGCACCTCATCACTGCTGCGCGGGGCCGCGGCTTTGATCACCCGCACACCGAGATGGAGGAACTCCCGGACGTCCTCCTGTCCATGCAACTGAATGGCGGTCAGCCCTGCGGTCGTGATGGCGGTTGACACGACGGCCGGGGTGGCGTCGACGAACACACCGACCTTCCACACGTGCGGGGGCACATCCACGGTCAGCGTGGCAACGTGTTCCGGCGTCACGGCACGAGGACTTCCCGGCCACAGCACAAATCCGAGGGCGTGCGCGCCCGCCGCCACCGCCGCGTCCACGTCTGCCTTGCGCGTCAGGCCACACACCTTGACGAAACTCATGCCCTGGCCTCACCCGCTCCGGCGTCGCGCAGGAGCGCCGCCAGCGCCTCGCCCGGATCGGCCACCGACATGAACCGCTCGCCAATCAGGAACGCGTCATACCCGGTCTCGCGCAGTCGCCTCAGGTCGGCGCCGCTGGTCAGGCCACTCTCGGCCACAGCCGTGATGCCGGCAGGAATGCCCAGCACCAGTTCATCGTGCAGACGCAGGTCAACCGTCAGCGTTTTCAGGTTCCGGCTGTTGACGCCCACAATGGTCGCCCCGGCGCCGATGGCTCGTCGCAGTTCTTCACGGCTGTGCACCTCAACGAGTGCCGCAAACCCTTCCGCTTCCGCGCGTCTGAGCAACCGCAGCAGTTGTTCATCGTCGAGTCCCGCCACAATCAGGAGGACCGCATCGGCGCCGGCCGCGCGCGCTTCGATCAACTGATACACGTCCGAGATGAAGTCCTTGCGCAACAGCGGGAGCTCGACGACCGCCCGTACGGCCGCGAGGTGTTCGAGGGACCCGTCGAACAATGTGGGCTCGGTCAGGATCGACAACGCGGCGGCACCAGCGGCTGCGTAGCCGAGCGCAATGGCCGCGGGGTCATAGTGCTCGCGGAGCACCCCGCGCGACGGCGATCGCCGCTTGCACTCGGCGATGACCTGGACGCCGGGCCGGAGCAATCGCTCGCGAAACAGCGCCCCACGCGGCGTCCACTCCGCAGCCGCCCGTTCGGCCTCCAGGTGATGCACACGCGCCCGTTCCTTCGCCGCCCGCGCGGCCCCGGCCATCAACGCCGCGAGCAGGTCGTCACTCATGACCGCCCCGCCTGACGCAGTCGCTCAAGCGTGGTCGCGGCCTTGCCGCTGTCGATCGCCTCACCAGCGTTGCGAATACCCTCCCGCACCGAGTCCGCCTTGCCGGCAATGAGCAGCCCGGCACCAGCGTTGAGCAGCACAATGTCGCGCGCAGCGCCTGTTTCGCCGGCCAGCAGGCGTTCGATCAGCGCGGCGTTGTCCTCGGCCGTGCCGCCGACCAGCGCCTCTTTTGATGCCACGGGCAGTCCAACATCGGCCGGGTGCAGATAAAACGTTCGCACCGTGCCCCCGTGAAACTCCGACACCTTCGTGAATCCCGTCGTGGAGAGTTCGTCAAGGCCGTCGGCGCCGTGCACCACCCAGGCGCGTTCGGTGCCGAGTAGTCCCAGCGTTCGGGCGAGCAACTCCGTGTGTTCCGGTCGCGACACGCCGACCAGTTGGCGACGCGCGCCGGCCGGATTGGTCAACGGTCCCAGCAGGTTGAATGCCGTGCGCACGCCAAGCTCGCGACGCGTCGGCCCCGCATGTTTCATGGACGGATGCCACGCCGGCGCAAAAAAGAACGCCAGGTTGGTGTCCATCAGGGTCCGGACCACGTGTTCCGGTGCACCGTCGAGCGCGACGCCGAGCGTCTCGAACACATCGGCGCTGCCACACCGGCTCGAGACCGCACGGTTGCCATGTTTGGCCACCCTGACGCCGCACGACGCGAGCACGATCGCGGCAGCGGTCGAGACGTTGAACGTGTGTGCGCCGTCCCCGCCGGTGCCGCACGTATCAAACACCGGCCCCACTGGCGACGGCAGGGCCACCGCGCGGGCGCGCATGGCGGTGGCAAACCCGACCATCTCGGGCGGCCGCTCGCCCTTGAGCGCCAGTGCCATCAGCAGCCCGGCGATGTGGGCGGGTTTGGCCTCCCCGTCCATGATGATGCCCATGGCCCGCGACGCCTCGGCCTCCGTCAGATCTTCATGTCGACGCAGCTTCTCCAACCATTCCGCAAACATCACCGCATCTCCAGGAAATTCCGCAACAGCTGATGGCCATCCGGCGTCAGCACAGATTCGGGATGAAACTGCACGCCGTGCACGGGCCATCGCTCGTGCCGAATACCCATGATGGTCTGATCCTCACTCACCCGCGCCGACACCTCGAATCCCGCTGGGACACCGTCGGCGGGAATACGCAGGGAGTGATAGCGGCCGACCTCAATCCCCTGCGATACCCCCGCGAAGATGCCCGCCGCATCGTGGGTCACCGTTGATGTCTTGCCATGCATCGGAGCCGCGGCGCGGTCGACCCGTCCACCAAAGGCCACCGCAAGCGCCTGATGCCCCAGGCACACACCGAGGATCGGCAGCGTACCGGCAAACCGCTGGAGCGCGGCGACGGAAATCCCCGCGGTCTCCGGACGTCCAGGGCCGGGCGAAATCACGAGGTGGGTGGGACGACGGTCGGTGATGTCGTCGACGGAGAGTGCATCGTTGCGGACGACCTGGACCTCGGCCCCCAGTTCCCCGAGCCGGTGCGCGAGGTTATAGGTGAACGAATCGTAGTTGTCGAGGAGCAGGACCATTCAGATCCCTTCCTCCGCCATCTGCAGTGCCTGCAGGAGCGCCCCGGCCTTGTGTTTGGTCTCTTCGTACTCGGACGTGGGGTGTGAGTCGGCCACGATCCCGGCACCAGCCTGCACACGCGCCGACGTGCCCTGCATCGTGATCGTGCGGATCGCGATGCAGAAATCGAGGTTGCCGGCAAAGTCGAGGTAGCCGACGGCGCCGCCATACAGCCCGCGCGCCGTCGGTTCGAGTGTATTGAGCAACTGCATCGCGCGAATTTTGGGCGCGCCCGTGACCGTGCCTGCCGGAAAGGTGGCCGCCAGCGCGTCAAGCCGATCACACTCCTCGGCCAGCTGCCCTTCCACACGCGACACCAGATGCATGACGTGCGAAAAACGTTCAAGCGCCATGTATTGCGGCACACGCACACTGCCGATGGCACACACGCGCCCAAGGTCGTTGCGTCCCAGATCCACCAGCATCACGTGCTCCGCCCGCTCCTTCTCACTGCGACGGAGTTCCTCGGCGAGCCGCTGGTCCTCTTCAGGTGTGGCACCGCGCGGCCGGGTCCCGGCGATGGGATGGGTCTCGACGCGAGACCCTTCCACACGCACCAGCATCTCCGGCGAGGCGCCGATGATGGCGTGCCCACCGTGTCGGATGAAGAACATGTAGGGGGAGGGATTGATGTGGCGTAATGCACGATACACATCAAACGGCGTGGCGGTGGTCTCGGTGTCAAACCGCTGCGACAACACGGTCTGATACACATCGCCGGCCGCGATGTGTGCCTGAATCTTCCGCACCGACGCCTCGTACTCGGCCTGCGTCTGGTTCGGCGTGATGGTCAACGTCGTGCCCGCATGCCGCTCGGTGCGCGACAGGTTGCGGTCCAGCTCGCGCTCCAGAAAGTCGATCTTGGCGACGGCAAAATCATAGAGCGAGCGAAGGTCCTCTCCGGGACGCACGCGCGCGTTCGAGATGGCGAGGATGCGATGTTTGACGTGGTCAAAGGCCAGGACGGTGTCGAAGACCATGAACCCCGCACGCACGCGGTCGGCCTCGACCTGCGCGTCCTCCACGTCCGGTATCCGGGGCCGGCCCACCGCAGGTTCAAACCACGCCGCCGTGTCGTAGTCACAGTACCCGACGGCGCCACCGGTAAACCGCGGCAGGTCGGACACAAACGGCGACGAATATTCCGTCATCAACCCGCGCATCACCTGTAGCAGCGACTCATGGCGTGTGGTGGTGGTTCCGGCCTGTTCGATCGTGGTGCCGCCGTCACGCCCCTGTACAATCAGAAACGGATCCTTGCCGAGGAAGGAATACCGTCCGACGTGTTCGCCACCCTCCACACTTTCGAGCAGGAACGCGTAGTCGGAGTGCTCGGCAATTTTGAGAAACGCGGACACCGGCGTGAGCAGGTCCGCCATGATTTCGCGCCACACCGGCACAAACGTGCCGCGACGTGACAACTCCACAAATTCTTCAAACGTCGTCTGTTTCATGACCTAATTTTTCTCCCGAATCCAGCGTCGTGCGGCCTCGCGCATCACCTGCGTGTCCGGCCGTTGTCCCGTCCACCATTCGAACTGGCGGGCCGCCTGCCCGACCAGCATGTCCAATCCCCAAATCACTTCGGCCCCGGTTCCGCGCATCTGTCGCAGGAAGGCGGTCTCTTCCGGGTTGTAGACCAGGTCGTAGGCGACCCTGGCCTCCAGCGTGTGCGCCTCGACCGGTGTCTCCTCCACACGAGGCCAGGTGCCGACCGGCGTCGCATTCACCACCACATCCCACGCTCCAGTCGGCGGCCACGACGTGGTCTGGACGCCGAGAGTTGCGGCCACCGTCGCGGCCACGTCGCCGCGCCGCGCGGAGAGGGCGACAGTGGCCCCGCGCTGGACCAGCGCCCACACGGCCGCGACGCCGGCGCCACCGGCACCGAGCACGACGGCGGATTTGCCCCGGAGCGCGATCCCCCGCTCGTCACACGCATCGAGGAATCCTGCGATGTCCAGATTGCGCGCGCTCCACCGACTCCCGACCCGCTTCAGTGTGTTCACGACCCCGAGGCGCCTGGACGCGTCATCATCGCTGTCGACGTCTGTTCGATCGAGCCACCCCGCTTTGAGCGGCGCCGTGATGCTGAGGCCTGAGAAGCCGAGGGCCTCGGCCACCATGGCCGCTTCCACGACCGTGGTCGCCAACACCGGCACATAGATCGCGTCGATCGCATCCATCGAATTGATACCCGCCGCGCGGTATGCCGCGTTGTGCATGGCCGGCGATGCGGAGTGGGCAATCGGCGATCCCGCGACGCCGTAGACGGCGGTCGACTCGCTCACGGACCGCACGCGGTAGCGCTCGTGCATCAGCGAGACCGGTATCTGCCCGGGCGCCGCGCCGGCATCGCCGCCGTAGGTCCAGCACGACCCGAAGCGCGTGGGCAACAACCGCGAGAGCACGCCGGCCTCGCCCATCGCAATACACACCAGCGGGCCATCGTCACCCGACGCCGCGACGGCAGCTCGAAGCCGCAGCGTGTCCGACACACACGCCACGGCGGCGGCGACCTTGACCACATCGGCGCCATGGGCCCGCATCTCACGAACGCGGGCACTGAGGTCGGACGGCACGGCGATGAAGTCGTGGTCGGAGACGATGAGCCGGGTGCGGGTGCCGCGTAAATCAGGCACCCACCCGGCGCGGCGTTCAATGTCGACGTAGTCGGCGCCTGCCTGCACCGCGCCGGCCATCACCCGGCGTCGCCCGGCCTCATCGCCATCCCATCGCCCACCCTCCCAGACCGGGCGGCAGGTCACGATGGTCGGGAG
>CAYZLT010000229.1:2253-5983 GCA_964479175.1 uncultured Solibacteraceae bacterium | reverse complement strand
AAAAAAGACCAGTCGCGTCCACGAGGAGCGGATCTCGCGCCACGCCATGCGGAGGACAAACATCATGCGCGCGCCGTTCGTGATTCCACGCGACCGTCCCGCAACGCGATCACCTCATCGGCCAGTGCCGCGAGCTCGCGGTCATGCGTCACGAGCACCAGTGTGCGGCCCTGTTTGCGGTTGACGGCGAGCAACAGATCAATCACCTGATGCCCCGTGCCACTGTCGAGGTTGCCCGTCGGTTCATCGGCGAGCAGGATCGGGGGATCGTTGGCAAGGGCGCGTGCGATCGCGACGCGCTGCTGCTCTCCGCCCGACAACTGCGAGGGATAGTGGTGGCCGCGGCCCGTCAACCCGACGTCGTGGAGCAATCCCGCCGCCCGTGTGCGTGCGTCTGACAGTCCCGCCAATTCCATCGGCACCAGCACGTTCTCCAGTGCGGTGAGCGAAGGAATCAGATGAAAAAACTGAAAGACGATGCCGATCTTCTCGCCGCGCAGGCGCGCCAGGCCCTCTTCGCCCAAGGCGGTGATGTTCACGCCGTCGACCAGGACACGTCCGGTGTTTGGCGTGTCGAGGCCGGCGAGCAGTCCGAGCAACGTGGACTTGCCGCTGCCGGAGGGACCGGTGATGGCGACCGTCTGGCCGCTCTCAATCCGGAACGAGGTCGGGTGCAGGATGGTCAACGACCCGGCACCGCTCGTCACGGTGCGGGAGACATTCACGAGTTCAATCATTCAGCGGCTCAGCAGGTCGTCGATGATGGGTTGGAGGCGGGGATACACGAGCGCGGCCATCAGGCGCTGCCCTTCCGCGGTCGGGTGAATCCCATCGTCCTGATTCAGCGACGGGATGCCGGCCACCCCCTCGAGCAGGAACGGAACCAGCGGCACGTGGTGTTCAGCAGCCAGTTCCGCATAGATACTGCGGAACGCGTTGCGGTAGTCCTCACCAAGGTTCGGCGGCGCTTCCATGCCGACCAGCAACACGAGCACGCCTTTGGTTTTGGCGGCCTGGATCAGTCGTCCGAGGTTGTCGCGCGTGGTGCTGGGCGGCAGCCCGCGCAATGCGTCGTTGGCGCCCAGCGCGACGACAAGAATCTTCACCTGCGGCTCGAGCACCCACTCGATGCGCGCCAGGCCCCCGGCGGAGGTGTCACCACTCACGCCGGCGTTGACCACCTCCACCTTCGCGTAGCCGTCGGTCTCCAGTTCCGTCTCGATCAGCGCGGGATAGGCTTCGTTCTGCAGCAGTCCCAGCCCAGCCGTGAGGCTGTCACCCAGGAAGGCGATCTGGACCACCGGCGGGGCTTCCCCTTTGAGGGCGGCGACCTGCGTCTCGGACATCGGGACGGGGTTCTCGACCCGGCGGCCACACGCGGCATCACGGACGGAACAGCCGGCGACGGCCAGCAGAAGCAGGGGGGACAACCAGCGGGAGCGACGTGCGTATGACATATCAGGCCTTTACCCATTGTATCGGCGTCCCGGTTAGAATCCGGCCGTGACTCTCCGCCGCGCCCTTGGCCCCTTTGACGCCACGATGATCGTCATCGGCGGCATCATCGGGTCGGGCATCTTCATCAATCCCTATCTGGTCGCGCGGGCCCTCGACACGCCCGTGCTGGTGCTGATGGCGTGGGTCGTGGGTGGTGCCGTCGCACTCGCCGGCGCGTTCGCCTACGCCGAACTCGGGCAGCGCCTCCCGAAGGCGGGCGGCCAATACGTCTATCTGAGTGAAGCGTGGCATCCACTCGTCGGTTTCCTGTATGGATGGGCGTTGCTCTTCATGATCGAGACGGGGGCGATGGCCGCCGTCGCGATCACATTTGCGCAATACGCGTCGCGCATGGTCGGCGGCGATGGGGCGAATCCTCAACTCATCGCGGTCGCGTCGATCATCGTGCTGTCGGTCATCAACTACTTCGGCGTCAAACCCGGCAGCCAAATCCTCAACGTGTTTGTCGTACTCAAAGTGGCGGCCCTCGGCGCGCTGATTCTGTTTGCGTGGACGGGCCCGGCGGCGCCGGAGTGGTTGTCCGCCGCGCGCGTGGACGACACGCCCTCCACGGCGCTGACCTTCGGCGTGGCGCTCATTCCCATTCTGTTTGCCTACGGCGGATGGCAAAACGCGAACTACGTCGCGGAAGAGATGCGCGACCCCCGCAGACACCTGCCCATCAGCCTCATTGTCGGCACGCTGATCGTCGTCGTGGTCTATCTGCTGGCCAACGTCGCGTACATGCGTACATTGGGGCTTGAGGGTCTGGCGGCCACGGAAACGCCCGCGGCGGAAGTGGCAGGCCGATGGTTTGGAGGGATGGGGGAACGGCTGATAGCCGGGGCGATCGCCATTTCAACGTTCGGGTTTCTGAATCTGGCGATCCTGGCGCCCACGCGCGTGTATTTCGCGATGGCCCGTGATGGCGCGTTCCTGCCATCGCTGGCCCGACTCCATCCGAAATATCAGTCCCCCGCTGCGGCCATCGTGCTCCAGTCGGCGTGGGCGATCCTGCTGACGTTGACCGGGACCTATGGCGACCTGCTCAACACCGTCGTGTTTGCCGACTGGATCTTCTTCGGGCTCACCGTGGCCGGTCTGTTTGTGCTGCGCCGCCGCACCTCGACCGATGGCTTTCAGACGCCGCTGTATCCGCTCATGCCGGCCGCGTTTGTGGCCGTGGCCATCGTTGTGGTGTATTCGGTGATCTCGACCGATCCGTGGCGGTCGGCCGCCGGCGCCGGCCTGCTCGCGCTGGGCATCCCGGTGTATTACTTCTTCACTTCTTCTTCAAAGCGCGCGAAGGCGTCCCATGCTGACTGAAGCGCTGGCTCCCTACATGCTCTGGGCCAAGACCCGCACCCCGACGGAGATCGATCTGGCGGGCAGCAACCTTCTGTCGTGTACGGTCGACGATTTGCCCGGTGCGCGTGAGGCGTTGCAGTTGACCGCGCCCAACGACAACGGGTTCGCTCCGGTCCGCGACGCGATTGCGGCGCACGTCGGCGTGCCCTCGTCCCGTGTGGTCACTGCGACCGGATGTTCCGGCGCGAACTTCCTGACGATCGCCGCCCTCGTCGGCGCGGGTGACGACGTCCTGGTCGAGCAGCCGGGGTACGACCCCCTCGTGGGTGCGTGTACGTTGATGGGGGCACGAGTCCATCGATTCGGCCGTCCCTTCAATCGACGATTTGGCATCGACCTCGATGAGGTGCGGTCAAAACTCACGCTCCGTACCCGTCTGATCATCGTCACGACCCCGCACAATCCGTCGGGGGTGTGCCTCGATCACGCCACACTCACGGGCCTGGTCGCACTCGCAGAATCGGCCGGCGCGCACCTGCTGGTGGATGAGGTGTATCTGGACGCGGTCAACCTGGCGGCGCCCCCCTCCGGCCAGGTGGCGTCCGCGACACAACTGGATGGGCCGATCGTGGTGACCAACAGCCTGACCAAGTCCTACGGACTCAACGGGCTGCGATGCGGCTGGGCGGTCGCCCCTCCTGCGCTCGTCAATCGGTTGTGGCGCGTGCGCGATCTGGTCGAGGCGGTCGGCAGCGCCGTGTCCGATCGCATGAGCGCGTTCGCGTTTACGCAGATGCCGCGCCTGCGTGAGCGCACGCAGGCGATCGTCTCTGCGAATCTCGAACTGGCGCGAGGGTTTGCGTCGGCGCAGATGGCGCTGCCGACCGCCTCGACCAGATCGCGCACGCGCCACAACCGATTGACG
>CAYZLT010000229.1:0-2243 GCA_964479175.1 uncultured Solibacteraceae bacterium | reverse complement strand
CCCCCCCGTCGGCGACGGTGTTGTTTCCACAATTGCGCGGGGTGCACGATACGGACGCGTTCGTCACCCGCCTGGCGGTCGAGTATGGCGTGGCCGTCGCACCGGGGAGATATTTTGATGCCCCCGACCACTTCCGCATCAGTCTGGCCGGTGCCACCTCGCCCCTGGCGACGGGCCTGTCGCGCATCAGCGACGCCCTGCGGACCGCGGACTCCGGACCGTCCTGATGTCGCGTCCCGACAACACTTCGGTCTATCTCGACCCGGCTGAGGCCGCAGTCGCCCAGCGTGTGCGGCGACATAAATTCCACACGGAAGAAGTCCCGCGCCTGCGCGTCATCGGCTTTGCACTCAACGCGCTTGGCGTGGTCGTGCACAACTGGCTGATCTTCGGGCTCGTCGATTGGACGGCGGCGGCCCAGCACACGGCGGTCCTGATTGGCTACGCCCTGTTTGCGTGGATCGTGCTGGCGACGTTCTGGGATCGCGTGCGCGTCGTGAATCTCGGAGACGTCTTTTTTGGGCTCGATCTCCTGCCGATGGCCTACGTCGTGTACGTGACAGGTGCCAACGAGAGCCTGCTGTGGTTCGTGTTCGCCGCACGGGCCGCCGACCAGGTCGCGATCTCGTTCCGCAACTCTGTCGTGTTCTCCCACTTGGCCACGATGGCGTATGCCGGCCTCGTGCTGTGGGTGTCGTTTGGTGAAGGGCGGCCGGTGGACTGGTCAACGGAAGCGGCCAAGATCGTCTTCCTGTACATCCTGTGCCTGTACATCACCCTCTCGGCCCGTTCGGTGGCCGCGCGCCGGCGCAAATTTGATTCGGCGCGACGGATGGCCGAGCAGGCCGTGCGTGATGCGGAGGACCGGCGACGCGATCTCGAACATGCGATGACGCGGCTGGAAGCGGCCAACCGGACCAAGACGGAATTTCTGGCCAACGTCAGTCACGAAGTCCGCACGCCCCTCAACAGCGTCATCGGCAACGCCGACCTTCTGCTGGACACGCCCCTCTCGCGCGATCAGCGTGACATGCTCGGCGTCATGCGCGATTCGGCGGAATCGCTGACGCGGATCGTGGACGACATCCTCGATCTCTCGAAGATGGAAGCGCAACGCCTCCCCCTGGAGTCGATTCCCCTGCGCGTCCGCGAGGTGGCCGGCACGACCATCCGGATGTTTGCCGCACGTGCCCACCAGAAGGGCCTCACCCTGGTCTGTCACGTCCAGCGTGATGTACCCGAGGTCGTGCAGGGCGATCCCCATCGCCTGCGCCAGGTTCTGACCAACATCGTCAACAACGCGATCAAGTTCACCGAACGCGGCGAGGTCACGCTGCACGTCGAGGTGGACGACATCCACGAGGGTCGCGTCGCGCTCCGGTTCTCGGTGCACGACACCGGCGTCGGCATTCCCAGGAGCCGGCAACACGCGATTTTTGAAGCCTTCACCCAGGCCGATGGATCCGACACACGCCGGTACGGCGGCACAGGCCTGGGGCTCACCATCGCGGCACAACTGGTCGCGCTGATGCAGGGCCGTCTGTGGGTGGACAGCGAAGAGGGCCAGGGCAGCACGTTCAGGTTTGTCGCCTGGTTCGGCGCGTCTCCCGCACGACAGACGTCGCCACCGTGGGGGGACGCGCCGCTGCATATTCTCGTGGCGCACAGCCATGCCGTCTCGCGCTCGGCCATCATCGAACTGCTCGCCCCGTGGCCAACCATCCGGACCGCGGAGGCCGCCGGAGGCCGAGCGGCGATGGCCGCGATGGAAGTCGCCCAGATCGCGGGTCACCCCTTTGATGTGGTCTTTGCCGACGCGGGACTGGCCGGCCTGGATGGTTTTGAGCTCGCCGCGCGTGCGAAGGCTACACCGGGGCTCGCCAAAGATGTCGTGGTGCTGCTGCCAACCACACACCTGACCACCGGTGCCGAACGGGTTCTTTCAATCGGCACGCGGTACCTGGCCCTGCCGGTGATCTGGTCCTCCCTGTCCGACGCCCTGTCGGCCGTCACCACGGGACCCACAGAGACGCGGGTGTCGAGTGGTGGCCGCCGGCTCTCCCGCCGTGCACTTCGGATCCTTGTCACCGACGACCACGTGGTGAACCAGGCGGTGGTGTCAGCGATCCTCCGCAAGTGGGGACACGCGGTCGCCACCGCGCTCGATGGACAGGAGGCGGTCGACAAGAGCGCGCAGGAGCCGTTCGACCGCGAGAAGCTCTTGCGCACCCTGCTCAAGGTCG
>CAYZLT010000228.1:0-5987 GCA_964479175.1 uncultured Solibacteraceae bacterium | reverse complement strand
GATCGGTGTGGGCGATCGTGAAGAGTGGTACGTGGGCGACACACTCGAGGCGGACCTCACGTTCCTGACGTCGCGCGGCGTCACACATGAACGGGTGCGCTTTGATGGCGGCCACGAATGGACGGCTGAATTCAGGGACGACGCCGGGAGGTTTATCGCTTCTCTGGCGGGAACAACTTAGCGGCCGCGACCGGATCGATGTCACCGCCGGCCAGCTTGATGGCGTAAGCCATCACCGGATCCCGGCCAGCGGCCAGGTCCTCTGGTGTCGGCACCTGCACATCGTCTGGCACGACACCCCGGCGTTCAAGACTCACGCCATCGGTCATGAGGATATCGGCACTGGTCACCGAGATACCGTAGGCAATCAGCACGTCGGTCCCCTGGGTGAATGGATGCATCAGGGCCTCGCGAACTACACCACCAGACCGATCCCCGATGACCACACCGCGCTGTTGCAACTGCACGACGCGAGCGAACAGTTCCGACGACGATCCGGACGCCGCGTCGATGAGCACGAACAACTTGCCGGTGAAGGTGCGGTTGCCGCGTGTCGGCGCGAGGATGTTTGTCCGACCGCTGCGCGAGACGCGGGTGCCGATCTGCACGGTCTCAGCGAACATGCCGCCGACAGTGCGTCGAAGCGCCGTGACCAGCCCACCGGGATTGCCCCGAAGGTCGAGCACGAGGGCAGGGTGGTCGCGCGCCCGACCCACCATGCGATCGATCTCGGCGTCCTCGGCCATGAAGGTCGGCGCCTTCCACACGAGCACGTGTCCGACCTCGACCGTGCGATGGCGAATGGCGTACTGTGCATCCTCCATTTCACGAATCAGGTCACTGATGCGGGTACCGCCTGGGCCAAAGAGCTGCATCATGGCGCGGCCGTCGGTGACCTTTGACTCCACGGTCTCTGTGCGCTCCGTGCCATCCGCCTGCCGGATGACGACCCGTGTGCCGACCATGGGTGACAACACGTTCAGGATGTACTGCATCCTGGCAAAACTCTCTCGGGACACAGGCTGGCTGTTGATGGTGACGATCTGATCACCCGGTTTGAGCTTCTCTTCGGCATCCGTCCCGGCGCGCACAGCCATCACGTGCGGGATATCACGGATGAAGCCGACGTCGTACCCGTAGTCGACCTGGCGGGACCACGCCGGCGGCATGAAGTAGGTGTGGGAGTCCTGCAATCCGTCGAGGAATCCCGCCACGATCGAGAGGCCGCCGCTCAAGTGTGGAGCGCCGTCGATCTTCGCGAGGTACTCAGCGTACCTGCCGTCCCAGTCGAGGCCGTTGAAGCCCGGATCGAAGTAGTGCTTCTTGACCGCCTCATGGGCGTGTTTGAGCATGCTGCGCACGCGGTAGACGTCATTGGCGCTGATGCCCTGCGGGGCTTGCGCGGTCACGATCGCCGCACACGACGCCGCCAGCATCACACCGGCACGAAGCGCACGTGTGCCGATGGACACCATGGTCAGACTACGGGCGCTTGAACAGCGACGACGAGGCCGTGGGGGTGATGTCGAGTCGCGCCCGGATGGCGGCGAAGAACGTGTCGGCCATCACTCGAATACCCAGTTCCGTGGGGTGGAGATTGTCGACGCTGATCGTGCCGGCCAGGTCCGCGTTCATCGCAGCGTAGATGTCCACGAGGTGCACTGCGCGGTTGGTGGCGATGGTTCTGATACGGTCGTTGAGCAAAGGAACAAGTGGGCCACTCAAATCGCGGTTGTTGGTGCCCGCCGGTGCCGGATACCGCTGGGGCGATACCGTGGCCAGGAAGACAGTCACGCCCCGACCCTGCGCAATGTCGACCATGCGGTCGAGTGCCGACGCGGCTGAACTCACCGCGAAGTCAGGTACATGCGCGGCACTGATGAGGTCATTGGCGCCCTCCATCAGCAGAAGGACCCCGGGATTGGCTCGCGACAGTTCGGAGAAAATTCGATCCTGGCCGGCAAGTCTTCCCAGAGGGTCTGAAATGTCGTCTGACGCAATTTCTCCTGGGATACCGACGTTGGTCACCGTAAACGACTGCTTCGCATACCGCTCCTGCAACAACTGACGCAGGCGAATCGTGTACGGATCACACTCCTGGGGAGAGACGTTGCACCGGCCATACGTGATGCTGTCGCCAAACGCGAGGAAGGTCGTCTTCGAGATGCGCGGCGTCGGTGTCACGGCCACGTTGAAGTTGCATGTGGCGGTTCGCTGAAGGGCGTCAGTGGCGGTGCAGGTGACGATCGTGCTGCCGAGCGGGAAATTTGCGCCAGACTGCGCGGAACAGGAAACGGTGACCGGCGCCTGACCTCCGCTGGCCGTGGGCACCGTGAAAGAGACCGGCATCGGGACATTGTCCGGCGACTCAAATGAGATCGGCGCCGGGCACGACACCGTCGGCGCCGCCGGGGGGGGCGGAGGCGGCGTCGGGCCGGACCCACACGCGGCGGCCGTCGCCATGGCGACCGCCAGGATAAACACTCTCAAGGACATCAACGGAAAAGGAAAGTATCAGACCCCGTCTGTTCCCGGCAATCCGGACGGGAGTATCTGAGGCGCAGGCACGGGCCCCGGCCTCTCAACCAGACGAGCGCGCCGCAACAGGGGGCGTCATTTGTGGTGCGACTGCCGTGTCCAGTCAACCACACGGTCGAGCAGGTCGCCTGACACCGGCTGACCCCGCTTCGAGATGAGGGAATGATCACCCGTGTCGACCAGATCGAGCGTCGCACCGGGCAGGCGGGCCACAAGCGAGGTCATCTCATCCGGCGAGCCAAACGGATCCTTCGTGCCGTGCACGAACAACAGGGGCGCGGTGATGTCCGGCAGGTGTGTGTCGCGGCGTTGCTCGGGTTTGCCCGGCGGATGCAGGGGATACCCGAACAAGACCAGCCCAGCCGGCGCAGGCGTGAACCCCTGACGAGCAGCCACCATTGACGCGATGCGCCCGCCCATGGACTTGCCGGCCGCCAACATCGGGCCTGATGCCGTGCGCGCGGTTTCTTCCCAGACGCTGATGAACGCCGCTTCCAGCACCGGGGCCTTGTCCGGGAGCTTCCGGCCCTGGGCCATGTACGGAAAGTCGAACGTCACCACACGCATGCCGCGGGCTTGGAAGCCCGCAGCCACGTGTCGCATCCATGGATGGTGTTGCCCAGCCCCGGCGCCGTGGGCCAGCACCAGCGTGATCATCTCGGCTTGCTGAAGAACTCGCGCTGCAACTTCAGGAGCAGCGGGATCGACGCCAGCACGGCAATCAGGTTCGGAATCGCCATCAACCCATTCAATGTGTCGGCGACGTCCCAGACCAGGTGCAGGGACCCGACGGCACCGAGGTAGATGAAGGCCAGCCACGCGCGGGCAGACATCGCGCCGCCGCTGATGCCCAGATCCCACGAGCTGGTCAGCAGAATCACCAGACCCGTCGTGGTGCAGATCAGGATGGTGTCGACGAACACTTCGAAGATGCCGTACAGCCCCTGCCGGACCGGGTGATCAGTCTGCGCAGCGGCATGCACCATGGGTGCGCTGCCCAGGCCTGCTTCGTTGGAGAACAAGCCCAGAGCGATGCCGAATCGCATCGCCATCATGACCGTGCTGCCGGCGAATCCACCCGTGGCGGCGGTGCCGTTAAAGCCCAGGAGGCGCACCTGTGCAAATCCCGTCACCACGGTGAGCAGAAGGCCCGTGCCCACCAGCAGGATGATCGTTGGCCAGCCCCACACGTACCCGTTCAACCAGCTATTAAAATCGGCGACTGACTGCATGTGTTCCCCCGGCTGCGCATTCTAGTCGCCCCGGACTCCTTGGCCTGTGTATCCATATATATAGATTTATAGATACAATAGGGCCATGAAAGACGCCACCGCGTTGATGCGGCTCCTGGGCGACGAAGCCCGCCTCCGGCTCCTCCGGGTGTTGGCCAGGGAGGCGCTCAACGTCACCGAACTCACCGCCGTGATGGGCCTGGCCCAGTCCGGGGTCTCTCGACATCTGGGTCTACTCAAGGACTCCAGGCTCGTGACGGAGGAAAAATCCGGCCACTTCACCTGGTACCGACTCAACGCCGATGTGGCGGCTGGCGCCGGCCCGTTTGCGACGTTGTGGCCGTGGCTGTCCGACACCTTCAACCAGACCACCGTGGCCACCAAGGCCGACGATGCGCGGTTGGAGGAGGTGCGGCGAGTGCGCCGTGAAAACTTCGACCAGCATGGCGCCGGCAACGAGCGATCGCAGTTGGTGCCCGGGCGCAGCTGGGCCGCGTGGTCGCGCGCGCTCGGCATGTTGTTGCCGTCGGTGGAGGTGGCCGACCTGGGGTGCGGTGAGGGCTATCTCACGATCGAGGCGGCGCAGTGGGCCAAAAAGATCTACGCCATCGATCACTCGTCCGACGTGCTCGCGCGCGCCAAGGCCATGGCCACCCGTCGTCGTGCCAAAAACATCGTGTGGAAACGCGGCGAGCTGGAGAAGGTGCCGTTGGGTGATGCCAGCGTGGACATCGCGATTGCGTCACAGGCCCTGCACCACGCCAAAGATCCGGCCAAGGCGCTCGCGGAGGCGTGGCGCATTCTCCGACCCGGCGGGCGAGTGTTGATCCTTGATCTCCGCCAGCACGACGAAACCTGGGTGCAGGACAAACTCGGCGACCAGTGGCTCGGGTTCACACCCGACGGTCTGACGTCGCTGCTGACCAACGCCGGCTTTGCGGATGCGACCGTCCGCGTCGGCGCGCGACGCACGGGCGACCCGTTCGCCGTGCTGATTGCTTCGGGAACAAAATGACAATGACAACAACGACCACACTCGACGCGCTGCTTGCCAAGCGCATTCTCATTCTGGATGGCGCCATGGGCACCATGGTGCAGCGCTACAAGTTGAGCGAGGCGGACTTTCGAGGGGCCCGCTGGAAGGACCACGCGCGCGATCTCAAGGGGAACAACGACGTGTTGGTGTTGACGCGCCCTGATGTCATTGGCGCGATCCATCGGCAGTACCTCGAGGCCGGTGCGGACATCATCGAGACCAATACATTCAGCTCGAACACCGTGTCCCAGCGTGACTACGGCCTGGAGCATGAGGTGTATGCGCTGAACCTGGCGGGCGCGAAGGTCGCGCGCGAAGCGGCCGATGAGTTCACGAAGAAGACGCCCGGCAAGCCGCGGTTTGTGGCCGGGTCCATCGGTCCGACCAACACGACGCTGTCGATTTCTCCGGATGTGAATAACCCATCCTTCCGCACGTTGACGTTTGATGAGCTGAAGGCCGGCTATCTGGATCAGATTCGGGCCCTCATCGATGGCGGCGTGGACATGCTGCTGGTCGAGACGGTCATCGATACGCTCTCGTGCAAGGCCGCGATCGTGGCCATCGAGGAGGTCGAGGCGGAGAAGGGCGTGCGCCTGCCGCTGATGATCTCGGTCACGATCACCGATCGCAGCGGCCGGACGCTCTCGGGCCAGACGATCGACGCGTTTTATGTGTCGATCGCGCATGCGAAGCCGTGGTGTGTGGGCATCAACTGCGCGCTGGGTGCGACCGACATGCGTCCGTACCAGGAAGAACTCTCACGGCAGGCTGAATGTTGGGTCCACTCGTACCCCAACGCCGGTCTGCCGAACGCGTTTGGTGAATACGACGAACAGCCCGACGAAACCGGCACGTTGTTGAAGGACTTCGCCGCCAGCGGCTTTGTGAACATCCTGGGCGGCTGCTGCGGCACCACCCCGGACCACATCGCCGCCATCGCCCGCGCCGTTGACGGCATCGCGCCAAGGAAGCAACGACCTCAGAGGTCGTCGACGACCTCTGAGGTCGTTGCATTTACGAGGCTGGCGGGACTCGAAGTGCTCACCATCCGGCCTGACAGCAACTTCCAGATGATCGGGGAACGCACCAACGTCACCGGGTCCAAGAAGTTCGCGCGGCTGGTCAAGGAGAACAACTGGACCGAGGCCGCCAGTGTGGCGATGGAGCAGGTCCGCGGT
>CAYZLT010000227.1:0-5994 GCA_964479175.1 uncultured Solibacteraceae bacterium | reverse complement strand
CCCTTACCGTCGTATGTGCCACCAACGCGTTTGGCATGGGCATCGACCGCCCGGATCTTGAAGTAGTGGTCCACAAGGACATTCCAGGATCACTCGAAGCGTATTACCAGGAAGTCGGCCGTGTCGGGCGTGATGGACGACGAGCGACGGCGACGTTGTTCTGGAACTACGCCGACGTCAAGACGCGCGAGTTCCTGATCGAACGGCGCAGTGAAGAGGATGCCGACAACGCCGAACCGCTGGACCCACACGAGCTGAGTCGTCGCACAGAACTCGAACGGCTGAAGTTGCGGCGCATGGTGTCGTACGCCGATTCGTCGTCGTGCCTCCGGAATACGATCCTTCGCTACTTCGGCGATCCCGCCGCGGGCGCTGATTGCATGTCGTGCGGCAACTGCCTGAGGCGCAGCACACTGCATCCCGATCAGGTGCTGCATGTGCGCAAGATTCTGTCGGGCATTGCGCGTGGCGGTGAACGGTGGGGACGACGGAAGATCGCGGCGATGCTCACCGGCCACACAGACGACCTGCCGCCGTCCCTGGTGGATCTGTCGACGACCGGCATCCTGCGCGATCACGATCCGCGCCTGATTGAGAAGTGGATCGACGCCCTCGAGGGCGCCGGCGCCGTGGCCAGCTCGCCCGATCTGTACCGTACGGTCCGGCTGACGATGCTCGGCCGGGACGTGATGGCGGGGCGCACCACATCGCTGGATTTATTGGTGCCGCAGATCACGATGAAGGTGGGCAAGGCCAAAAAAGCCAAGAAGTCTCAGAGCCGTGCTGGCGGAGCGTCGGGTGCGGCATCAGCGTCGGGTGGCGGTGACGCCGACGAGAGTCTGATGGACGCGCTCAAGGCGTGGCGGCGGGACGAGGCGTCGCGACGGAATTTGCCGCCCTACGTGATCCTCCACGACAAGACCATTGCCGCGTTGTCGGCGGCCAAGCCGCGGTCAGCCGATGCCCTGCTTGAGGTGAACGGCCTCGGTCCGGCGAAAGTCGAAAAATACGGTGACGCGATTCTGTCGGTGATCGCTCAGTCGAGCGCGATCTTGTAGACGATTTTCGTCACCGCCACGGGGCCGCTCAGTTGCAGCCCTGGCATGTGCACGTCTTCCGGCCACAACAACACAAAGTCGCCCGGCCGCAGGGTCACCGCATCGCCCTGGCCCTTGCACCAGAGCAGGTCCTTGGCCTCGTCGTAGGGGTCTGACTCCATGGTGCCAATCGGCGCAATGCCGATGCACTCCTCGCCCTCCGCCACCATCTGCAAATCAATGTGGCGCCGGTGAGCCTCCCATCGTCCTTCTTCGTCGGGTTTGGACTGATACCGCTGCACCAGCGCCCGCACGGCCGTCCCGTCAATGGGGTATTCCCCATCCGCCCATTCGGAAAAATCGGTATCCTGCGCGTGCCGCAGGGCCGTGGCGATGCGGGAACCAAGGGCGTAATACCGGGCGCCAAGGGGCAGGACGTCTTTGACCATGGCCGATATCGTATCGCCACATTGCCGAATGCCCCATTGCCTCATTTCCGAAGTGGGTGCAAGATAAACGCGGATCAGGAGAACCACTGTGCGCACACCCGTCTTCGTTGGAACCATCGGCACGTCCATCGCGTTGCTCATCGCCACCGTGGCCGTGCGCGCCCAACAAGCGCCACCGGCGAATCTCATTCCGGTGACGGCCGCCTCACTGGTCGCCCAGCCCGATCGGTATCTGGGCCTGGTGGTGGCCGTCTACGGCACCATCGAATCACAGCTCACGGCGACGACATTTTCGATGGACCAGGACCCGAACAAATCGTCGATGACCGACGTGCTGGTGATCGCGCCGAACCTGAGCGCACACGCCAAGGTGGGGGAATACGTCACCGTCGTCGGCGAGGTGATGAAGTTTGACCCGGCGACGCTGGCCGCGAAGGCACCCAAATACGTCATCAACCTCCCCCCAGGCGGCGAGCTGCGATACGCCGGCAAGGTGATGGTTCTCGCATCGTCTGTGGTGGATGGATCGATGACCGACCTGGCGAAGTTCGTCCCTCCCCCACTCACGCGGGAAGAGACGGCGTTTGATGCGGTGATGAAACAGGTCAATCCGACGTTCGGAGAACTGCGCAAGGCGCTTGAAGCGTCAGACGCGGCGCTTGCCAAAACTCAGGGAGACAAACTCCGCGGCTTTTTTGCCGACACCAACACGTTCTTTGCCAAGCGTTCTGTCGCTGATGCACAGGGATGGGCCAAGGAGGCCGTGGCCCTCGTGGACACCATCAACAAGAGTGCCGAAGGCAATGACTGGGCGACCGCGAAGGACGCCGCGTCGAAAATCCAGTCGCTCTGCGCGTCGTGCCACAACGCACATCGCGAACGGCTTGAGGATGGGACGTATCGCGTTAAGGGACTCTGACTTCCGCCACCGACCCAAGGCATCGAGCATTCCCGGATCGGGCCCGTGTGTCTGTGCAGAACGTGCGTGATCGCTGCTGGGGCGCGACAGCTTATACAGCTATTGTCGACTTTGACATGTTTGTCATCAATTCAACAATATCGCTGTAAATGGATCCGATTGCGAATCCCTTCGCACCGGGCGCCGGCACTCCTCCCCAGGAACTTGCCGGCCGCGATGAACTCCGCGAGACCGTCCGCGTTGCACTTGAGCGTGTCAGGCTGGGGCGGCCCACAAAGAGCCTCCTCATGGTGGGGCTACGTGGCGTCGGGAAAACCGTTCTGCTGGATCGTATGCGAGACGATGCCGAAGGCGCAGGCATACACAGTCTGCGTCTTGAGGCACCGGAAGGCAGGTCGCTACCCGGCCTTCTCGCACCGCAGCTTCGGCAGGCGCTTCTCCGGCTTTCATCGACCAGTTGCAGTACGTAAGGAAAGGTGAGCTGGCCGCGTTGATTACGGGGCTGCATCGCGTCGCGCAGCGGCAGTTGCCTGTTGTGCTGGTCGGCGCTGGCTTGCCGCAATTGCGCGGCAGGATGGGGCGTGCAAAATCGTATGCCGAGCGATTGTTTGACTTTCCGGAGATCGGCCCGCTCTCAGGAGCGGCTGCCCGATCGGCGATTGTCAAGCCGGTCGAACAGCAGGGCGAGTCAATCACGGAAGCCGCTCAGGCGCGGATTGTGGGCGACACCAAGGGATATCCCTACTTCCTGCAAGAATGGGGAAAGCACTCCTGGCACGTCGCGGATGAATCACCCCTCTCGCTGGAGGATGTGGAGCGGGCCACGCAACTGGCAGTCGCCGCACTCGACGAAAGCTTCTTCCGCGTTCACGGTGCCACTGTTTGACGAATTCATGCGCCGGATTATTCCTCGGGACGATTGGAGGATCCGACGCGCTCGCGCCCCTTAAAGAGCGCTGCTGCCGCCTAACAGGACTGGCAGCGATTGTTGTTCTTGGCGCCGAGCCCTTCGAGCAGCTTGATCGGCTCGGGGAACGGGGAGAGGCGCGCCACCGGCCCGTTGGCCATGTCGACCGTCGTCTGGCCACGGCGGCTGACGGCGAGCGGATCGGCGCCCTTCGAGAGCAGGTAGTGGATCATCTCGTTGTCACCGCGGGCGGCGGCGTGGTGCAGGGGGGTGTAGCCGTCGCTGTCGCGGGCGTTGACGTCGGCACCAATTTCTTCCACCAGATATTTCACGGCCGGCAGCCAGCCTTCGGGCTTGTGGCGATGGGCGTTGCCGGCGAAACCTTCGCCGTACTCCGCGCCGGCCGCCGCATGCAGTGGATACACGCTTGGGCCGCCAAACGGCACGGGCAACATGCCTGACGGATCCAGCGCAGGCACACCCGGCGCTGCGCCGCCGCCACGCGCGGCACCGCCGCCTCGTCCACCCGCTCGCTGCGCCATCGTCGGCACGTTGGGGTCGGCGCCGTATTTCACGAGCAGGCGCATCGCATCCACATCCAGCCCGTAGGCGGCGCGCCAGAACGCCGTCGCGCCGGAAGAATTCGAGAGACCGCAGTTGGCGTTGCCGCAGTCGGTGTAGACCATGTACCAGGGGTGCACACGAATGCGCGCGTTGGGATCGGCGCCCTTCTCGAGCAGCGCGGTCATCACGTCCGTGTACGTCGCCACCTGCTGATCCATCTCCTGCGGCTGGGGAAATCGCGTGCGCGGCTGCCACCGTGCGTTGATGGTCGCCCAGAGCGGCGTCACACCATGACTGTCGGAGATGACGTTCACGTCCGCACCACGCGTGATGAACTCCATCGCCACATCAAACTGCCCGTTGATGAGCGCCACAAGAATCGGCTGGTGGCCATCACCGGTCCTGTCATTGAGACTGGCACCGCCGTCCAACAACACCTTCGTCACGTCCACGAACCCCTGACGCGCCGCGTGGTGCAATGCGGAGAGGCCGCCCTTGGCGGCGATGTTCGGCGGCGGGCTGTCTTCGTTCACGTCACGAGGCGCCGCAGCGGGTGCTGCGCCTGTTCCCGGGCCTGCCGCAGGTGTGGCCGGTGCGCCAGGGGTGGCCGCCGCAGCGCCGCCACGTCCACCAGCGGCAGCAACCGCGGCCGGAGGCGCAGGCAGTTTGCCTGTCGCGTAGTACTCTCGCACGGCCTCGACTGACGCCTGCCATTGGCTGGGCGTGGGTTCTTCTCCGGCGGGTACGGCGCTTCTCAAAATTGTTCGCTGGAGGGTCTGCGCCTGACGGGCCTGGGTCGAAAACTTCCCGATGTCGAGCGCGTTGGTTCTGATGTGTACGTCCGCCCCGCGTGTCAGGAGCAGCCGGACGACCTCCGGACGGTTGGCGGCGGCAGCAAAGATCAGGGGCGTCTGGCCCCACTCACCCTCGCGCACGTTCACGTCCGCACCCTTATCCAGCAGCGCCGTTACCGCCGGCACACTTCCCGCGCCTGCGGCCAGATGGAGGGGCTGTACACCGCTTGTGGATGTCGCCACATCCGCCTTGGCCCCGGCCTTGAGCAACGCAGCGACGACGGGGCCGCTCCCGGAGCGGGCCGCCAAGTGCAGCGGCGTGTAGTCACCAATGCGCGTCCGACCGGCCACCGATGCGCCACTGGCCAGGAGCACGTTCACCATCGCCTCGTCGCCCCGTTCGGCCGCCCAGTGCAACCCGGTCATGCCGTCGCCCAGCGACGCGTTCACGTCGGCACCCTGTGCGGCGAGTGTCTTCGCCGTCGCCACATCGCCACGCCGTGCCGCATCGGCCACGGGAGACGACGGCATTTGTGGTGACAGGGCGGACAGGCCCACCGCCGCCATCGCGCACATTCCCGCGACGGCCAGTGCAGCGACCAGTGAACGAACGGGTTTCATCGGCACTCCTTTACGAGAGCGAAAACGCGCCGGTGCTGTCACCAAACGTCGTCATGTCCATCCCGAGGTTCTGCATCAGGGTGAGCATCGCGTTGGCCATCGGGGTGCCGTCCTCCGCCTTGAGGTGGACGCCGCCCTTGAGCATGCCGTTGCCGTGCCCGAACAACACGAGCGGGCACCGACGATGGTTGTGGACGTTGGGGTCGGCCATGGGGGAGCCCCAGATGACCAGGGTCTTGTCGAGAAGATTGCTGTCGCCTTCGACCGACTCCTTCATCCGTTCGAGGAAGTAGGCCATCTGCGCCGTGCGGTATCTGCAGATCTTGTTGAACTCGAGCACACGCGCCTCGTTGTTGCCGTGGTGCGAGGCCGGGTGGAACGGCTGTGGCGAACCGCTCTCCGGAAACACGCGGCTTGAGGCATCACGACCGGTCTTGAACGCGATCACCCGCGTCATGTCCGACTCGAGCGCGAGCACCTGCAGGTCGAACATCAACTTCATGTGTTCGGAGAACGAGTCGGGCACGCCAGCCGGCGCGTCGGGCAACTCGCGGGTCTCGCCGCTGGAATTGTGCGCTTCGACCATGCGAATGCGGCGTTCGATCTCCGAGATGTGTTCCAGGTAGCGATCGAGGCGATGCCGGTCGGACGGTCCGAGCTGCGCGCGCATCGTGCTGACCTCGCCGTGCACCCAATCGAGGAT
>CAYZLT010000226.1:0-6004 GCA_964479175.1 uncultured Solibacteraceae bacterium | reverse complement strand
CACGTATGTGCCGCCAGGGCGCTGGTAGAACATCGTGTAGAACGACACGACATCCTCGACCTCTGAGGTCGAAATCCGAATCGCGGCGGCGACGGCCTTCATCGCGTTGCGGGAGACGTAGCCCTGTTGACGTTGCGCGAGGTACACCGCGGCGAGCACCGCGGACTTGCGCTGCTCGGCCGGGTACCGGCTGCAGATGTCTTCAAGTTTCGCCAGGTTCTCCGGCGTATAGGCAAACGCCGGACCTTCATCGGCCAGCGTGCGTGCGGACTGCTGCATGCCGCGGCCGTAATCCATCAACGGGTGAAAACTCATCTGACTATTCCTCGGCGCTGCGGCGCTCGCTCTCCTGGCGCGGTGTTATCTGTCAACATCACCCATCACCACATCTGTTGAACCAATGACGGCGATCACGTCGGCGATCAGGCCGCCCTTGATCATGTGCGGCAGGGCCTGGCACGCCAGGAATGACGGGGCACGCGACTTGACGCGCACCGGGCGGTTGCCGCCGTCGGACACGATGTAGAACCCGTGTTCTCCGCGCGGGCCTTCGACCGGGACATACGCCTCACCCTTCGGCACATTAAAACCCTGCGAGTAGATCAGGAAGTGCTGAATGAGCGCCTCCATCTCCGTGTACACGCGGTCCTTGGGCGGCGGCACGATGCGGTAGTCGCCGCAGTCATACACACCGGTCGGCGTAATCCGCTCGAGCGCCTGCTGACAAATCTTGACGCTCTCGCGCATCTCCTCGACCTTGACCTGATACCGCGCGAAGACGTCGCCGGCGGTCCGGGTCGGCACTTTGAAGTCGAACGTTTCGTATTTGAGGTACGGCCAGACCTTGCGCACGTCGTAGTTGATGCCCACGGCGCGCGCCATGGGACCGACCAGGCCCAGGCCGATCGTGTCTTCCTTCGACAACGTGCCCACACCGACCGTGCGCTTGGTCCACACCTGGTTCTTGGTGAGCATCAGCTCGTAGTTGTCGATGGCCGCCGGCATCTTGTCGAGCAGCGCCTTGACCGCCTTGTGATACCCACGCGGCAGGTCTTCACGCAGGCCGCCGACGCGCAGATAACTCGGGAACATCCGAAAACCCGCGATCATCTCGTTGAGGTTGAGCAGCTGTTCCCGTTCGCGGAACGCGTACATCATCACCGACACCGCGCCGATTTCCATGGCGTGTGTCGCGAGCCACACGAGGTGACTGTTCAGGCGCTGCAGTTCAGCGATGAGGACGCGGATATAGGTGACGCGATCGGGCATCTCGAGGCCGAGCAGTTTCTCGACCGAGAGGCAAAACGACAGGCTGTTGGACTGGGCCCCGAGGTAATCCATGCGCTCGACGAGCGGGATGACCTGCTGCCACCTCTTCTGCTCAGCGGTCTTTTCGATCCCGGTATGCAGAAACCCGATGGTGGGCTCGGCATTGACGACGGTCTCGCCATCGAGCTCGAGCACCAACCGCAATACGCCGTGGGTACTGGGGTGCTGCGGCCCCATGTTCACGGTCATCGTTTCCTGGCGCATCTCGGGCATGATCGATTCTCAAATTCCTTCGTCGATTCCTTCTTCAATCCACTCACACACCGCGTGGATCCACGTGCGGTGCACTTCCTGTATTCGTGCGGTCACGTCACTCGGGACGTTCACCACCACGTCGGCCAGGCCGACCGTCTCGCCGCCGCCGCGCCCCGTGAGCGCAATGGTCACGAGCCCCTGAGCCTTGGCCGCCGTCAGCGCCCTGGTGATGTTCGCGGATCGGCCGCTGGTCGTGATCCCCACCGCCACATCACCGGCCTGCCCCAGCGCTTCAACCTGCCGCGCGAACACGGCCTCAAACCCGAGGTCGTTGCCGGCAGCCGTGAGCACCGCGCCGTCGCTCGAGAGCGCCAGTGCCGCCATCGCCCGCCGCGTGCGCGTGTATCGCACGACCAACTCAGCGGCCAGGTGCTGCGCGTCGGTCGCACTGCCCCCGTTGCCAAACACCAGCACCTTCCGGCCCGCGAGCACCGCGTCGCGAATCAGTCCGGCCGCGCGTGCGGCCTCAGCGCCCGACTCGGCCACAAACGCCCGATGCGCCGTGACCGTGCCGTCCACCGCGTCGGCCAGGCGGCGGTCAAACATCTACTGTCCCCGCGTTTTTGCGAGGGTGTCCGACGCGGCGCGCGACGCCCGCACGTTCGCGGCAAACTCTTCCGGCGTCAGTTCCATCGGCGACCACGACGCGACATCCTTGCGCACCTGCACCGGATAGTCCTTGCGCAGCGGATGGCCCGTCCAGTCGTCCGGCGTCAGAATGCGACGCAGGTCCGGGTGGCCGGTGAACACAATGCCGAACAGGTCATAAATTTCGCGCTCGAGCCAGTTGGCCGCCGGCCACAAGCCGGACAACGTCGGTGCCCAGGGCGTGTTGGCCTCATCACCGGCGTCCACACGCACCTTCAGGCGCAGGCGACGCGGCGGCGCCGCGCCACCGGGCTGCGCAAACGCATCACCCAGACACGCGAGGTGATACACGACTTCGTACCGCGGCGTCGCCGGGTAGTAATCCACCGCAGTGATTTCCACCAGGAACGAAAACTGGAGGCCGGGGTGATCGCGCAGCGTGCGACAGACCTCGACGATGTGGTCGCGCGGCACGTAGGCCGTCGGCATATCCACGGCCTCGGCCGGTTCGATGGTGATGGACGGTGCAGCCTCGCGCACCAGATCCAGCACGACCGCATCCATCGTGTGTGGAATCAGCAGGACCTCGCTCATGCCGACATCCTCGTCTTGTCGATCTTCCGCTGGAGCTGCACGATGCCGTAGATGAGCGCTTCGGGGCGCGGCGGGCATCCGGGGACAAACACGTCCACCGGCACCACCTGATCCACACCCTGGACGATGGCGTAGTTGTCGAACACCCCGCCGCAGCTGGCGCAGGCGCCCATCGAAATCACCCACTTGGGCTCGGGCATCTGGTCATAGATGCGGCGAAGCACCGGAGCCATTTTGCGGGAGAGCCGACCGGCGACGATCATCAGGTCGGACTGGCGCGGGGATCCGCGGAAGACTTCGGCACCAAATCGCGCCACGTCGTAGCGGCCGGCGGCCATCGCCATCATTTCAATGGCGCAACACGCCAGACCAAACGTCACCGGCCAGATGGCCGAGCGGCGGGCCCACTGCACCATCTTTTCGACCGAGGTCGTCAGGATGGAACCTTCGGCCACATCCGCGTGGGCGTTGGGCAGAGCCGCGCTGCCCGGGAATGCCACGTTCGAGTGCGGGAACGTCGTCCGACTCATCGTTGGACCTCTTTGCTCCAGTCAAACACGCCCTTGCGCCACACATAGATGTAGCCGGTGGTCAGGAGGGCGAAGAAAAAGAGAATTTGGAAGTAGGCCACCGGGCCCAGTTCACGGAAGGCCATCGCCCAGGGGTACAAAAAGGCGATTTCGATGTCGAACAGCAGAAAAATCATCGCCACCAGGTAGAACTTGACCGACTGCCGCTCGCGGGCGTCGCCCACCGGGGGCATGCCGCATTCGTAGGCCGCGGACTTTTCCGGCGTGGGTTTGCGGGGTCCGACCAACTGGGACAGGCCGACCATTGCGCCGGCAAACCCCAGCCCGAGGCCGATCATGATGAGGATTGGTAAAAAGCCGTCCATGTTACCTGACCCGTTCTGGGACGCTTGTACGTCGCGTGATCAAAGTGAGATGCTAACACATGGCCCGTCTCGCCTTCATGTCGCCATGGCCCCCGCAACCGAGCGGAATTGCCACCTGCGCGGCTGACCTGGTCCCCCGCCTCGCGGCCTCGGGACACGGGGTGGATGTGCTCGTCGACGAGGCCCTCGTGTCCGTCGCCAGAGGCCCGGATGGCCCTCCGGCTGCCGGCGAGGTCCGTGTGCTCAGTGCTCACGAATTTGTGTGGCGGCAGCAGCGTGGTCACTACGATCTGCCTATTTATCAGATCGGCAACTCCCGGGCCCATGGCTACGTGTGGCCGTACCTTTTTCGGTGGCCGGGGCTGACGGTGATGCACGACGCGCGCATCCATCACGCCCGGGCGAACGCGCTGCTGGCCCGAGGCCGGGCTGCGGACTACCGAGCCGAGTTTCACTACGACAAGCCGACACTGTCACCCGACGCGGCAGAGTTGGCGATCGCGGGTTTTGACGGAGCGTATTATTACCACTGGCCGATGCGCCGGGCGGTCGTGAACGCCTCGCGGATGGTGGTCTGTCACTCGGTCGGCATGACCCACCGGCTCCGGCGCCACTATGCCGGCAAGGCGATCGGATTTGTCCCGCTGGGACACGGCCGGGCACGGTCGGCTGCCGACCTCGTTGACGCGCGTGGCCGGTTCCGCGCCGCTCACGGCATCCCCGCCGACGCCGTGGTCTTTGGCGTCCTGGGCACGGCAGCCGCCGAAAAACGTGTGGCCCCCGTCATCCGGGCCTTTGCCGGCGCCCGCCAATGGGCGCCCGATGCACGCCTCCTGTTTGCCGGGTCCATCGACCCCCTCCTGCCGCTCGACGACCTGCTCGACACCTTTGGGGTGCGCGACGTCACCCATCTGGCCGGTCGCGTGGACGATGCGGGATTTGATGATGCGGTCGCTGCGTGTGATGTGGGCCTGAATCTCCGGTGGCCGACGGCGCGCGAAATGTCGGGCCCGTGGCTGCGCATGCTGGCGGCCGGCGTGCCCACCGTGGTCGTCGACTCGGTCCATCACACCGACATCGTCACGCTCGATCCCAGGACGTGGCGCTGCCATGAGCCGTTGCAGACCCTCG
This sequence comes from uncultured Solibacteraceae bacterium, assembly GCA_964479175.1. Classification (GTDB taxonomy): domain Bacteria; phylum Acidobacteriota; class Vicinamibacteria; order Vicinamibacterales; family SCN-69-37; genus SYFT01. The sequence continues at coordinate 1,212 of CAYZLT010000226.1, read as the reverse complement.
AGCCCAACCCGGAACTACAGGCCGTGGCCGTCGCGATCGATATCCTTGATGAGGACCATTCGCTGCGACTCGCGATGCGGCGCCTGGCGTCGGATGCCGCATTCCGCGCTCAACTGGGCGGAACCGCCCGGCGGTACTGGGAGTCAAACCATACAGTCGAACGGATGGCCGACGGGTACAATCGGGTGATTGCCAAGGCGATGACGCTCGATGCGCCAGACGTCGCGCTGCCGGGCCACCTTCGTCCGGACCCGCAGGCACACGCCAACCGCATCATTGACGAGGTCCTGGGTTCATGAACACGAAACAATCCGTCGCCGCTGCCTTGTTTGTCCTGACGGCCGCACTTGTGGCGACCACATCCGCCCCCACCGCGCAGGCCGATTTGCCCGTGCCGTTCAAGCCCGGTGAGGCGCTGACCTACGACGTGTCCTGGACGACGTTCCTCACAGCCGGTCAGGCGACGCTGTCGGTCAAGGAGCGCCGGGCCGCGGGGGCGGGACGCGCCCAGTATTACCTGGTGGCCGAGGCCCAGCCGTCCTCGATGCTCCAGAAGCTGTATCACCTGTATTACAAAGCCGAGTCCATGATGGACACGCGGACGTTGCGACCATCCACGGCCACACTCTACAGCGACGAAAATGGCCGCAAGCGGCACAAGACGTCGATCTTCCGCGGCAACGGCACGGTGGACTACGAGATCAGGACGGCCACCTCCGCGAAGTCGACGGTCAAGATGGACGCCACTGCGCAAGACCCCCTCGGGGCCATTTACGTGCTGCGGGCGTTGCCGCTCAAACCGGGCCAGGCGCCGTTCACCATTCCCGTCACCGACAGTGGCAAGGCGTACCGCCTGCGTGTCACGGTGGCCGGGCGAGAGTCGGTCAAAACCGGCATCGGCACCCTGCCCGCCATCAAGCTGACCCTCAACGCGTCCGAAACATCCGGCAAAGCCGCCGAGGCCAGCAACCTCACCCTGTGGCTCTCCGACGACGCCCGCCGGTTGCCGCTCAAGTTCACCGCCGGACTGGCCGTCGGCAGTTTCCAGCTCACGTTGGCCAAGGCCGTCGGATGACCATCACCCTCAACGGCGAACCCCGCCCGTGGGAGACGCCCCGAACCGTGGCGGCGCTCCTCACCGACCTGGGCATCGACACGCGCACCGTCGCCGACGAAGCTGACGATCTCGATTTCATCACCGGCGTCAACCAC
>CAYZLT010000225.1:2232-6037 GCA_964479175.1 uncultured Solibacteraceae bacterium | reverse complement strand
TCATAGGTCCCGCGCACCACGTTGACCTCCCCCTTCAGCGACGCCTCGCCCCCACGCGCCTTGACGACCTGCAGCGTCCCGCCGAGGGTGAGATTGATGTCCCCAAGTCCGATCGGGCCGTCATCGGTCTGCAGCCCGCGGCCGCGCACGACGACGTTGTCGGGAAGGATGACGTCGATCGACAGGGCCGCTCCACTGAACACCGACGGCGGCACCGGGGCGGCTTGTTCATCCGCAGCAGGCGGCGGCGTCAACGGCGCGGCCGACACATACGCGGTCGACGGCAGAAACTGCTGCAGCAGCTCGTCCACCTCAAAGCGTCCCCGTTCGATGGTGATCGCGCCGATCACTTGCGGCGCCGTCACGGTGCCCGCCCCGGTCAAATCGAGACTGACACTGAGATCGCCGAACTGGTTGCCGAGCAGTTTGAACTCACGCGCGACGATGCGAAGATCGACGTCGCCCCCGCTGTCGCGGGTGAGCACATCGAGTCGACCGTTCACCCGCAGCACACTGCCGTCTTCATCCTCGACCGTGAACGTGTCGACGATCATGATCGACTCCACCACGCGGAAGACGGCATTGAGGTTGCGATACGACACGCCGGTTTCTGGCACCTCGAACTGCACACCCGACAAGGCCATGTCGCCATTCACCGCAGGCGACGCGATGCTGCCGGTCACGTGCACCGTGCCGTTGGCCGTGCCTGACGCGTTGGTGATGTAGCCAATCGCCGGGGCCACCACGCCGACATCTTTCAGCGCGGCAACGATCGTGACGTTCAGCCCGCCGGCCTCGGTCTCCACGGGGACCTTGCCCGTGACCGACGCGGTGCCGCGTTCACCCGCATCCAGACTGATGTCGACCGTCGTCAACCCGGCGGCCATCGCCACGGTGCCGCCCACGGAGGTGAACGGCACGTTGTCCGCGGTGCCCTCCGTCACGGCAAAGGTGCCCTTCACCAGCGGATCATCGAGGGCGCCGGTCACCACCACCGATCCGTTCAGAATGCCGGTGACACGCGCTTCCCCGAGGAAGGTCGTGACAAACGGCGCGACCGACACCGAGGTCGCGTCCACCTGCAGTTGATCACGCGCGGGGTCACTCGGCGCCGTGAATGAGAGTCCACCGGCGAGCACCAGGCGCTCGTCACCTTTGGCGAGTTCGAGCCGGTCGACGGTGAGGCGCAGCGGATCCACCCGCAGCAGCGACCGTGCGCCATCGAGCATCTTCCACTCTTCACCAGGCAGACGCAGCGTGAGGCCGGTCGCCAGGACCTCCACCACATCGTCGGGCAGCAGGGTGACAGCACCGGCCAGATCGATCGTCGCACGTTCGTGTTCGATGGTCGCGGTGAGGTCGGCACTGTCGGCATCGAAGGTCGCCTTCAACGCGGCACGCGGCCACTTTTGTCCACCGGCCTCGAGGAAGGTCGCGTTCAGATCGGCCGTCCCGGTCATGCGCTCGGTGAGAAACTCCGGAAGCCGCACTTCATAGGTGCCGTCAGCATTGAGCACCGAGATGTCGTACGCCGCAAGAGTCGAGACCACAACCGTGCCGCGGGCGACCGGATCGCTGAAGGGACCGGTGAGTCGTCCTTCGGTTCGAAGCTGTCCCGTCGCCACGATCGCCAACTCCTCTGGAAGCAATGACAGGTCGGCAATGTCGACGAGGTAGGTGAGGTCGGATTCGCTCCCCTCGGCCATACCCATGGTGCCGTTGAGGTCAAGGCGACCGAGCGGGCCGTTTGCGTGGCTCTTGGCAAACGTGATGACGCCACCCCTGGCCGAGGCCGCAATCGTGGCGGAGGTCAACGTGAGACCATAGATCTTCGAGGCGTCCAGCGACACCGTGAGGTCGCCATCGGCGAACGTCGGACTGAACGCCGCTGTGACGTCCGGCGCGTTGACGGAGAACTTGAAGGTCCCGTTGGGTTCGATGCCGGCGCCTTCCACCTGCGCGAGCCGGTCCCACGTCCCGGCCGCCGTGCCTTCAGCCGTCATCGTCAAACGACGCGACGCCAGTGCTCCAGACAGCGACACGGCCCGGAGAGATGCCCCATCGATATCGGCATCCAGCGTGCCGGAAAACGTCGCGCGATGATCCGTCAGCGGTGCCACGACGGCGCCGGCGCCCTCAACATTGATGACGCCGGAGATGCGGATTGACTCGAACGGGATCTCCACCGGCTCGTCCATGAGCTTCGGTGTCATCCGCTTGGGATCAACATCGGTCATCGTGCCCTTGATCGCGTACGTCACATCCTCGTTTGCAAGGCTGATGTTGGCCACCATGCCAGGGGCAATCGTGGCGCCTTCGAGCGTGGACGCGTCGAGCACACTCTGGAGGCGCCAGACTTTTGGCGTGTCCGCGACCAGCGTGTAGGTGCCGTTGACATCACTGATGAGCGGCGGCAACTCAAGGAACGCCGGCAGCCGCGCCGCATTCCCGCCACGCAGCCGCCCCGTCACCGTGGTCACGGCTGTCGCAGTCACGTAGGACAGATCCCCAGTCGACGATGCGCCGTAGGCCGAGGCGTCAAAGGCCGTGGTGACCCCCGTGAGCGTCAGCGCCCCCTTGGTCCACATGTGGTCGATGTTGTATTCGGCGTAGCTCGATCGCATGAGCGTGGATGTGAACGTGCCGGTGATTCCGCGATCGGCCTCGTCGTTTTTCAGATCAAATTGCACGTCGCCTGTCAGCCGTGTTGGCAGGTCAGGTCGAACCGCCAGCGGCGCGATATCCAGCCGCGTGAGCGTCGCCTTGCCCCGGGCCGAAAACACCCCGGTCGTGTTCAACACGACGTCCACATTGGCGCCACCTGCGACCGGGTCGGTGATCGGCCCGATGATCCGGAGCGCATCAAGCGGTCCCACCAGGCGGATGTCGATCGCCGGCGAGATGTCGATGCCGGCAAACACCGGTGCGTAGTGCACCAGTTCTGCGAGCCGGACGCGGTCGCTCTTCAGGTTGGATTCGAGGATGCCGCCGTCAAGCATCGCGAGGGATCCTTCGACGCGACTGGTGGGAGTGGAAAATTCGAGCGGGTCGAGCGCGATGCGGTCGTCGGTAAAACGCACGTGGGTCGTCAGCGACGTCACGACGAAGCCGCCCAGCGTTTCTGTTGCCGTAAAACGATCGACGCCGACGTTGATCTCGCGCGTCACCGAGACAGACACCTCGGCCTGCACATCGGCCAAATCGTAGGCCTGTCCGATCGGACGAACGGCGATCTGCCCGTCGACCATTTCCACTCGTCGCAACGTCACCGTGCCGTCGGATGGCTGGGTCGGGTCGCCCTTGGGAATGCGAATGCCCTCCGCACGCCACTCGTCCGGGTACTCCGTCACCGTGAAGCGGGGGGACACCAGCACGATGTCATCGAGCAGGATGGCCGACGAGAGCAAATTCCGCAGAGAGTACTGCCCTTCGACGCGTTCGATGGTCAGGACCGTCTGCCCGTCGCGGACGATCGACACTCCATGCAGGATCGCGCCTCGGAACAGCGAGCCTTCCAGGCGAGCGATGCGGAGTTCGCCGTCGATAAACCGCGAGGCCCCACTCTCAAGCACCGGCACCAGGCGTGCGCGACCCCACTCGGTGCGCGCCATCACGTACACCGCGACGACGGCCAGCACCACCAGGGCCAGCAGCACCCACGCGAGTCTGCGTGTGATCACGAGGAGTCGTCGTCCGATACTCACTAGAACGCGTGTCCGATACTCAAGTGGATGCGCCACCGGCGCGTTTGTGGCTTGCCCTCAATACGGAGCCCTTCAATCGGGTTGAGCTGATAGCCGAAGTC
>CAYZLT010000225.1:0-2132 GCA_964479175.1 uncultured Solibacteraceae bacterium | reverse complement strand
AACCGTTCCGAAAAGGGCACACTCGCGTCGTTCTCCGACGACAAGGTGCCATACCGGACCTTCCCGGCAAGTCCGAGACGTGGGCCCACCGGCAGGTAGCCGCGCACTTCTGCGCCCACCTCGTCGTAGCGGAAGGATGAGCCCAGCCAGGGTGCCACGTGCTCCACGCTGAAGGAGACTGACGTGCCACGCCTCGGGTCGAGCAGATTGTCGACGACCGTGCGATCGGCGGACACTTCGAAGCCACCGATGTTGCCATCCCCTTTGCCGGTGACCGGGTCGAGTCCCAGCGCAATCCGTTCGTCCACCGACGACAAATCCGCCAGCACTGCATCCCTCACGCGGTAGGTCAGGTACTCGTTGCGGTACCGGGTCCGGATATTCACTTCCCCACGTCGGCCAAATTGATGGGAGATCGCGACGTTTCCCCCGGCCGATCGAGATGTGAAGATCGTCTCATTGGTCCACCAGGCACCGGCGTTTGCCGTAAGCGTGCCGCCACTCCGAAGCAGATACGGGTGGTCATACCCAAAACCCGCGCCCCTCAGGACCTTGGAGAACCGGGCGTTGCCCAGCCACTGGCTGCCGTTGCCGAAAAAATTCGAGTTGCGATATTCGACGGTTGCGCGCGCGCGATCCTCCGTGCCGTATCCGACACCGACCTCGAAGCGGTGCGGCCGCGCCTCAGCCACCGTCACCACCATCGGCAGGACCGGCGCCTCGGCATCCTTCTCCGCCGTCACGGGTGCGATGTGCGCAAACTCGAACGCGCCAAACTGATTGAGGCGGCGCTGACTCTTGAGCACCTCGCTGTCGCGATACAGGTCGCCGGGTTTGAACGTGAGTGCCCGGCGAAGGACGACGGATTTCGTCCGATCGAGGCCGGTCACCTGGAGATCACCAAACCGGGTTTCCGGACCCGTGACGATCCGCACGCGCGCGACCACGGTCCGGGGCTCCGCCCCGTCCTCTTCGACGATCTCCAGTGAGGCATGGGGGTAGCCGTTGTCGCGCAGCAGGCTCAGGCCGCGTTCACGCAGGCCGGCAAGGGTGGCGATGTCGCGCGGTCTGTCGACCCCCGTGTCCAAGGCACGAATGCGTTCGGCCAGATCGGCCGGGAGATCGTCGATCCCCTCAATCACTGCAGATGTAATGAGGCGCGGTGTCCCTTCATCGACCACAATGCGGAGCCGGACCGACTTGCGATCCTCGGACAACGTCACCTCGTCGGCCCGGACAATAGCCTCATCAAATCCACGATCGGCATAGAACGCACGCAGACGCTCCAGGTCGCGTTCAAAGACGTCCTCGTTGAAGCCACGCCATCGCGACCAGGGGAAACGTCCCCCCTTCTTGGTTTCGATGACCGCACGCAGCTGCGCATGTGTAAAGGTCTGTGCGCCGTCGACGTCCAGTGCCGCGACGCGTATGGCGTTTTCGTCCAGGCACGCTGTTGCGACCAGGCAACACGCCAGCACTGCACAGCGCAAACCGTACCGGACATTCATAGGTCACCAAAGTGCAGGGATCGTGCCAAAAAGACATGCCCAAAAGACGTGCTAAAAAGAGAAGAGCCGCGGTAGCACGTGAATGCCACCGCGGCTCCTGTTTCGAACCGTGGACCTTGGACCCTGTCGGCCCCTGGACCGCGGGGGTATTTACTTCAGGTTCTTGAAGTGATCGCCGAGGCTGGCTTCCGGGCGACCCGTCGAGTCCGTGTAGGCTTCCCAGTCCGCGTGGTACTGGTCGTCCTTCAGGGCACGGATGCTGAGGCCAATCTTGCGCTCCTCGGGCACCAACCGGATGATCTTCATCTGGTAGTTCTCTCCGGTCTTGAGCTCCAGCTTGTCTCCGCCAGTCGCGGAGTCAAACTCCGAGACGTGGATGAGTCCTTCGATGCCTTCCGCCAGTTCGACGAACGCGCCGAAGTTGGTCAGCCGAACCACCTTGCCGTCGACGACATCGCCGGCGTGGTTCTTCTCGAAGAATTCCTTCCAGATGCCCGTCTGCAGCTGCTTGAGGCCGAGCGAGAGGCGCTGATTGTCGGCGTCGATGCTCAGGACCTGCGCCTCGACTTCGTCGCCCTTCTTGAGCACTTCCGACGGGTGCTTGATCTTGCTCCACGACATGTC
>CAYZLT010000224.1:0-6041 GCA_964479175.1 uncultured Solibacteraceae bacterium | reverse complement strand
CAGCGGACCTTCCGAGGCGTCCACCAGCAGCATGACGCCGTCGACCATCGACAACGTGCGTTCCACCTCGCCGCCAAAGTCGGCGTGGCCCGGGGTGTCCACGATGTTGATGAGATGGTCGTGGTAGTGCACGGCCGTGTTCTTGGCCAGAATCGTGATGCCGCGCTCGCGTTCCAGGTCGTTGGAGTCCATGACCCGCTCGGCCACCCGCTCATTCGACCGGAAGATGCCGCTCTGCCGGAGCAGGGCATCGACCAGCGTGGTCTTGCCGTGGTCGACGTGGGCAATGATGGCGATATTGCGCCGAAGGGGGTTTGCGATCAACTGCGCGGTCTGGAACGCTGAGGCCATCTCACGATGATACATTCTTGCGCGATGCGCGTCTTGCTCACCTGTGTATCGGTCTGCATCTTTTTGGGGACCGGTGAGGCCCTGGCTCAGACGGGGGCCACCGGGCCCATTGCCGACCTGAATGCACGGGCAAAAGAGCTCCACGAGAGCGACCCGGCCGGGTCGCTGGCCGTGGCCCAGCAAGCCCTGGCCCTGGCCAGGGAGGCCAAAGACGTCCCGGGAGAGGCGGAGGCCCTCAATTACGTCGCCTACGCCTACCGGCAGCAAAGCCTGCTCGACCCGGCCCGGAAGACCGCCCTGGACTCCGTCCGGCTCTTTGTCCAGGTCGGGGACCCGTATGGCGAGTCCCAGGGGTACAACACGCTGGGCCTGATTGAGGCCGATGACGGCAAGTTTCCAGACGCCCTCGAATACCACCTGAAGGCGCTGGCCATTCGCCAGCGGACGGGGGACAAGGAAGGTCTGTCGTATTCCTTCAACAACCTGGGCAACGCCTACCGCAATATGGGCCAGTACGATCAGGCCCTCGAGTATCACCAGCAGGGGCTGGCCCTGAAGATCGAGTTGGGCAACCGGTCCAGCGAAGCCTATTCCCACCACAACATCGGGCTGGTGTACTTCGTCATGCGGGACTACCCGAAGGCCTTGGAGGCCTATCGGCGGGGGCTGGCGATTCGCGAAGAGCTCCAGGACACGCGCGCCATTGCGGTGTCGCTCAATGGCATCGGATCGGTCGAAGCGCTGACCAACCCGGCGGCGGCGCTGCGCACCTATGAGCGGGCCCTCGCCCTGCGCCGCGAGGTAGGGGACCAACGCGGCGAGATGGCCACCGACATCAACATTGGTGACCTGTATCGCCGGAGGGGTGACATGACGCGCGCCACGGAGGCCCTGAATCGCGCGCTGACCCTGAGCACCCAAATCGACGCGCCGCTCATGCGGTCCACCGCCTTGAAGGGGCTCGCCGAGGTGGAAGCCGCGCGCGGCGACTACCGTGCGGCGTACGAACATCAGATCCAGCACCAGGCCGCGCGTGATGAGATGTTCAGCCTGGAGAACGCTGCGCGCCTGCAGCGTCTGCGGGTCGCCCACGAGGCCGAGCGCCAGGAGGCGGCGATCACGTCGCTGCAGGAACGCGGCAAGGCGCAGGAGGCGGAGTTGGCGCGTGTCCGCACCATGCGTACCGCGCTCGGTGTCATCGCCGTGCTGGTCGCCCTCAGTCTTGCGCTCCTTTACGCGCGGTTTCGTCTCAAACAGCAGTCCGAAGCGCGGTTGCGCGCACAGGCCGAGCAGCTCCAGGCCGCCATGGATCGGGAGCACACCCTCAAGGGCCTGCTGCCGATCTGTGCGTCGTGCAAAAACATCCGCGATGACAACGGCTACTGGACGCAGGTCGAGCGCTACGTCTCGGAACACAGCGCCGCCGAGTTCACTCACAGCATCTGTCCGACGTGTTTTGAGGGGTTGTATCCCGAACACACCCAGACTCCCGACGCGCCCTCCGCGCATTGACCAGCCAGGACCGCCCGCATGTGTGAGAGCCCTGTTCCCGAGCCCCGACGTTCGTTCCTGACGCGACTGGTGGTGGCCGGCGCGGCCCTCATCGGGGCGGGCGTTGCCGGATTGGCGGGCGCCGTCGTGACCCCGCGCACGCGCGCCACGGCCAAACGCTGGCGTCCCGCCGCGTCGATGTTCGACCTGCCGCCCAACGCGCCTTTTGTGGCGACGCTGACCGAACGCCACGCCGACGGCTGGCACCAGACGCGGAAGGAGTCCGTGGTCTTCATCGACAAGGTCGGTGACGGGTACCGCGCGTTGTCAGCGACGTGCACGCACCTGGGCTGCCGCGTGGCCTGGGATGGGGCGGAGTCCCGTTACAAGTGCCCGTGCCACGGCGGCATCTTTGATCGCACCGGCGCGGTTGTCTCCGGTCCACCGCCACGGGGACTCGACACCATTGCCGTGCGACTCAACCCGGAGACCGCCGACCTTGAGGTGGAGATCTGATGCGCGGGATGTCCGGAATATTCGATTGGCTCGACCACCGCACGGGCTTTCGCACCCTCCGCCACCATCTGCTCGATGAGAAGTTGCCGGCCGGCACGGGGTGGTGGTTCACCTTCGGTAGTCTGCTGCTGTTCGGACTGACCATCCAGATCATCACCGGCACGCTCCTCGCGATGTTTTATGCGCCAACGCCCGACCACGCGTGGGACAGCGTGCGCTACATCACCACCGAGGTCAGAGGGGGACAACTCCTCCGCGGCCTGCATCACTGGGGCGCCAGCCTTGTGGTCGTCACCGCGGTGCTGCATCTGATTCGTGTGGTGTTCTTCGGCAGTTACCGCGCTCCTCGCGAACTCAACTGGGTCGTCGGCCTCGTCCTCCTGCACGTCATCCTTGCGTTTGGATTGACCGGCTACCTGCTGCCCTGGGACCAACGCGCCTACTGGGCCACCGTCGTCACCATCAACATCTCGAAGCTCATGCCGGTGGTGGGCGAGACGGTGGCGAACCTGCTGCGCGGTGGTCCCGATATCGGTGCGATGACGCTCACACGCTGGTACGCCGTGCACGTACTCGTGTTGCCGCCGGTGTTGTTCGGCCTCATCGGCCTGCACCTCTATCTGATGCGTCGGCACGGCATCTCGGGGCCCATCACGCCACAGACGGGGGAATCGCGATCGTTCTTTCCGTATCAGGCCGGACGTGATCTGACGGTCGCGCTGGTGGTGGGGATCGCGCTGGCGGCCCTGGCCTGGCAGGGGGCTCCCGCACTTGAGCCGCCCGCCGATCCGACATCAAGTGATTACATTCCGCGCCCCGAGTGGTATTTCCTCGGGCTCTTTGAGTTGCTCAAATATTTTCCGGGCAAACTCGAGATCGTCGGCGCCATCATCCTGCCCGGGGTGGTCATGACGTTGCTCGCGCTGTTGCCGTGGCTGGACCGCGCACGCACACGAGGCCTGCGCGATCGCCGGTGGCTGCTGATGACGTTCGCCGCCGGATTGGTCACCATCACCACCCTGACCGTGCTTGGCGCGATGGATAAACCCGTGTCCTCGGGCGACGGATGGAACGTGCGCGAACAGGCGGGCGCGGTGTTGCTGCAGACCGGATCCTGCGCGACCTGCCATGATCCCGATGGCGTGGCGGGGCCGGTGGACCCCGTGCGCGTCTCTCGTCCGCGCAGCTGGGTGGCGTCCCATCTGGTCGATCCCGAGATGATCGCGCCGGGACTGCGACCCGCACCGGTGGCCGATCAAAATGCGCAGCACGATCGGGACGCGCTGCTTGCGGCGCTCGCCCGAGGTCGATCAGGCAGTCCACTGCCGGAGGTGAATGACGATGGCCGGATGGCGGTGGTGTTTAACCGCCATTGCCTGCGCTGTCATGTGATGGGACCCGTCGGAGGCACCGAGGGACCGTCGCTTGTCGGGGTTGGCGCGAAGATCAACGAGGCCGGATTGATTCGGCAAATCACCGCGCCTCTCGACGTCAAGCCCACTGGCGAAATGCCCGCGTTTGGCGACAAGTTGTCGTCTGACGACATCGCCGCGCTGGCGCGGTGGCTGCTTCGCAAATAAGGATGAGGAGATGAGGAGATGACTGCGACCACCATGAACCTGTCGAACCTGCTTGAGCAGCAGGCGCGTCTCACGCCGTCGCGTGAGGCCGTCGTGCAGGGCGGCCTGCGGCTGACCTATGCGCAGCTCAACGCCATGGCCAATCAGGTCGCCGGTGGTTTGCGGGGGCTCGGACTCTCGGCAGGTGACCACATTGCGCTGTCCTGTCCGAACCTGCCGTATTTTCCGATCGCGTATTACGGCATTCTCAAAATGGGCGGTGTGGTGGTGCCGCTCAACGTGTTGTTGAAGCCGCGCGAGATTGCCTATCACCTAGCCGACTCACAGGCGAAGGCGCTGCTGGTGTTTGAAGGCACCGCCGAACTGCCGATGGCGCAGATGGCGCGCGCCGCCTGTGATGAGACGCCGGGCTGCGCGCACCTGATCGTCATGACCGCGAACCCGGCAGGACCGAGTCCCGTCGAGCGGGCGATGACACTCGGGCAGATCATGCACACCCAGGCCCCGGTGTTCGCCAGCCACGCGCCCGCACCGACCGACACCGCCGTCATTCTCTACACCTCGGGCACCACCGGCCAACCGAAGGGCGCCGAGCTCACACACTTCAACATGGTGACCAACGCCATCGTGTCGCGCGACATGATGGCGCCGACGCTCGACAGCCCGCTGGCGGGCACCAGCCGGCAGTTGATCACCTTGCCGCTGTTTCATTCCACCGGACAAACCGCGCAGATGAACGCGGCGATCTCCGGCGGTCAGACCATCATCCTGCTCCCGCGTTTTGATGCAGCGACTGTCCTGCAGACGATGGTTGATGAACGGATTACGTGCTGGATTGGCGTGCCCACCATGTATTGGGCGTTGCTGCAGCACGCCCGTCAGTCTGGCCTCGATGTGTCGACTGTGGCCGCGTCGCTGCGTATCTGCTGCTCGGGCGGCGCGCCGATGCCCGTGGCGGTGCTCGAAGATTTCGGCAAGACGTTTGGTGTGCGCATTCTCGAGGGTTATGGCCTGTCCGAGACATCGCCGGTGGCGTGCTTTAACCAGGTGTTCCTGCCCTCCAAGCCCGGCACCGTCGGGCTGCCCGTCTTCGGGTGCGAAGTGCGTGTGGTGGACGATCAGGATCAGCCATTGCCGTCGGGTGAGCGCGGTGAAATTGTGATTCGTGGTCACAACGTCATGAAGGGCTACTTCAACCGACCAGCCGAGACAGCCGAGGCCCTCAAGGGCGGGTGGTTCCACACCGGCGACATCGGGACGATCGATGCGGACGGGTACGTCGCGATCGTGGATCGCAAGAAAGACATGGTCTTGCGAGGCGGGATGAATGTGTATCCGCGCGAGATCGAGGAAGTACTGATGACACACCCGGCCGTCTCGCTGGTCGCCGTCATCGGTGTGCCCGATGAACGACTCGGTGAAGAAGTGAAGGCGTATGTGGTGCTCAAACCCGGCGCGACCCTCACGCCGGAGGCGCTGATCGAGTGGAGCAAGGAGCAACTCGCCGCCTACAAATACCCACGCCTCGTGGAAATCCGCGAGTCGCTGCCCGTCGGGCCGACCGGCAAGGTGTTCAAGCGGGCGCTGCGAACATCTGACAACTGAAATCTGGAGCGGTAATCTGAATCGGGGAATCGACATGCGACCCAAGCTCTTCATCGCCGGCCTCTTGGCCCTCCTCCTCGTCACCATCGTCGCGCTGCCCGCGCCAGCGCGCGTAACTCCGCAGACGGCGCCGCCTGCCGCGCGGGCGGCGCTGACACCGCTCGATGGCGAACAGCGGCTCGCGGGACTGCGCGACAGCGTCGAGGTGATTCGCGACCGCTGGGGCATTCCGCACATCTACGCGCAGAACACGGACGACCTCTTTTTTGCGCAGGGGTACGTCATGGCGCAGGACCGGCTGTGGCAGATGGAGTTGTGGAGGCGCGACAAAGAGGGCCGCATGGCCGAGATCCTCGGGCCACAGGCGGTGGCGCGGGACCGGCAGGCGCGGCTGCTGCGGTATCGCGGTCCCATGGACGATCGAGAATGGACAAGTTATCATCCGGACGGCAAACGAATTTTTGAGGCGTATGCATCGGGCGTCAACGCATTTATTGC
>CAYZLT010000223.1:0-6050 GCA_964479175.1 uncultured Solibacteraceae bacterium | reverse complement strand
GCGTCGGCCGATCGGCTGGCCGCACGTGTGGCGGCGACTGGCACGGCCGACGCCACTCAGGACACGGTGCCCAGCGGCGGCATCCTGGTGCGCGCGGGCGCGCCGGTTCGGAACGCCGAGGGTGTGGTCGTCGGGGTCATTGTGACGTCGCTCCACGTATCGGAATCGATGACGGCCGATGCCCGACGTGCGACGGCGGCCTACGAGCAGTGGCTCCAGCTCCGGGTGCTCAGTGGACCTCTGCAAGGTGTCACGGCCGGGTTCTTCCTGATGGTCGCGCTGCTCATCCTGACAGCGGCGACCTGGATGGGGTTCTACATCGCCAAACGCATCACGCGCCCGGTGCAGATGCTGGCGGAAGGCGCCAGGGCAATCGGTGCCGGTCACTTGGACATGCGCCTTGAGCCCGAAACGAGTGATGAACTTGGCTCGCTGGTGGAAGCATTCAACTCGATGGCAGCAGAGTTGGGCACCAGCCAGGAGCGCCTGGAGCAGTCACGGCAGCAACTGGCCGAACGCAACGTCGAAGTCGAAACACGGCGCCGCTACATCGAGACGGTGCTCGAGCGCGTCGCCACGGGGGTGGTCTCCCTCGACGCGTCCGGACGGATCTCGACGATGAACGGGGCGGCGATGCGATTGCTGGCGCTTGATGCCGGCGTCATCGGACGGCCGGTGACCTCGGTGTTGTCGCGCGACGATCTGCAGGCGTTGTTGCCGCTGGTCACGGCCGGCGTGACGCGCGCCGGCGGCATCGAGGAAATCACCATCACTCGTCCCGAAGGCGAAGTGCACCTCGCGGCGGCGGCCACGGCACTGGTCGGCACCAGTGGCGCACAAGACGGCGTGGTGATCGTGCTTGATGACGTGACGCCCCTGATCCGCACGCAGCGCGTGGCGGCGTGGCGTGATGTGGCGCGCCGGCTGGCGCACGAAATCAAGAATCCGCTCACGCCGATTCAGTTGAGCGCGGAGCGCCTGCGCCGGAATTTTGCGTCGGCACCACCCAACGCCAAAGCCCTCGTCGATGAGTGCACGGGCGCGATCATTACCGAGGTGGACGCGCTCAAGGGGCTGGTGGATGAGTTTGCGCAGTTCGCCCGGCTGCGCGGGCCTCGGATGGCCCCTGCCGATCTCAACGCCATCGTCTCGGACACCTTGACCTTGTATGCGGGCGTGCTGCAGCAGGGGACGCTGCGGATCGAGCCGCGCCTCGCGCAGGGTGTGCCGCTGGTGCGGGTGGACGCCGAACAGATGCGGCAGGTCATCATCAACCTGATCGACAACGCGATGGAGGCGCTGGGTGGGCCGTCAGGACCGCCACGGCCTGATGGCCACGCGCCGATGATTGTGATTGCCACGGCCGTGGAAGCGACCATGCCGGGGGTGGCGCTGACGGTGACCGATAACGGACCCGGAGTGCCGGCGGCCGATCGCGACAAACTGTTCATGCCGTACTATTCAACCAAGGGGCGTGGCAGTGGGTTGGGGTTGGCAATTGTGCAGCGCATCATTGCGGAACATGGCGGACGCATTGACGTCGGCGATGGTGTGCCCTCCGGCGCCGTCGTTACGGTCGTCCTGCCGGCGGAGTAAATCACGATGGCACTGATTCTCATCGTGGATGACGAGGCCGGCGTGCGATCGTCGCTGGCGGGCGTGCTGCGCGACGAGGGCTATCAGGTCGACACGGTTGACAGCGGCGAAGCCTGCATCGAACAGGTCAAACGCAAGCCGTACGACGTGTTGCTGCTCGACATCTGGCTGCCCGGGCTCGATGGACTCGACACGCTCGAACAGTTGCGCGCGCTCGCCGGTGCGATTGGATTCGAAGCAGAGGTGGTCATGATCTCAGGCCACGGCAGCATTGAACACGCCGTGCGTGCGACAAAACTGGGCGCCTTCGACTTCATCGAAAAGCCCTTGTCGCTCGAAAAGACCGTGTTGGTGGTGCGCAATGCCTTGCGCCAACGGTTGCTCGAGATCGAGAACCGTGCCCTGCGTGCGCGCGTCGACCGCCGGTTTGTGATCGTGGGGGAGAGTGTGCCGATTGGCCGGCTGCGCGAGCAGATCGCCATGGCCGCGCCGACCAACGGTCGCGTCTTGATCTCGGGTGAAAACGGGACTGGCAAGGAATTGGTCGCGCGTCATATTCACCTGTTGAGTCAGCGGCGCGACGGGCCGTTTGTTGAGGTGAACTGCGCGGCCATTCCTGAAGAACTGATCGAGTCGGAACTGTTTGGCCACGCGCGTGGGTCGTTTACCGGTGCGGTGGCGGACCGGCGCGGCAAGTTCGAATTGGCGCATGGCGGGACGTTGTTCCTTGATGAAATCGCGGACATGAGCGTCAAGACGCAGGCCAAGGTGCTGCGTGCGCTGCAGGAACAAGTGGTCGAGCCGGTGGGCGGGCAACACAGCGTGCGGGTGGACGTCCGAATCATTGCCGCGACCAACAAGGACTTGCTGGAGGAGATTCGTGGCGGCCGCTTCCGCGAGGATCTGTTTTTCCGGCTCAACGTGATCCCCATCCACGTGCCGGCGCTTCGTGAACGAGGCGACGACATCATCGTGCTGGCCCGGCATTTTGTGGGGGAGATCGCGCGCGAATACGGGCGACGCCTCAAACAACTGGCGCCGGAAGCCGAAGCCGTGCTCCGCGCGTTCCGGTGGCCGGGCAACGTGCGCGAGCTCAGGAACGTGATCGAACGGGTGATGATCATGGTGCCCGGCGACACGATCACGGCGGCAGACCTGGCGTTTCTCGGCGTCACGGCGCCCGCACACCTGCGCGTCGCCCTGGAGTCCGCCGCCCCCCTCACCGTCGCGCCGCTCTATACCGCCCGCGACGACTGGGAACGTGAATACATCCGCGTGGCCCTGGGCGTCTGCGACGGCAACATCTCGCGCACCGCCGACATGCTCGGCGTGGAGCGGTCCAACCTCTACCGCAAGATGAAGGGACTCGGCCTGGAGCCTTCCAGGAATTAATGAGCCAATGGGGCGATGTCATTGCCTCATCGCCTCATCGCCTCATTGCCCAAGGCGCAGTGCGTTTTCCAGCACCTGGCCTTCTGTGAAATCGCTGACCTGGAGAAACCACGCGGCTGACTGGGTCAGCGCGGCGGAAGGGACCAGGCCGATGATTTCGCTTTCCAACACGTTGACGCCGTAGCGAGCGGCTTCACGTTTGACCATCTCGAAGACGCGGTAGATCGGGGTCTTCTCGAAGTTGGTCAGATTCATTGACACCTGCACGATGCCGCGGTCTTCCAGGGGCAGGCCCATCGCCTTCACGTAGCGGAGGCCGCCGGTGCTGTGACGCACGGCGGCTGCAATCTTCTTGGCGACATCGAGACGATCGGTCGCCAGGTTGATGTTGTAGGCGATGAGCGGCATCCGGGCGCCGATGACCGAGGCACCGGCCGATGGGTGCGCGGTGGCGGGGCCAAAGTCCGGCGCCCATTCGGGCTTGGCGATCTTGGCGGCCAGCCCTTCGAACTCGCCACGGCGGATGTCCTCGAGATTCCGGCGCGCCGGCGTGGCGGCCGCGTCTTCGTACAGATAAATGGGCAGCCCGTGACGCGTGGCCACCTCGTCGGCTACCTCGCGCGCCAGTGCCACACACTCAGCCATCGTCGCGCCCTCGATCGGCACGAAGGGGACGACGTCCACGGCGCCGAGGCGCGGATGTTCGCCTTGGTGCTGGCGGAGGTCGATGGCGGCGATCGCCTGGTCAAACAGCGCGAGGGTCGCCGCCTTCACCTGCGCAGGGTCGCCGGCGTAACTAAACACCGTCCGGTGATGGGTCGTGTCCGGTTTGACGTCCAGCAACTTTGCGCCGGTGGCACGGATCGCCGCCGCACACGCGTCGAGCACGTCCTGCCGCCGACCTTCACTGATGTTGGGAATACATTCGATGATCGCCATGTCGATACATTACGACCTCTGAGGTCGTGCTTGTACTTCTTGATCGGACTCGCTATACTCCCCGCCAAGCCGCATGACAGACGCTCCACGCCACGCTGATCAGACGCCGGAACGACCGTCGAGCGGGGATAGTCGCGTCGAGAGTCTGCTCACCGAGGGTCTCGGCCATTATTTCGAAGGGCGGTTCGAAGACGCAATCCATCTCTGGACGCGCGTGTTGTTCCTCGACCGCCATCAGGCCAGTGCGCGCGCGTATATCGAACGGGCGCGCGGAGCCATTGCGGAGCGCCAGCGCCGCGCGGATGAATCGTTGCAGGCGGTGTCGGGACTGCTCGATGGTGGCCGGGCTGCGGAAGCCCGGGCCCGGCTGACGCAGGTCATCGCGATCACCGGCGATGACGAGCGGACCGCGGCCCTGCGCCTGCGGCTTGAACGTCTCGAGCGAGTCAGCGGTGGAGCGCAACGCATTCACGCCGTGCCTGTGCCCACGACCGTGTGGTGGCACCGGGGCCTCGCGTGGGCGAGTTACCGCGTCCGGTTGCGACAGGTGGCCGCCGCGGCCATCGTGGTGTGCCTCGGTGTGTTGTGGTCGAGTCCGGCGATTCGCACGCGGGTGGGATTTCAGTCGCCTGTGCAGGCACCAGTCGTGGCACCGGCGGCAGTGCCCGTGCCGGTGCTCTCCGGTGGGGAAGTCGCGCTGATTCGGGCACGCGCCCTTTACGCCAGAGGGCGCCTCGCCGATGCGCTGGCGGTGCTTGACCGGGTTGGGACCGAACAGAACTCACGGCCAGATGCCGATAGGTTGCGGGTGGAGATTCAGCGGGTGTTGTTGGCCGCGGCCGACGATCCCGCACGACGGGGGGCGCGATGAGATGTACGAAGTGTCACTATCTGAGCTTTGAACCGGAGCCGCGGTGCAAAAACTGCGGTCACGACTTGTCCATCGACGACTTGTACGATCCGCTGGCGAATTTTGTGTTGGACCAGGAGCCCGGCCCGATGCCCAACAGCGCTCGCCCGGCCACGGCCACGGCGACCAGCTACGCGCGTTGGAACGACAGTAGTGTTGCGACCATGACCCCTCCGGCTGAGGCCGTTGCGGCCATCGCACAGCCGAACGTCCTACAGCCGCACGTCCCACAGCCGCACGTCCCAATCATGACGAGCGAACTCCCGCTCTTCGTCCGTGACATGCCGGACGGCCTCATGGATGACGACGAGGATCTGGTGCCGCTGGTCAAAGTGCCCGCGCGCCCACGGACGCCACTGGCCGTGCGCCGCACCACCCCCGACCCGGCGAAGCTGCGGGCAAAGTACGCGCCCCGCCACGAACCCGACCTGCTCGATTCGGTGGATGACCTCTCGCACACACCCCTGCGGCCGACGGCCATGCACGACGAGCCGGTGTTGTATCCGGCAGAGCCTGCGGCTCGGTCCGTGTTCCCGGTGGCACCTGTCGAAGTGGGGGCACGATTTGCGGCGGCCGCCATCGATGCGGCGTTGCTCGGATCCATCGCGGCGGTGGTCGTGGTGTTCACCCTGCAGTTGGCCGAATTGCCACTGGCGCAGGTGCTGGAACTGCCGGCCATCCCGATGCTCGCGTTCTTCGCCCTGATCGCGCTGGGCTACGAACTGTTGTTTACCGCGGCCCAGGGCCAGACCGTTGGCAAGATGGTGATGGGCCTCAGGGTGGTCTCTGACGACCAAGACCGCGTCTCCCTCAAACAAGCCGCCGTCCGGGCGCTATCGTTGTTGCCGCTTGGTGCTGGACTCGTCGCTGCGATGATCGGACAGCGACAGGCCGTCCACGATCGATTGGCGCATACACGCGTGGTCCGCGCGTGAAACAACTCGGCATGGCTCTCGGCACGGTTGCCGGGGTCGGATATCTGCCCGTGGCCCCTGGGACCTGGGGTTCAGCCGTCGGCGTCATCCTGTATCTGGTCACCAGCCACTGGGCCTGGCCGGCGCAACTCGCAATCCTGCTCGGGGTGACGCTGGTCGGCATCTGGGCGGCGGATGTGACCGCCACAGCGCTTAATCGTGAAGATCCCGGGCCGGTGGTCATTGATGAAGTGGCCGGCCAGTTGGTCACGTTGTTCATGACCGGGGCGGGCCTGTAC
>CAYZLT010000222.1:0-6050 GCA_964479175.1 uncultured Solibacteraceae bacterium | reverse complement strand
TGATCTCCGACAACCGGCGCGTGTACTCCACACGACGATCCTCAGGCAACGCCGCAATCGCGGCCGCGTTGCCGCCACCACGACCACCGCCGCCGCCACCTGCGCGGCCCGCAGCCTGCGGCGCCGTGCCCGCCGCCGCACCATCTTCCACAGGACACGCCGCCGGCTGATTCGCAGCGGGCGCCCCGCCGCCCTGACGACCGCCGCCGGCGCCACGACCGCCACCGGGAGCAGCTGCCACACCAAACTCCTGACCCAACGCCGCGACCGCCGCCTGACGCGCCGGGCCGTGTTCATCGACCTTCACGTAGGTCGCAAACGCCACGGTCTGCATGACGCCGCCGTTTTTCTTGAGCGCCAGCAACAGCTCATCGTCCATGTTGCGGGTGTGATTGGCGAGCGCACGCACCGACGAATGCGACGCAATCACCGGCGCCTTCGAGAGCGCGATCGCCTGCATGTTTGCCTGCTTGGACGGGTGGGAAATGTCGACCATCATCCCCCACTTGTTCATCTCGGCAATCACCTGCTTGCCAAGCGGACTCAACCCACCATGAATGCCGCCGTTGGCCGCCTCGGTTGAATTGGAATCAGCCAGCTGCGAGTTGCCGTTGTGTGCGAGCGACATGTACCGCCCGCCACGCTCGTAGAACTCCTTCACACGCTCAAGGTCGGTCCCGATCGGATAGCCGTTTTCGACCCCGATAATCGCCACCTTCTTGCCGGCCTTGTTGATCCGCACCACATCAGCGGGCGTGAGCGCCAGTTCGATCTCGTTGGGCGCGATCTCCTTGACGAGCCGATGCACGGCGTCGAACTTCTCGACGGCCTGCTTGTAGGCACCGTCAAACCCCTCCGGCGTCAACGCGCCCTGGCCGGTGTAGACGATGAGGAACGGCGCATCGAGGCCGCCTTCCTTCATCTTCGGCAAATTCACCTGCGTCGTCAGACGCATCGTGTAGTTGCAGGCGGTCGTGAATCGCGCCGCCGAGATGTCCACGTGGGTGTCCATCGTGATCACGCGGTCGTGAATGCCACGCGCGCGGTCGATCATGGCCTGGTCCGGCTGGGTCTGGGCAAAAACAGCGGCAGACGACGCGATGATGATGGCAGCCGCGATGGCGGCAGGAATGCGGGTTGTCATGCCGCCGATTGTAACGCGATCAGGCGAGGGTTCTCTTCGCCTGCGCGTTGTGGCGCGCGACGTGAGCAATGGCCCACTCGCCGACCTGATACACCGTGATCAGGCCCAGGATGGACTTCACCGTCCAGAGGCCACGGGATTCGGGCAGGGCTCGATACGCCTCGACAAACGCCGTGCGCGACGCCTGCAGCCGCGCCAGCGCCTGCCCCATCGTCAGGTCGGCCGGAGGATGGAACACCTCGGGCGCCTCAAGCCGATCGGGCACCAGGGCGATGATTTCCGAGAAGGGCGTTTCGACGAAGTCGGCCTCTGGCGCACGTGCCAGGGGACGCGAGCCGTCGACCAACGAAGTAAATCCCTCGTTGGTGACCGCGACGTGCCACGTGACGCCGGCGGCAGACCAGCCCCCGCTGGGCGGCACCCGGGTGCCCTCCGCTTCCGACAGTGGTGCGACGCGTCCAAGGAATCGTTCCATCGCGGACTCGAAGCCCGCGATGGTCAGTGACACTCGTTCCTGATGAGTCATTCGTCCGAGAGCTTATCGAATCTCGAGGGGCGAATCGATACGGAGGCGCAGGATGGTGCCGGGGGGCAGGTCCACGTCGGTGCCGTCGGTCGCGGCGATGGTGCCACCCCCGCCCACGAGCACGCCGACGAGCAGGCCCTTGCCGCCACCCAGCAGGCCACCGAGGATGGCCCCCACCACGGCACCGGTGCCGATGCGGCTGACGTCGTCGCTCATCTTGCCGTCGAGCGCCTTGGTCACCGTGGCGCGCATGCGGGTGGGGCCGCCCGTGAGCACGACCTCATCAAACGAGAGAGTGAGGCTCCCCTGTCGACTGGTCCGCGTGGCCGCTCGCACCGAACCCACAAATCCCCGCACCACCGTGCCCGCCGGGAGCACGAGGTGCTTGTCCATCTTGAGATCAACGATGGTGGTGGCTTCGAAGCGTTGCTCAACCTTGGCCGTGGCCGAATTGAGATGGGTCTGCAGGCGCACGTCGAGTTCGGTGCCGACCGGAATGGTCCAGACGCGGGTGCCGGCCACCATGGGGTCGTCCTGGACGATGGCAGGGTCAATCGGCTGCGCCGCCACTTTGTCCCCGGCGGCGCGCACGCGGAGGGTCTCGAGGCGGTCGCGCACATCGGAATATTCCGCGCGCGTCGCACCGTCGCGCCGCAACTTCACGCGCAGGTAGACGATTTCTTCGCGCAACGTGGCCAGTTGTTTGTCCACATCCGCCGCGCGGGTCGGGTCGCTCGCCTTGAGCGTGGTGGCCAGTCGGGCCACCTCGGTGGCCGCCACGTCGAGCCGGTTGATGTCCGACTCGGTCGCAGCCGCCTGCGCCCACGCCGTGCCCACCCCTGCCAGCACCACCACCAACCCCAACGCCAGAATTCTCACTGTCTTCATCCCGTACTCCATGTGATCCATTATCGGCCGATCGACATTGCCCCATTGGCCCATTGCCTCATTTCGTAGGACCGCAGGTCCCGGGTTTTGGCCTCCGGTATGATCAGGGGGCATGGCTGTTCCGGTTCGGCTTCACAAGACGTTTGGCGTGCGGGTGGGCAATGTGCAGGTCGGTGGCGGGGCCCCGGTCGTCGTCCAGAGCATGACCATGACCGACACCACCGATGTGGCGGCCACGGTCCAGCAGTGTGTGGAACTGGCCGAAGCCGGCTCGGAGATGGTGCGCATCACCGTCAACACGCCGGACGCGGCAGCGGCGGTGCCCGAGATCAAACAGCGCATGCTGGACCTGGGCTGCACGGTGCCGCTTATTGGTGACTTCCACTACAACGGTCACCAACTGCTCACGCGGTATCCGGATGCCGCAGCGGCCCTCGACAAATACCGCATCAATCCCGGCAACGTCGGCACGGGACGACGACGGGATGAGCAGTTTTCGACGATTTGCCAGGTGGCGGTGGATCACCAGAAGCCCGTGCGCATCGGCGTCAACGGCGGGTCCCTGAATCAGGAACTCGTCATGGCCCGGATGCAGGAGAACACGGACAAGAACCTGGGCAAAACTTCCGAGGACATCGTCAACGAGTGCATGGTGCTCTCGGCGCTGCAGTCGACCGAACTGGCGCTCGAGTCGGGACTGCGCACCGACCAGATCATCATCTCGTGCAAGGTGTCGCGCCCACGTGACCTCATCACGGTCTATCGCGACCTTGCGAAAAAGACCCATCAGCCGCTGCACCTGGGTTTGACCGAGGCCGGCATGGGGATCAAGGGCCTCACGTGGTCTGCCGCAGCGCTAGGCGTGATCCTGAACGAGAGCATTGGCGACACCATTCGTGTGTCACTCACGCCGAGGCCTGGTGGCGACCGCCGCGAAGAGGTCTATGCGGCGTGCGAAATCCTGCAGGCGCTTGGACTCCGGTCGTTCTCGCCCGCCATCACGGCATGTCCTGGCTGTGGGCGCACGACCTCGTCAACCTTCCAGGAACTGGCCGAACGTATCCAGGGATATGTGCGCGAAATGATGCCGACGTGGAAGACCCGGCATCCCGGCGTCGAGACGATGACGGTGGCGGTGATGGGCTGTGTGGTGAATGGCCCGGGCGAGTCCAAGGCGGCCAACATCGGCATCTCGCTGCCGGGCACAGGAGAATCGCCGAACTGCCCGGTGTTCATCGACGGGCAACACGCCACCTCCCTCCGCGGCACCTACGACGAGCTCGCCACCGCCTTCCTGGCACTGGTCGACGACTACGTCGTCAAGACCTATCCATCAGAGTAAGATCCGACAAGATTTTTACAGGGAGACACAGAGGCACGGAGGGTTTTGGGGAACACCTCAAGTTCTCCGTGTCTCTGTGACTCCCTGTGAATAGCTGACACTGGAGTTGAAATGATGCGACGCGTGCTGTATTCGATGGTCGGGCTTGTTGCGTTCGTGGCGGTGTTTGCCGCGGATCCGTTTGCACAGGCGAAACCGACACTCACACCTGCGGACTACGATCAGTTCGAATCGATCGTCCCCGGAGCGGCGCGCGGGGGATTGTCGCCGGATGGCAAGTGGCTGGCGTACGGCATCAACCGCGTCGGCGGCACCAACGAACTGCGCATCACAAAGGTTGGCGAGGTCGCGGCAGTCAAGACGGTCGGCTTTGGTTCGCTGGCGTCGTTTTCATCGAACTCGCAGTGGCTGGCGTACGGCATCGGGTTCTCCGAAGAGGAACAGGATCGGATGCGCACGGCGCGCACGCCGATTTTGCGCAAGCTCGGCCTCTACAACCTGACGACACACACGGAGACGGTGATCGACGGGATCGAGTCGTTTGCGTTTGACCGAACCGGACAGTCGCTCGCCATGAAGCGCTATGCGCCGACTCCTGCAGGCGGAGCTGCCCCTCCGGCGGCGCCGCCCGCTGGCCGCGTGGGCGGGCCTGGTGCGGCGGCAACACCGGTCGCGCCGATTGGGACCACCCTCATCATTCGTGACCTTGCGACGGGCACCGACACGACATTTGGCAACGTGTCGGAGTTCGCCTGGCAGGCGTCCGACACGGGCCGACTGCTCGCCATGGTCATCAGCGCGGATGGTCAGGCCGGCAACGGCATTCACCTCTACAACCCGGCCACCTCGCGTCTGCGCGTGTTGCACGCGAGCGCGGCCGACTATTCCACACTGGTCTGGCGCGACGACTCGGCTGATCTCGTGGCGCTGCGCTCGAAGATGGATGAGAAGCGGGATGGGCCGACACAGATCGCGATGGCTTGGATGGCTGTCGACCAGGCCAACGAATCCGCGCGCACGATCGACCCGACGGCCAATGGCGCTGGCGACCTCGCTGGTCAGCGCCTTGTGACCTTCCGTCGTCCCTCATGGCTCGACGCCGGACCGAACGGTGGCGCGATGGTGATGCTTGGTGCGTCTGAGTGGCCGGTGAAACCCGCACCACCGGCTGGTGGCCGCGCTGGTGGACGAGGAGCCGCCGCACCTGAACGACCTGACGTCGATGTGTGGCACTGGAATGATGCGACCGTCATGCCCGCCCAGAAGCTGCGGTCTGCCGCGGACCGCAGGCGAAACCTGCCGGCCGTGTGGCACCTCGCATCCAATCGCCTCACGGTCGTCGGCACGTCGTTCGACGAAACGGTCTCACCGATTCGCGGCACCACACACGCGCTCGTCAATGAGTTCACGCCGTATCTGATGGACCGATCGATTGGCCGCGGCGCCTCGGACGTGGTGATGCTCGACCTGACCACCGGCGCACGCACCCCACTCAAGATGAAGGCGACTGGATCGGCATCTGTCAGTCCCACTGGGAAATACCTGCTCTACACCGAGGGTGGACACTACTGGACGATGGACCTGGCGACGAAGGTGACGACCAATATCACGCGTAACGTCAAGACATCGTTCGTCGACGTCGAGTCCGACAGTACGGCACCGGAGAAGCCGATGTTCGGATCGGCGGGTTGGACCGCCAACGACTCCGCGGTGGTGCTCTACGACAAGTTCGGCGTCTGGACGATTACGCCCGAAGGCAAGACTGCCACCGACGTGCTTGGGATCACGACGATGCGGGAGCCCGTCCGGTACCGGTACCTTCGTGTCGACAGCCCGGCGTTCGGCGCGCCCCCGGAGCCCGTCACCCTGTATCCCGCGTACTTCTCGATCTTTGATCCGAAGACCAAGCGATCCGGCTACGCGCGCACAGTCGAAGGCCAGGAGGCGCGTGTGGTGTGGCTCGACAAGAGCGTGACCGGCTTGGCCAAGGCCGAGAAGGCGGATGTGTTCGTGTACACGGTACAAGGCGCCGACGATTCGCCGGACCTGTTCACTGCCGGTCCTGATCTGCGACCGGCTGTGCAGGCCACCGAGACCAACACTTTCGCTTCGAAGTTCGCATGGACGCGCACCGAGCTCGTCGAATACAC
>CAYZLT010000221.1:0-6054 GCA_964479175.1 uncultured Solibacteraceae bacterium | reverse complement strand
CGCAACCGACGCTCCTGTTCCAACATCCGCGCGTAGCTCATCGCTTTCCGTTTGCTCGCGTTCGCGTGCACCTTGGTGCCGTCGATCGCCACGGTCCCCAGCTGCACGACGCCCGCTTCACGGGCGATCTGCACGACCTGCACAAACAACGCCGTGAACGTCTGGAGGTGGAGCCGTCGAAAATCAGCCACCGTCCGATGGGCTGGAACATTGCCCGCGCCGAGCACGCGGTACGCGACATCCTCATGCAGTGCGCGCGATCTTCCGCGACGAGAACGTGCCCGTCGCATACGCGTACACCAAGACCGTCACCATCATCTGGGGATCGAACGGTTGATTCCGGCGGCCATCGCCCTCGTAGGGGGCATAGAGGGCCGACAGATCGAGGGCGGCGACCGCATCTGCGATAAAGAACGCCAGATGCCCTTCGGGCAGCCAGTCCCTGGGCGACGGCGGGAACAGCAACGACTGATCGGGCGCGCACGGACGGAAGCTCGTCGGCATGCCTCCTATTACGTACCAGCTGCCAGCGACCGGGATGTTCCAACCTTTCGCAAATCCCCGTACCGCTACCAACACACGGCCGTACACTCCCCGCATGCGTAAACTCGCCGTCGGCATCGCGATCGGGGCTTCTGCCTTCTTCGCGACCATGGCCCTGGTCTGGTTCGGCGTCTTTGACGACGTCGAGCTGACCGCCTTTGACCGACGCCTCGTTGCGACCCACACCCCCGCCGACGCCAGCGACGAGATCGTCATCATCGAGATCAACGAATCGTCTATGGACGCGCTCGAGCCCGTGTTCGGGCGATGGCCGTGGCCCAGGATGGTGCATGCAGGTGTCGTGGACTTTGTGGCCAGGGCGGGCGCCAGGGTCATCACGTACGATGTGTTGTTTCTGGACCACGATCGCCGCAGCGCGTTTCCGGTGGGCGACCGCCTCATGAGTGGCCCCGAGTCCGATGCGTTGTTGGTGGAGAGCGTCGGTCGCGCGGGCAATGTGATTCTGGCCGCGAACGTCACGTTCGAGGGCCTGGAGAGTGAGACAGGCCCGCCCGGCGTCGCTCCGCCGATTCCGGGCATCACCTACGACCCCGGCCCGGGCTTTCCGCAGCGTCCGCACCTGCGACTGCCCATCGAGCCTCTCGCCAACGTCAGCGCCGGGGTGGGCCACACGCTCGTACCCATTGATGCCGATGGCACCACGCGGCGCATCTTTCCCTTCCTTGAGGCTCAGGGTCGAATGATCCCGTGGCTCGGTGTGTCAGCGGCCCTCTTTGCGACGTCCCGCCCGCCCGACGACGTCACACTCGACGGCGAGTTTCTCCGCATCAGGGACAGCCGACTGGCGCTCGAGCCGTCCCGCCAGATGATCCTTCGCCAGCACGGTCCGTACGCCACGCCCGACGGCACCCGCACGTATACGAGCGTGCCGTTTTTTGATGTGCTTCGCTCCGAGGAACAGTTCCACGCCGGGCAACCCACAACGCTTGACCCGGCGATCTTCCGCGACAAGATCGTGTTCATCGGTTTGACCGCCCTCTCCGAAAACGACATCCGTGTCTCGCCGTTTGGCGGGCCCGCGATGCCCGGCGTGCAACTCCATGCGGCGGCGGCCGACGATGTGCTGACGGGGAGGACGATGCGGCGGGCTGCTCCTGTGGTGGATGGAGCGGTCACGGCTGCAGCCAGCCTGGCCGCCGGCATCGTCGCTGTCGTGTTACCGGTGGGGCTGGCGCTTGTGGTGCTGGTGCCCATGGCTGCCGGACTGGTGTGGGGCCTGACCGCGTCGGTGGGGAGTGGCCTGTGGATCGCGATCGTGGCGCCGGTGTTCGGTCTGACGCTAGCCACCTTTGGCGGCACGGTCTGGCAATACGTTGTGGAGGGGCGCCAGAAGCGGCAGATGAAGGCGCTGTTTGGCCGGTATGTTTCGCCCGACGTGTACGCGCACCTTGTGGCCAACCCGGATGTGGCGCAACTTGGAGGGCAGCGTCGGGAGATGTCGGTCCTGTTTTCCGATATTCGGGGATTTACCACCGCCGCCGAGAAGTTGTCGCCCGAAGAAGTGGTCGCCCAATTAAACGAATACTTCTCGGCGATGGTCCAAGTACTGTTCAGGCACCAGGGCACGCTCGACAAATTTGTCGGTGACATGGTGATGGGCCTCTTCGGTGCCCCGGTGGCTGACCCCCGTCACGCCGACCACGCGGTGGCGGCGGCGGTAGACATGGTTGAGACATTGGAGCGGCTGAACACGGCCTGGGTGGCGCGCGGGATGCCCCGGATGGAGATCGGGATTGGCGTCAACTCCGGGGAGATGATTGCGGGTAACATCGGCTCGGCTTCGATCATGAGTTACACCGTGATTGGTGATGCGGTGAATCTTGGCGCGAGGCTGGAGTCGCTCAACAAGGACTACGGAACACGGATTCTGATCAGCGACGCGACGCGCAGCCGATTGACCATCCCGGTGCCCACGCGTGAGATCGGGTCGGTCACGGTGAAGGGAAAGACCACGGCAGTGCTGGTGCACGCGGTGGAGATCGGGCCCGGCAGGGCCGAGGAGACTCAATGAGCAAGGTGACCAATCGGCTGATGCACGTCACATTTCTGGCGGTCCTGGTCGTCGTCGTTCCTGCCACCTCGGCAGAGGCGCAATTGGGGAAACTGGCCGGTCGCGCGGCGCAAGCCAAGGACAAGGTCGACCAGGCACGCGACCTGATCATCACCGAAAAGGAAGAGATCGCGATGGGCGCCGCGATCTCCGAAAAGCTGCGTCAGAAGTACGGCGTGGTCCAGAACCAGGCTGTGCACAAATATGTGACCCTGGTTGGTCGCGTGCTCGCGTTGTCGAGCGCGAAGCCCAACCTCACCTGGCACATTGTCGTGCTCGACACCGACGGCGTCAACGCGTTTGCCGCGCCCGGCGGGTACGTGCACATCACGCGCGGCGCGTTGGCACTCATCCGCAACGAGTCGGAACTGGCCGGGGTTCTCGGGCACGAAATTGCGCACGTCACCGAGCAGCACACGATCAAGGCGATCAAAAAATCGAAGTGGGTGGACGCCGGCGCCGGTGCGCTGACGCAGAACCAGTTGCTCGATCGGTTCACGCAGGCCGCCTACGAAAACATCGTCGAGAACGGGTTTGATCGAGACGACGAGAACACGTCCGATGAACTGGGTCTCAAGATGGCCAACGGTGCCGGGTACGCGCCGACGGGACTTGGAATGTTTCTGACGAAGCTGGCCGAGCGCAACAAGGATCTCAAGGAACGCAGCGGGGCGTTTGCGTCACATCCCGAGACGCGCAGTCGGCTCGACCGCCTCAAGAATCAGATCAGTAAAGACAAACTCACCGGCGCTGCCACTGTGGCTGCACGGTACTCGTCCACGATCACCTATAAACCCATTCCCGTGACGGCGGTCACCACCGTCGCGCCCGGGGCCGCGACAAAAACTGCGGACGCGGCGACGGAGAAACCGTCTGGCGGCAGCCGGTTTGGCGTCGGAAGCCTGACGTCCAAGCTGGGTGGCGAAAAAACGAGTGACGCGACCGTGGCCTCCGCAGGCTCACGCGGCGTCAATCCCGATCGTGATGCCAAGGGCGGATCCAATCCGCGCGTGGTCAGTGTGACGGTGACGGCCGCCGAGATCGCGGCGTTCCGCACGGGCATCGCGGGCTGAGCGTGTTTCGAAATTCCTGGATTCGACGTCGTCTTCGGCTGACCGTGTTCCTTGCCGCGATCACGGTCGTGTTGCACGTGCTGGTCACGAACACCCTGTGGCTGGGGACGTATGCGACGCAGGTCACGGCGTTTATACAGCTGCTGCTGGCACTCGTCATCATCCACGGCCTCGTCACGCTGGTCTTTAACCCGTGGTTCAAGGAAGGCGCACCCGAACGTGCGCCAGGGATTGTCCAGAACGCCCTGGTGCTGGGCGTATTCGGTGTCTTCGCCACGATGGCGTTTCCCGGACAACTGCTCGCGACATCCGCCGTCGGCGCCGTGATCATGGGTTTTGCCGTGCAGGACACCCTGAGCAACTTCTTCGCAGGGCTGGCGCTCCAGATCGATCGCCCCTTCAAACCCGGGCACTGGATCGAGGTTGGGCCGTTTCAGGGACGCGTCAAGGAGATCACCTGGCGCGCGACAAAGATCCAGACGAAAGCCGGCAACCTCGTCATCGTCCCCAACAACATCGTCGGCAAAGAAGCCATCAACAACTACTCGGAGCCGGCAGCGCCGACCCGGTTGTTTGTGGAAGTTAGTGCCGGGTATCAACATCCACCCAATGTGGTGCGTGATGCGGTGCTGGCCGCCATTCGACGATGTCCGCGCGTGCTGGCCGAGCCGCGTCCCGATGTGGTGATGACGGACTTCGGGGCGTCTGCGCTGATTTTTCATGCACGCTTCTGGGTGAGCGATTTTTCTCAGGACACGCGCGCCAAGGACGAAGTGCGGACGGCGATCTTCTACGAGTTTGGCCGGCGTCAGATTGAGATTCCGTGGCCGATCCAGGTCGAGTACTCCCGCGACGAAGCCCCGCGGGATACGACGGCGCGACGCGACCGGTTCGTCTGGACGATCGCGGCGGTGCCCGTGTTTGCGGCGCTGCCGCCCGAGGGCCATCAGGCGATCGCGCTCGCGGCGGTGGAGCGGCTGTTTGCCCGTGGGGAAGCCGTGGTGACCGAGGGTGAACCCGGCGCGTCGATGTTTGTGGTGCTGGATGGATCGGTGGCGATTACCGTCGGTGCGGATCGTCGAGAGGTGGCGGTGACCGAGGCGGGTGGCTACTTTGGAGAGATGTCGCTGTTGACCGGCGAACAGCGCACGGCGACCGTCACCGCACGCGAAGACACCACGGTGCTCGAAATTCCGTCAGACGCGTTCGGGACCTATGTGCGCGGCAATCCGGCGTTGCTCGATGGGATTGCCGAGGCCGCCACGCGGCGTCGCCGCGAACTGGATGCCGTGAAGCAGGCGCCCGGATCGGCCGTCGCGCCGCCGGCCGAGACGCTTCTCGATCGCATGAAGAAGTTCTTCAGGATTTACTGAGTCCAGACAAGCGCACCGTCGTCTGGTTACACAGGGAGGCACGGAGGCACGGAGGTGTTCAGATGGGACCCGGTCCGGGCGTGCCTCTGTGTCTCCCTGTGCACATTCCTTCTTACCGAAAACGGAAGGGCCGTTTACGGAGCTGCTCCGCCTCTTCGCGACACCACGGGTCCTGATGGGTGGTGCACAGGGTTCGCGCGCGTGTGTATTGCTCCACAGCGGCGGCGCGTTGTCCCTGCAGGTCCGCAACCTTTCCCAGCTCCAGGTGCACACGTCCCCGGACCCACCCAGATGGTCCCTGCGCGAGTGCGAGCTGCAGGTCACTGGTCGCATCGGCCAGGCGGTTGAGCGACACGCGCGCCATGCCGCGTTTGTAAATCCACAACGCGCGCTCACCCGGACCCTTCGCACGCGGGTCACGGTCGTGTCGAGCCAGCCCGCTGGTCAGCAGTTGCTCGGATTGGTCCGCGTGACCCGCGCGCCAGGCGGCCGACGCCGCCTCGAGCTGCAGCAACCGGTTCTCGGGGTAGTCCTTCATCAGGCCGGTCAGTAATGTCAGCGCGTCGTCCTGGCGCGCTTCGCGGGAGTAGACCAGCACGAGCGCCAGTCGCGCGTCGGTGGCCGTCAGCGGCGCGTTTGTGGCTCCAGCGATCATCTCCATGCCGCGCTCCTTGCCACCCCCGAAGCCGGCGATGTACGCGAGCCAACGTTTGGGTAGAGACAACGCGGCCACGGCATACCGATAGGTGCCGACGATGAGCCCGGCGTCGAGTCGGGTGGCATCACGGTTGAGCACCCACTCGTGCGCGTCGTAGGCCCGGCGGGCCGACCCGAAGGCCGACGAGATCTTGCCGTCGACCGTGCCGATGTAGGAGGCGAGGAGTCCGTGGGCCACCCCGAGGTCGTATCGCGCCTCGACGTCGTGTGGCGCATGTTTCAGGCGCGCGTCTGCCAACTCAATGGCCCGATTCACATGAAGCCGAAACAATTGCGT
>CAYZLT010000220.1:0-6054 GCA_964479175.1 uncultured Solibacteraceae bacterium | reverse complement strand
GGAGTCCGAACGCGAACTCGCGCTCATCGATGGGGCTCGCCTCCTCGACACGGCGGTTCCCCGGTATTGACCGATGACGCCTTTCTCGTCCCGCATATGACGGGCTGTCCTCTGCTCATCGAGTTCGCGTCGCCGGACTCAAGGATGAGCGGCTGATCGCGGCCCGATCCCGGTCGCCGTAGCGGCCATCAGTCGTCACGATCAAGACGCCCGGCGGCACCGGTTCCGGCGTCGTGGACGACGCGACATCGCCCTGCTCAAGATCTCGCCTGCCCTCCGCGTCTCCATGTGAAATAGATCTGGTCATCCCACGTTGCCGGCGGCGTGTTCAAAAGCGCCGGAAGATCCCCACGGTAAACGACACCTGACGGTTCATGCCGGAGCCGATGAAGGTGGTATGCGCGGGCACAGTGGCGCCAAGCGACGAGGGGACGCCCGGGATCGTGCTGAACTGGACGGCCGGGGTGGTCACTGCGGGAAGGACGTTGGGGGGCACGCCGGCCGTGACGCTGGGCGCGCCCGTGATGCTGACCTCATCGCCGTTTGGGCTCAGCGCCAGGCGCACGTCCACGCGCAGACCCACGTTCGATGAGAAGTCGTATGTGACGCCGCCGCCGACCAGGCCGAGTGCACTGCTCGACGGGGAGGTGACGGTAATGACCGCGCGATCCAATTCAGTCAGCGGAAATGCCCCGTACATCCGGAACGAATAACCACCCGTGAGGATGGCCTGCAGCTCGTTCGTGCCATTCATGACCATCCCGCCGCCGGCGAGCACGTAGGCGGAGGTGCGCCCGCCAGACACCAACGAGTACCGCACGGCTCCGACCAGTCGCGTCTGCGAGGAACTGCCCCCGCGGGTGGCCAAGGTTGATGACACGCTCAGCGCGGTGACAGGCGCGGTTTCGAGCAGATCCTGGAAGGCATTCCGAAAGCTGGCTCGCGTGGTTTCCAACGACGCGAGCGCTTCGTCGGTGAATGCCTGGCCCCCCGTGTTGCGTTCGGCGCTGAACTCCACCGCGAGCTTTGCACTCAGGCTCCGGCCCACACGCAGGCCAAATGTCCCGCCGCTCTTTCGGCCGGTGGCGGAGGTCGTAATGGCCGCGTCCACAGGAACAATGCGGTCCAGCGTGGTGCCGGTCAGCGTCGAGAACGCTGCGATGGTCTGGTTGAGCATCGTCGACCCGTCGCCGAAGTACCACGAGGGCTGAAGGCGGCTCGGCGTGTTTGCGGCCGTCGTGAATGGTGCGCCGGCCGGAAACGCGGCGCCGGCCGAGCCGTTCGACGAATCCTTGTTGGACGCCGCGCCGCCATACACCTCCACCGTCCAGCGGCTGGCGGAGCCCGCAGGGGCTTGGGCGAGCGCTGCCGCCGGAAGAGCCAGGGTGATGATGACCGCGGCACCCGCCGCGAGACCCAGGCGCTGACGAACAGTCTGTAAGGTCACGGACATATTTGTGCTCCCAAAAAAGTGACGGACGGCCGTATAGTAGCCGCCGGAGGGGCACATGCGCAGAGCTTTCTTTTTCGTCCGGCTGGGGCTGTTCGTTGGCGCTGTCCTGCTGTTGGCGCCAGACGCGCTGACGTCCGTACTGCCTTCGTGGGTGGCGCCGGTTGGCGCATCCATCAACCCTCTGTCCCAGGACGCGGTCATGGTCGAGGTGCCGCAGGTCTCTCAGGATCGCACGGTGACGCGTTCCCGCTGGGTGGCCCTTGACGTGAACGCGCTCCCGGACCCGCGTACCCGCCCCCAGCTGGCGCGCGAACCAGGGCTGATGCTCGAAGTGTTTCCAGATGTGTTCGTCGACGCGGTATTCGATCGCTTTGATCCCAACCAAAACGGCGTGACCTGGGTCGGGCACCTCAACGGCTCGCCGCTGAGTCCCGTGACGCTGGTCTACAGCGGCGGCGTGCTCACCGGGACGATCGTCGCTCCGCAGGGAATGTTCCAGATTCGCCCTGGGTCCGAGGCTGTGCAGCAGGCCAATCCGCAGCGGTCAGGCACCGCCCACGAGATCGTTGAAGTCGATCAGTCGGCGCACATGCGCGAGGCCGATCCGCTGATTCCTCAGATCACGCCGGAGGCCCTCGCTGCCGCGCGTGACGACAGCGTCGCCGACGTGGGCGATGTGATTGACGTGATGGTGCTCTACACGCCGCTCGCGCAGCTGCACGCCGGCAGCGCGGCGGCCATGGCCAACCTCATCAACCTGTCGATGAGCGAGACGAACACGTCGTACGTGAACAGCGATATCACGCACCGCGTCCGGCTCGTGCACAGTGCTCTGGTCGAATATACGGAAGTTGGGAACTTCGGCACGAACCTGACGAACCTGCGTACCGGTGCGGGCGCTGGCCTTGCGGGAGTCGCCGCGCTGCGGAACCAGTACGGCGCCGATCTCGTGGCGATGCTCGTGCACCCCACGGCGCCGACGGCGTGCGGCATCGCCTACGTCATGACCACGCTGTCGACCGCGTTCGCACCATTCGGATACAGCGTCACTGACACCGCGTGCCTGAGCCCGAATTTCACGTTCGCCCACGAACTGGGTCACAACATGGGCGCGCAGCACGACTGGTATGTGAGCACCGCCATGCTGCCATTCACGTATGCGCACGGCTTTGTGAACACGGACGCCGGATTCCGGTGGCGGACGATTATGTCCTACAACGACCGGTGCTCCATTCAGGGGTTCAACTGCAGCCGCCTGCTGTCGTGGGCGAATCCGGCGCCCCGGTTTAATCCGTTCTGCTCCGCGGGCAACTTCACCTGCCGCACGAATCTCTGGCACTTGCCTGGCACAACGATTCCGCTTGGTGTTCCCGGCGGGACGAAGGCCGACTGCCGCGTCGGGGTCCTTGGCGACACCGGCTGCGACGCCGACAACCGGCGCGCGCTCAATAACACCGCCGTGATCGTGGCGAACCTCCGGACGGCGGTGATCAGCGCCGCGCCGCGGCGGCGCTGAAGGCGCGTCAGGCGGCGGCTTCGTCCATTTCTTCGTCCACGCGCACACGTTTGACGTCGGTCGCCAGACCCACCATCTGAAGCGCCCGGATGTGCAGGTAGGTCAGGTCGATTTCGTACCACGCCAGCCCGTGCGCGGCTGAGGTCGGATGGGCGTGGTGGTTGTTGTGCCAGCCTTCGCCAAAGGTCAGCAGGGCCACCCACCAGTTATTGCGGGAGTCGTCACTGGTCTGGAAGCGACGGCCACCCCAGAGGTGCGTGGCCGAGTTGACCAGCCACGTCGCATGCAGACCGAGCGTCGTGCGCAGGAACACGCCCCACAGCACCCAGTTCCATCCACCGGCGGCCCACAAGCCGAGACCCAGCACCGTCAGCGGCACCCAGTGATACGAGCTCAGCCAGATGTGGAACTTGTCCTTGGCCAGGTCCGGCGCATACTTGGCGGGCATGGCCACGTTGTTGTGCTGCGCATCACCAAACATGATCCAGCCCATGTGCGCCCAGAACCCACCATGGCGCGGCGTGTGCGGGTCGTGGTCGGAATCCGAGTGCTGGTGATGACGACGATGGGTGGCGACCCAGAAGAGGGGACCGCCTTCCAAAGAAATAGTCGCGCAGATGGTGAGGAAGTATTCGACGAATTTCGGCGTCTTGTAGGACCGGTGCGTCAGCAGCCGGTGATACGACATGCCGATGCCCCACGCCAGGGAGATGTAGTAGGTGACCAGCAGGACGACCACGCCGGACCAGGTGAAGTCGATGATGGCCCACACCGCGCCGATGTGGAACAGCGTCATGAAAAACGCGGTCACCCAGGAGACCTTGGTGTAGCGGTCTTGCTTGGCCCCGGCCATGGTGCCAGAGCCGCCCGATCGCAATCCTGCCCGCTGTGTGGTTGATACCGTCTTGACTGCCATACGCAGACGATACCAATGGGCGGGGACGGTGATTGTAAGACTTCTGTAAGAGATCGCTAGATCACCGGATCGCAGATGTTTTTGGGAACTTGTCGGGGTTGTCGGTGAAGAGCGCGTCCACGCCCAATGTATAGAGAAAGTGGCGCATTTCC
Organism: uncultured Solibacteraceae bacterium; assembly: GCA_964479175.1. GTDB lineage: Bacteria > Acidobacteriota > Vicinamibacteria > Vicinamibacterales > SCN-69-37 > SYFT01. The sequence continues at coordinate 2,017 of CAYZLT010000220.1, read as the reverse complement.
GCCTCGACGTCCTTGTGGGTGCCGCTGGCCCCAGAGCGGAATGTGTACGGCGTGACGGTCAGGCCCGCCGCGTGCGCCCACTGGACGATCGCCGGGGTCTTTTCGACCAGGCCCTTGGCGGGACCGAGGTCGGTGGCAAACGTGGCCATTTCCTTGAGCGCGGCAGGACCGCTGAGCCAACGCTCCACCGGCGCACCGCCACCAATCAGGAACGTGCGAGGCACCTGCGCAAGGGCCTTGGCGAGATCGCGCACCGCTTGTTCATCAAATGACTGGACCACGAGTCGAGCACGGCCATCGGGCATCTTCATCGCCAGTCCACGGCGTTTCACGGCGTCGGCAAACAACGCCACGATGTCCACGTTGCGGCCGCGGTAGAGCGCCGGGGTCTTGAGCTCGGGATAGAGCCCCGCACCCATGCCAATGAGGTCAATGGCCTCGTCGAACGTGAGAATCCGTTCGCCCGCAAACTTCGCGTCGAACCACGACCCGGCATCGAGAGTCTTGATTTCGGCCAGCGTCAGGTCCGCTGCCAGCCACCGTGTGCGGCTCTGCGCGTCGGTGGAGACCCGATCGGGAAATCTCGTTTCGACATCGGTCGTGCGTTCAAGGGACTCGTCGTGCAGGCAAATGAGCGCCCCGTCCTTCGTGACCGCGAGATCCTGCTCGACATAGTCGGCACCCTGGGCCACCGCCAACGTGTAGGCGGCTGCGGTGTGTTCAGGTGCGTACGACGATGCGCCGCGATGAGCGACGGAGCGTTTGGGCGCAGGTGTCTGCGCCTGCACTGAAAAACACACGGCTGCGACAACAGCCAGGCACAACAACAGTCGCGTCGATTTCATGACCGTCACAGTATGCGTTGCAGATGACATTGACGTGACAGTTAATGACCCCCACGCAACGACGAACACGTTTACACGGTCGCTGCACGGTTCTCACACGGTCGTCGAGTCCGCCTTCTACCGTGTGTGACGGAGGAAGTGAGAAATGAACGTGCGAAGTGTGCAACTGAAGAACCTGGTGTGGAGCCTGATGCTGGCGGTGATGGTGTTGTACCCATCAATGGCCGCGGCGCAGTTTGAGACGACCGCGGTCGTCGGAACCATTTTTGACAAACAGAACGCTGCCGTCGCTGGTGCGAAGGTGACGCTGACCAATACCGCCACGGGTGTCACCGCATCAACGATGACGGATGCCACCGGCGGCTATGCATTTTTCACCGTCCGGATCGGCACCTATATTGTGACTGCCGAAAAGACGGGATTTTCGCTGGCGCTGGCCGACAACGTCCAGGTCAGCATCGGCGGCCGTCGTCGTGTGGACCTCACACTGGAAGTGGGCGGCTTGACCGAGACCGTCGAGGTGACGGCCACGACCGCGATGCTCGATACTGACACCAGTCAGCGTGGGCAGGTCATCCGTGGTGATGACCTCAAGCAACTGCCGGTCATCAACCGGGAATATTCGGCACTGGCGCTGTTGACCACCGGGGTGCGTCCTTCAGCGCTGTCGGGTTCGCGCGAGGGGTCGTTCAACGTGAACGGACTGCGCAGCACGTTCAACAACTTCCTGATCGATGGCGTCGACAATAACGCGTATGGCACAAGCAACCAGGGCTTTTCGAACCAGGTCATGCAGCCGACGCCTGATGCCGTTGGCGAGTTTCAGGTCGTGACCAACAACATGAGCGCGGAGTACGGCCGTGCGGCCGGTGCGACCATCAATGTGGCGTATCGAAGTGGCACCAACCGCTTTCAGGTCGGCGCCTGGGAGTTTTTTCGCGACAGCTCGCTGACGTCGGAAGGGTATTTCAAGCCGGCGGCCGGCAGCGCGCCGAAGTTTGACCGCAATCAGTTCGGCGGCACCGTTGGTGGTCCGATACTGAAGAACCGCGCGTTTTTCTTCGGTGACGTCGAAGCCCTCCGCCAGAACCGGACGACAGTGGCGACCTCGCCGATTCCCACGATGGCGCAGCGTTCGGGCGTGTTGACGGTGGCGGGGCGCCATCCGCAGA
>CAYZLT010000219.1:0-6084 GCA_964479175.1 uncultured Solibacteraceae bacterium | reverse complement strand
CCGCAGCGGCATATCCGGCGCCGATGGCCGTCATCATGTAGCCCAGTTGAGAGACCGTTGAATATGCGAGCACACGCTTGATGTCGTTCTGCGCACAGGCCATCATCGCGGCGACGATGGCCGTCAACGCGCCGACCCAGGCGACGATCAGCAGGACGTCGGGCGTGAGCGCAAACAGGAACGCCGTGCGCGTCAGCAGATACACGCCAGCGGTGACCATCGTGGCGGCATGAATGAGGGCGGACACCGGCGTCGGGCCTTCCATCGCATCCGGCAGCCAGATGTGCAGCGGCAACTGCGCGGACTTTCCTGCGGCGCCCAGATACAGACAGAACGTGATGACGGCAAGACCGTCGAGGCCCACCGCACCGGCCTCCACGAGCATGCGCAGTTCCCCAAAATCAAACGTGCCGGTGTGTCGCCACAACAACACGATGCCGATGAGCAAGCCGACGTCGCCGGCTTTGGTCGTCCAGAACGCCTTGACCGCCGCCCGTGCGGCCGATGGCTTCTGGAACCAGAACCCGATGAGCAGGTAGGAACAGAGGCCGACCAGTTCCCAGCAGATAAAGAGCTGCAGCAAGTTCGGCGCGATGACCAGGCCGATCATCGAGAACGCAAACAGCGACTGGTAGACGTAGTACCGTCCCAGCGCCGCCGGCGGCTCATCGCTCAGATACGACAGCGAATACACCTGCACGAGCAATGCGACCAGTGTGACCAGCAGCAGCATCGTCGTGGACTCGGCGTCCGCGAGCACGCCGATCGTGGCGATGGTGCCCTGCGACTCCACCAGCCAGGCCCATTCGATCAGGGTCGGAACACCGGCGTCATGCACACGCGACCAGAGCAGGAGCGCCGACCCGAGCGCGGTCAGCGCGCCGAGAATCGACACGAACGCCGCCGGGCGGCCGGTATGGCGCAGCGGCGACACCAGTCCAAGCAAGACCGCGGCGGTCAGGGGCGCCAGGACCGGCACGAGGGGAAGCACGTCGAAGGCCATCACCTACCCCTTCAACCAATCCACCTGGTCGGCCATCGCCGTTCGGCGCGTCCGGAACAACAGAATGACGATCGCCAGGCCGAGAGCGACCTCAGCCACGGTGATGCAGATGGCGAAGATCGTCAGAACCATACCGGTGACTTCACCGTGATACCAGCTGAAGGCGACCAGGTTGATGTTGACGGCGTTGAGCATCAACTCGATGCCCAATAAAATACCAACGGTGTTGCGCCGTGTCATGACGCCAAACAGTCCGATGCAAAAGATCACGGCGGCGAGGATGAGATAGGCAGACAGTCCCATGTTCAGTCCTCCGGCCTTGCGAGATAACTCGCCGACAGCAGCGAAACCAGCAGAATGACGGCCAGCAGTTCAAACGGCAACACGTACCGTGTCATGACTTCCCTGCCGATAAGCAGCGTCGGATCCTCCGCAAACGGGATCCGAATCGCGGGCAGCGGAATGCGAGCCAACGTATTCACGATCAGCGTCAACACCAACCCGGCAACCGCTGCGCCGCCGATGAGTCCCCGACTGGTGTGCGACAACCGTTCGCCGACGAGACGTTCCGTGACGACAATCGCAAAGACGACGACGGTGACGACGCCGCCGGCGTAGAGGAGGATTTGGACGCCGGCGAGGAATTCGGCGTTGAGCATGAGGAAGATGCCGGCCGTGCCCGTCAGTGCCAACGCGAGCCACAGCACCGAGTGGAACAGATTCTTCGTGAGGACCACGGCGAGAGCGGACCCAACCAGCACCACGGCGAGCATCCAGAAGCCGATGACTTCCAGTGTCATGCCTCTCCTGCCTTTTCAACGGGCGCTTCGGTCGGCTTCTCGGCGACGACTTTTTTGGGTGGCGCCTGCATGTCGCGCAGACGATTGCCCGTGGCCCAGGAGGCCTCATGCTGGAATCCGAGTGCGTGGAGGCGGTCCTTGTCGAGCAGCAGTTCGCGGCGGTCGGTGGTGGCCAGGTCAAACGACTTGGTCATGACGATCGCATCCGTGGGACAGACCTGGACGCAGAGTTCGCAGAATTCGCAGGCGTAGAGCTCCAGCGTGAAGGTCTTCGCGTAGTTGCGCTTCTCGCTCTTGAGCATCTCGACCTTGATGACGGCCGGTGGACACACGAACTCACACAGGCGGCAGCCAATGCAGTTCTCTTCGCCGGTTTCCATGTCGGTCGTGAGCACCAGGAGTCCCCGGTACCGATCCGGATACGCGCGCGGCTTCTCCGGGTAATGCACGGTCACCGGTTTGCGGAAGAGGTTCCGGCCCGAGATGGCCATGGCCTTCCAGACCGAGCGCACCAGTTGCCATGTTTCGGGGAGGAAGCCCCTGGCGCGGGGATTAGCCACCATTGCTGCTCCTCACGACGACGGTGATGGCCGTGGCGATCACCAGGATCACCGACGCGGGCCACAACAATTTCCAGGAAATCTGCAGAATCTGGTCGACACGGATGCGGATGAAGCTCCAGCGGATCCAGGTGATCAGCAGGAAGATCAGCAGCGCCTTCAGGATGAACCACACCGGACCGAGCCACTCGGGTCCGGGACCGGCCCACGCGCCCAGGAACAGCAACGCGCCCAGGAATGACGTGCCGAGGACGTGCGCGTATTCACCGAGCTGAATCAGCGCGAACTTCATTCCGGAATATTCGACACGGAAGCCGGCAACCAGTTCCGATTCGGCCTCGAGAATATCGAAGGGCACACGATTTTCGGCGGCGACCGACGCGACGATGTAGGCGAGGAAACCGAGTTGGCCCAGCACCGGGTATGCGATGAACCAGAGGCCTTCTTGCGCGGCGGCGATGTCGCCCAGTTTGAGCGAGCCGGCAAGGATCACCGGGATCAGCGCAGCCATCAGAAACGGCAGGTCGTAGGAAATGATCTGGTTGACCGCGCGCATTGCCGAGAGCAACGCGTATTTGTTGTTGGAACTCCAGCCGGCCATGAAGAGGCCGACGATTTCCATCGAGGACACGGCCAGGAAAAACAGGATGCCGATATTGAGGTCCGCGATGCCGAGGCCGGGTGCAAACGGGATCGTCGCAAAGATCAGCAGACATGGAATGAGGAAGATGACCGGCGCCAGGTTGAAGACCGTTTTGTCCGCCTCGCGCGGGACGATGTCTTCCTTCATCATCAGCTTGATCGCATCAGCGATCGGCTGCAGCAGCCCATGAGGCCCGACACGGTAGGGACCGACGCGCGACTGCATCCGGGCCGCGAACTTGCGTTCCAGCAGCGTCACATACGTGACCAGTCCAATCACGCCGAGCAACACGGCCACGCCCGCGATCGTGCCGACGGCGGCCGGAGGCAACGGGCTCATCGGTCCACCTCACCAAAGACCGGGTCGACCGATCCCATGATGGCCACCACGTCCGCCACCGAATGGCCGGGGATGATAAACGGCAACACAGCCAGATTCGAAAACGACGCGCCGCGCCACTTCATCCGATAGGGCCTGGGGCCTCCATCGGCAATCAGGTAACACCCGACTTCCCCACGGGGTCCTTCGACGCGCGTGTAGGTCTCCCCTTTGGGCACACGCACCTGCGCCACGGCTTTGACGCCTGGCCGCGAAGAAATGGGCCCCTCTGGAAGTCCGTCGAGAATCTGTCGGACGATGCTGATGGACTCGCGAAACTCGACCATGCGCACTGTGTACCGCGCGAGGCAGTCGCCGTCGGTCTCCACCGGCACCTTGAACTGAAAGTCGGGGTAGACCGAATACGGCAGGTCACGACGCAGGTCAAAGTCCACGCCCGAGGCGCGCAGGAGCGGACCACTGATGCCCACTTCTTGTGCCAGCTCGCGCGAGATGACGCCGACGCCCCTGGTGCGCATCAGGAAGAACGTGTTGTCCTCGAGCATGGCCTCGTATTCGAGCAGGCGCGCTTCGATGAGGTCGATCGTCTGGCGGCAATCCGCCGCGAACCCTGCGGGGACGTCGTAGCGCACGCCGCCGACCTGATGGAAGCCGTACAGCAGGCGCGCACCCGTGAGTTTCTCGAACAGGTCGAGCACCAACTCACGTTCGCGAATGCAATACAGGAAAATGGTCGCACCGCCCCCAAGTGCGCCCCCCATGTCCATGCACCAGGTGCCGAGCCACAGGCAATGTGACGCCACACGTTGCAACTCAGCGACGAGCACGCGCAGATAGTCGGCGCGTCTGGGGACGTCGATTTTGGCGATCCGTTCCGCCGCCATCACGTACGCGTGTTCACTGGTCATCGCCGCGACGTAGTCGGTCTTGGAGGCAATCGACGGGTACTGCACGTAGGCCAGCGTCTCGGCGAGTTTTTCGTGGCACCGGTGCAGATACCCGATGACGGCATCCACCTCCACCACCGTCTCGCCTTCCAGCGTCAGGATCGCGCGGAAGACGCCATGGGCCGACGGATGCTGCGGCCCCATGTTCATGGTCAGCCGCTCAGCACCGGCGTAGTCGAGTTCCGTCTTGATGCGGGGGGAGATCTCGGCAGCCATGCGGTCAGCGATACGGAGGGTACGGCGTGTCCACGTCGTACGATTTCAACAAGGGATGCCCGACCCAGTCGTCGGACAACAGAATACGGCGCAGATCAGGGTGTCCCTCAAACCGGATGCCAAACATGTCGAAGCACTCGCGCTCCATCCAGTTCGCCCCTCGATACTCAGACACGAGTGAGGCGCAGTTGGTGACACCGACACCCAGCCGCGTCTTCATCAGGACCGAGAGGCGCGCGTCGGTGTTGTCCACCCAGGCGACCACTTCAAGCCCGTCTTCCTTCCAGTCCACCGCGGACATGAAGGAAAAAAATCCGAATCCGAGCTCACGCCTCAGCGCGACGGCCAGCGGCAGCCAGTCCGTTGGGGCGATGGTGATCGCGATCGGCGAATCGCCCTCGCCCACCTGGGCGCCGGCGAAACTCGACACACGCGTGCGCACATCGGCCACGGTCACCATCAGTCGTGTTTCTCCGTGGGCGCCGCCTTTTTTCCGGTCTGACGGAAATGCGCGATTTGATCCTGCAGCAGAAGCAATCCGTTCAAGAGTGATTCAGGCGGGGGTGGACATCCGGGCACGTACACGTCCACGGGAATGATGCGATCGACGCCTTTGACCACGTGATACCCATGGCGGAACGGGCCTCCGGAGTTGGCGCACGATCCCATCGAGACGGCCCACTTCGGGTCGGGCATCTGGTCGTAGATGCGAAGCAGCATCGGCGCCATCTTGATCGTGACGGTGCCGGAAATGATCATGAGGTCGGCATGCCGGGGCGAAGCCCACGGCACCATCCCGAGGCGTTCGACGTCAAACCGCGATGCAAACGTCGCCATCATCTCGATCGCGCAACACGCGAGCCCAAACGTCACCGGCCAGCACGACGACTTGCGCGCCCAATTCAGGAAGTTGTCCGTCACGGTCGTGAGAACAAAGCCGCCGGGGAACTGATGCAGCCCCTCGGTGAGCGTTTCAAAGGCGGCCGAATGTTTGTCGCCGCTCTCTGGCCGACGCTGATGGAGCTGCTGCCATTCCTGCAGGTCCTTGAAGTCCTTCCAGACCGGCGCGGGCACGACGGGAATCGGAGGCTTTATTTCCACTCGAGAATTCCTTCGCGATACGCATACGCCCATCCGAGCATCAGGATGGCGAGAAACCCGCCCATGACATACAGCGCCCAGGCCCCGAGCTCACGCAGGACCAGCGCCCACGGAAACAGGAACACCACCAACGCGTCAAAGACGATGAAGACCAGCGCCACCAGGTAAAAGCCGACAGGAAATTGCACCCAGGCCGTGCCGATGGGCTCAGCGCCACATTCGTAGTTGTCTGTCTTGGATCGAAATGGCCGACTGGGTCGCAGCAGTTTGGCCGTGAGCAACGAAACTACGGCAAAACCGACGATCAGCGCGAGATAAATAACGACGGGCAGGTAACCGGTCACGAAAGATCACGTCCTTCCCGAACTCTCCCAAACCGCGCGAAGTATATAACACTCGCGCCTCAACGTGCGCCGCTGAATCCTCCGCCACCGGCGACACCTGCTCCACCGATGCCCGCGCCGGGTGTGCCACC
>CAYZLT010000218.1:0-6120 GCA_964479175.1 uncultured Solibacteraceae bacterium | reverse complement strand
CTGTAGCGGAGGCCAGGAGCGGCAATCAGGACGCGTTCAAGGTGCTGGTCGACCGGCACTCCCGCAGCCTGTATCGCCTGGCCTACCGTATGACCGGCAAAGCCGAAGACGCCGAAGACGTCGTCCAGGAGACCTTCATCCGCGCCTTCCGGCAGTTGAGCCGGTTCGAAGCGCGGTCCAACGTCTCCACCTGGCTCTATCGCATCGCGTTCAACTGCGCGGTGGACTTCCTCCGCTCCCGCCCCCGCCGGGAAACGGCCACGGAAGCAGACGTGCTGGAACGACTCGCCCCCGCAGCGACCGGACCGACCATGGACGATCTGGTCTACGCGGGACAAATCGGCGAACGCATGCAGGTCGCGCTCGGTGATTTGTCGGAAAAAGAACGGGCCGCGTTTTTGATGCGGCACTACCACGGGTGTTCGATTGAAGAAATCGGCAGCACCCTCGGGATGAAGACCAACGCCACCAAGCATTCGATCTTTCGAGCGGTGAAAAAAATGCGCGTGGCCATGCGGGGACTGATGAGGACGACGGAATGAACACACACGAACGAGAGCATCCAACAGAGGACGAACTTGTCCTGTTGTTTTACGGCGACGCCACCCCGGACGACGAACAGCGCCTGACCGCCCATGTCGAGACGTGCGCGGACTGCCGACCGGTGTGGCAGGAGATCAAGGGGTCACTCGCCGCGGTGGACGCCGCAGGGATTCCTGAGCCACCTGCGGACTTCGAGCGTGTCATGTGGGCCAAGGTCCAGCACGAGATTGGCCACATGCAGCCGGTCACGCGATGGTGGGCGCCACGATTTTGGATGCCGGCGGCGTCGCTGGCGGCGGTAGTCATCGCGGTGGTCATCGGCACACAGATGATGCCGGGTGCGGATGTCCCCACGCCGGGCACACACGACACCAGTGCCTCCACGCAGCCCGAACGTGCGCTGCTGGTCGCCATGGATGAACACCTCGAGCGCAGTGAGTTGTTGCTCGTGGAGTTGATGAACACGGACCAGCCGGGATTTGAACCCGCAGCGGCCGATGACCTGCTCCTCTCAAGCCGGTTGTATCGACAGACCGCCACGCACACGGGCTACACCGAACTGGCCTCGATGCTCGAAGACCTTGAACGCGTGCTCGTCGAGCTTGCTCGCGGGCCACGAGAACTGAAACCGAACGACCTGGACGCCCTGCGGACCCGCATCACCGACGACGACCTGCTCTTCAAGGTGCGTGTCGTGACCGACGAAGTCCGCAAACGGCAACAGGCCATTGCGACCGTGAGTGAGGGAGACCTATGAAAAAAACGCCGACCATGATCACACTGATGCTGACTGCCGCCGTACTCGTGATTCCGGCCTCTGCGATGGCGCAGACGTTTCCCGTGCCCCCTGTGCCGCCGCCAGGTTTTCCTGCGGACATCCAGGTGATTCACGCCGAGCAGGCGCGCGCAATGAGTCGCCAGGTCCTCGAGGACAGCCGGTACGCGCTGGAAGCCAACCGCGTGGCGTTCAGCGAATTCCAGAACGTCTTTGGCACGTCGAGCGGTGCCAACGGCGCCTACGAAGCGGGCCTGCAAATGATGTCGCGCCGCGACTACGAAAAGGCCATCGCCCGCTTTGACCAGGTGGTGACGGCCAAGGGGTCACGCGCCGACGGCGCGTTGTATCACAAGGCCTACGCGCTCTACCGGATCGGCCGAGGGAACGAAGCCTCGACCACGCTGGCGGATCTGCGCAAGAACCATTCGCAGAGCCGGTACCTGAAGGATGCCAGCGCGCTGGAGACGACCATCCGTGCCTCCAATGGCCAGCCGCCGCGGCCGGAAGCCTCCGATGACGAGGAGATCAAGTTGCTCGCCATCAACGCGCTGGTGCACACCGATCCGGAGCAGGCGCTACCGCTGCTGGAAGGTGTGCTCAATGGCGGCGCGAACTCGCTGCAGCTCAAGACCCGCGCGTTGTTTGTGCTCGCGCAGAGCAGTCAGCCGCGCGCCAGGGAGATCCTCATGAGCCTGGCGAAGGGCGGAGGCAATCCTGATCTGCAGCGGTCGGCGATTCAGTACCTCTCGACCCGCGGCCGGGCGCGAGTCACCAGCGCCGAGCTCAAGGATATTTATGATGCGACCTCGGACCCCGAGATCAAGCGCGCAGTGATCGGCGCGTGGGGCACGATGGGCGAGATGAATCACCTCGCGACGGTGGTCTCCGGCAGCGCCGACATGGCGCTGCGCACGACGGCGCTCAACCGCATGAACGATCCCGGCGCCGCAGATGCCCTGTGGGCCATCTATCAGAAGGAAGCGGACAAGGAACTGCGCATGAGCATCCTGTCGCGCCTCGGGTCGCTCGGTTCCTCGGAGCGACTGATGGATGTGGTCCGCTCGGAGAAGGATGCCGACGTACGACGCCGCGCCATCCGCAGCCTTGGCAACATGCGCGCCGACAAGTCCGGCGCCATCTTGTCGGAGCTGTATGGCCGCGAGACCGACGCCGACAACAAAAAGGCCATCATTTCGGCCCTCTCCGGTCAGCAGAACGGTGAGGCGCTGGTCGCCCTCGCTCGCAAGGAAAGCGACCTCTCGATGAAGCGCGAAATCGTCCAGCGTCTGTCGGGCATGACCCGCAACAAGGTCGCCATGGATTACATGGCGGAGATTCTGAAGTAGTCCAGGGGTTCACGCATGGCGAAATCAAGCCAGGTCCTTGTGATTCTCGTTGCGGTGGTGGGTGCGATCGCCCAGACGCCGCAGATACAAAACGGCCGGGTGGAATCCCGTGCGGTCACGTCGCTCTCACGCGACGTGGCCGCGCTCACGGCCCAGGCCACCACGACGCCCCAGTGGGTGGCGTGGCAGGTCCCGATGATCGACGGCGAACGGGGGCTGTGTTGCACGTACTACAACGACGGCATGGTCAATGCCGTGCGGGGCTGCACGATGGAACCGTCGGACCCGACTGTGTCGAACGCCACGCGAAAGGCGCCCGACTTCCCCGCTCCCAGTGGACCGGTGCAGCTTGAAGCCGGCACGTCGCTGACGGTCTTTGTGCGACTCGTCGACAAACGCATCGAGCGCATGCGCCTGTTGTCGAACGACTGTCCCGTGGACGCTGGGGGCCGCGAAGTCAGGTGGCTGACGGGAGTCAACGGCGCGGACTCAGTGGCATTCCTGAAGCAGCTCGCGCTCAATGAAAAGATGGACGTGGATGTGCGGTCGAGCATTTCTTCCGCCGCCGTCCGCGGCATTGCCTTGCACCGCGACGCCAGCGCCGTCGCCACCCTGATCGACATGGCGTCGGTCACCTCACCATCGCCGTTTCACACCGCCATCCGCCGCGAAGCCATGCAGGGTCTCGGTCAATCGCGCGACCCCCGCGCCCTTCAGTTCCTCTCAGGCATCATCACGAAGTAACCCTGAACCTTGAACCCAGTCAGTGGACCCCGTGCCCCATCTGGAGCAGCGCGGGGTCCGCGCCCATGCGGCGAATGGCCATCTCCCAGGACGCCGCCGGAGGAATCTCGAAGATCAAATCCAGTTCGAGTGGCGCGATGAGCCAGGCCGACTCCGATAACTCCGCGTCGAGCTGCCCCGCTGACCATCCCGCATATCCGGCCAGCACCATCGTCCTGCGCGGCAGCGACGAGGACTCGAGCGTTTCCCGCAGCAATTCCGGAGACGCGGCGAGATAGAGTCCACCGCCCAGATCCTTGTGTTCGACGTCGGGCTTCTGGGTCGTCAGGATCCAGCCGCGCTCGGGCTCGACCGGACCTCCCAGGTACAGCGGAATCTGGTTCGGTGTTTCCAGGGGTGGCTCAAACTCGACGGCCTCGGCCGCGCCGACTTCGGCCGTCCGATTCACCACCAGCCCCAGCGCCCCCTCGGGGCCGTGCTCACACAACAGCACCACGGTCCGCGCGAAGTTCGGGTCGGTCAGTTGCGGCATCGAGATAAGCAGCGCGGGTGCGAGAGTCATACAGGAATTCTAACGCGACCGCGCCCACCGGATCGCATCGCTGACCACGGGCACCTCGGCCGACGGGTGCTGCTGCATCGCGTCCAATGCCTCGATGCGCTCGGTGGCCGGCAGGGCGCTGGTCGCGTACGCCATCGAACGCCGCAGCCGATGAATGCCTGCGCGTTTCATGGCACTGCCCTTCAACCGGGCAATCCACCCATCGTCAGTCAGCCGGCACGCATCAATGAGCCGCAGTCGCGGCAGGTCCTCCCGCGGCTGCCACGCCGGATCGTCGCTGATGGCAGCCTTGCGATTCCAGGGACAGACGTCCTGACAGATGTCGCACCCAAAGATGCGCGACGACAACCCGTCCCGCCAGTCCTCATCAACGGCGCCACGCACCTCGATGGTCAGGTAGGAGACACACCGAGTGGCGTCCAGTTCGTAGGGCGCCACAATCGCGCCCGTCGGGCAGGCGTCAAGACAGCGTGTACACGTGCCGCATTGATCGACACCTGGAAGGTCCGGCTCCAAGTCCAGGTTGGTGATGATTTCGCCGAGAAACAGCCACGACCCGAGCGTCGGATTGATCACGCAGGTGTTTTTCCCAATCCACCCGAGTCCCGCAGCCTCCGCATAGACACGCTCCTGCACGGGGCCATCGTCCACACACGTGACCGCCTCAAGACCCGGGCCTGAGACATCCGCCAACCATCGCAATAACTCGCGAAGCCGCGTGCGCAATACGGCGTGATAGTCATCACCACGGGCATACCGCGCGACGACGACCTCGTCAGGTGAGGGTGACTGCGCCTCCATCGCGGACTCGGTGTTGTAGACGACCGCGACGGAGATGACTGACCGCGCCGAGAAGAGCGTGCGCCTGACGTCGCTCCGTTCGTCGAGCGACTCGGCGAGGTACGTCATCTCACCGGCTCGCCCCTGCGCGACCCACTCCGCGAGTTTCGCGAGCTTGGGATGCCGGTCGGCCCGCGCTATGCCGCACAGATCAAACCCGCACTCCTTCGCACGGGCTATAATGGCGGCAGCGGTAGTCACTTGCTACTTGCGTAGCGCCAGTCGTCGCAGCACGTACGGCAGGATGCCCCCGTGCCGGAAGGCGACCAGTTCCTCCGGCGTATCAATCCGCACCAGCGCCACAAACTCCGTGTCGGTGCCATCGGGCGCCGTTGCACGCACGGTGACGGTGCCGCGTGAGGAGAGCGCGGCGCCGGAGCCGATCAAATCGAACGTCTCGTGCCCGGTCAACCCAAGCGTCGTGGGAGTTTCACCGTTGCGGAACTCGAGCGGAAGCACGCCCATGTTCACCAGATTGCTGCGGTGAATACGCTCGTAGCTCTCGGCGACGACCGCCTTCACGCCAAGCAACATCGTGCCCTTGGCCGCCCAGTCGCGCGACGACCCCGACCCATATTCCTTGCCCGCAAGCACGATCAAGGGCACGCCGGCGGCACGGTACCGTTCGGACGCATCAAAGATCGACATGACCGCCGGTTCCGGTGACGTCAGGAACGTTGTCCATCCGCCTTCGGTGCCTGGCGCGAGCTGATTCTTCAGGCGCACATTCGCAAACGTGCCGCGCATCATCACTTCATGGTTGCCGCGACGCGCGCCGTAGGAGTTGAAGTCTTTCGGGTCCACGCCCTGCGCCATCAGGTACGCCCCCGCCGGACTGTCCTTCTTGATCGACCCGGCCGGCGAGATGTGGTCGGTCGTGATCGAATCGCCGAGCAGCGCGAGCGCGCGTGCGCCCGCGATCTCGGTCGGCGCCCCAGGTTCTGCCGTCAAGTTCTCGAGAAATGGCGGACGACGGATGTAGGTGGAGTCGGGTTCCCAGGCAAAGCGATCGCCGGTGGGGACTGGCAGGGTTTGCCAGCGCACGTCACCCTCAAACACCTTGGCATACTGCTCACGGAACATCTCCGCTGACAACGCGCCCAGCATCGTCTGCTGAATCTCCTGCTGCGTCGGCCAGATGTCGCGCAGATACACGGGTCCGCCGTGCTGGTCGACCCCGAGAGGCTCGGTCGTCAGGTCGATGTTCATCGTGCCGGCGATCGCGTAGGCGACGACCAGTGGTGGCGACGCGAGGTAGTTGGCGCGCACATCCTGCTGGATGCGGCCCTCGAAGTTGCGGTTGCCCG
>CAYZLT010000217.1:0-6131 GCA_964479175.1 uncultured Solibacteraceae bacterium | reverse complement strand
CGGCCGCGCGGCCGGTTTCGTCGCCCACTCGGGTCATCGCCATTTGATACACATCGATGAAGTGCCCGTAGTAGAGACCCACAGCCAGCAGCGCGGCGACGGTCACCGTGCCGCCCAACCACCAACCGGCCCTGCGGTCCGTGGTCGGATTCAGGCTCAACCACAGGCTCGCAGCGGCGAGGTGGGTGGTCAGAATCACAAACGTACTGGTGTGCGAGAGCGACGCGGCCAGCGTCAGCAGCAGGACGACCACGACCCTCGCCGCTGACCACCGCCCGTGGGCCGCGACGGCGATCGCCACCATCGCCAACGCCTGCGCGAACAAGTTCGTCAGGTTGCCGACGGCGAGCACGTTGACGCTCAGCGGCAGCAGGTGGTACGCCGTGACCGCACAGACGGCCATGCCGGCGTGTCCCCGCCACTGCCAGAGCCACACGGCCAGCCAGGACGCGGCGATGGCCTCGACCGCCGTGGTGACCATCCGCAGGAGCACCACCTTGTCGGCCGTGGTGTCCGTCATCCAGGAGAACAGTCCCGACAGGACGTAGAGGCCCGGGGCATAGGGAAACTGGTAGTCGCCGGGCGTGATCGAGGTGAAGTAGTAGTTGCCGGCCAGCACGGTCTGCAATCGATGCGCGTGAAACATCGCATCACCGATCGGCATGGCCGGGTGGGTGAGCAGCAACAGCTTGAGGCAGACGGCGGCACTCGTGATCGCGGCGATGGTGGGTGAGCAGGGCACGCGTCGGGTGATCACCCACGTCACGGCGCCACTGCTGATCGCCACGCCGGCAATCGCCAGCGTGGGCCAGTGCACAAAGGGGCCGACGCCCAGGGTGACGATCCAGGCGCCGACCGCGGCACACAGGCCCAGCAGTGGCCCGGCGACCCGCGCCGGAACCGCGACGAGCGCCCAGAAGACTGCAAGGGCCAGCACGGGCAACATCGCGAGCCACGTCCGGTCGGAGGGCCACAGGGACACGTCTCCGCGGTCCACCTCGATCCAATCCACGAGGGCGCCCAACTGGCGAGGATCACCGGCTGGAACGTAGGCTGGGGCAATGGTGAACGTCACATGGCTCGGCGTGTTGCCGGCCCTGGCCGGCAACTCGATTCGCCGTTCCACAAAATCCGCTTCGAGTCGCTCGCGTCGTGTGACGACGCCATCCACGGTGATCGTGACCTCGGGTGACGATCCCTCGGGTCGCGCCGCGCGATACCGAATCACCACGGCGGTCGGCACGGCGCGGCTGAGGCCGTCGAGTGCGAGACCAAACGCCGGTCGTGTCCAGGCGTAGGTGAGGCCGTCGGGGGCGCGCTCCGCTCCATAAAACCCGGTCAGGACCTCGCCAGGGGGATCGCCCGCGAAGCTGATCTGCGTCGCCCCGTGTCGAGCAGATGCGGCCGCCACGGCACACACGATCGCGATCGCGGCGACACCGGTGAAGACCGCGAGTCGGACGACAGTCGTCATGGTCGGGGCTGGGTGACGATCGACTCGTAGAGGCGGTCGTACTGTTCACCGATGGCCGGGGACCTGAACAGCCGGGCCAGGGTGGCCTGCGTTTGTGGCTGCGTCCGCCGGCCCGTGGTCAGCGATTCGTCGAGCGCGCGGGTCAGCGTGGGCACGTCCCGTTTGGGCACCACCACCACGTCACCCTCAAACAGCTCCTGCAACTCAAGCCCACCCGGATGGTCGGCAGACACCACAGGGGTGCCCGACGCGAGCGCCCCCACCGCCACCGTGGGCAGCGCCTCCAGGAGCGACGGCAGCGCAAACACATCCGCCGCCGCCGTATACCTGGCCACGTCGTCATTGGCCACCAGGCCCGCAAAGGTGACGCGATCTGTGATGCCGAGGGTCTTCGCCTGGGCTTCGAGGGACTCCCGCAGGCCGCCGGTCCCGCAGATCACCAGCCGGACGTCCTGACGCCTCTGGGTCAATGCCGCGAAGGCGTCCAGCAAGTACTTCTGTCCGGCCAGCACATGCAGTCGTTTCACGTTGACGATGAGGTGGGATTCGACGATGCCGAGATCATGTTTGATGGCGGCCCGGGTGGCCTCATCGGCCGGGGCAAACACCTCCGACACGGCCGGATACACCACCGAGAGTGCGGGACGATCCAGCCCGAGCTCCCTCGCGCGTTCCATCAGCTTGCGGCTGTAGAAGGTGACGGCCGTGGCACGCATGTAGGCGCGGCGGAAGAAATCGATCGGCCAGCGTGGCTTGTAGTGCCAGATTTCCGTGCCATACAACGTCAACAGGTACGGGATCTGCTGCTGCCGCGCCCACGACGCGGCCGCCTCGATGAGCAGGCCGTTGCTGTGCAGATGGAGCAGGTCGGCGCCGGACGCCGCCTGATCGAGCACGCGTCCGAATTGCCGCGACAGCACCAGTGCGTCCAGCCGCAGTGCGCCCATCACGCCTTCACGTGTGCGCCGCGGCACCCACGTCACCGGGCCCGCATCCGGCGGGGTAGGCGCGCCACCCTGCGCCGGTGGGTGCGCCACATACAGCACCGCGTGTCCACGTTCGGCGGACCACGTTCCCGCCTGGGCAGGCAGGATCGCGTTGGCGGCCTGATCGGGCGGCAGGTGGGGTGAGATGTGAACAATTCTCACGAGACGCCTCCTGTGGACCAGCGCGCGTGGAACTCCTTGAACGTCAACCCGTTCGCGCCGAGGTCCTTCGTCGCGAAGGTGAGGAACGCGCCGAGCCGATCGTAGAACGCGTTCAGCTCACCCGGCGTCTTGTTGTACGGACTGCCGCCGACGATCACTTCCGAGGAGTGAAACAGGAGGTTGAGAATCGGCGCGCCGCGTTGCACCAGACGTCGGCCCAGCGCACACATGTCGGCGGCGGAGGTGTACGACGGCCGGAGCCAGTCGACACGCGCGATCCCCGACAGGCGCAGCGCCCGCTTGACCGTGTAGTTGAACGGCGCACGCGCATACGCCTGCGCCACCCACGCGGGCACACGGCGATTGAGCGCCGCCGAGATCGGCAACTCCAACACGTCGCTCGTGCCGGGCCGTGTGGCGTCGTCGTACGCGAGGTAATACGGCGTGAGCGGCGCCTCGACAAAGTCGGGTCCGCCTTTGTGCGCTTCGTAGAACAGCGGCGCCACGGACGAGTCGACCAGATACCCCTGCTGCTCCAGCGACGACACGTGGGACGCATCAAATCCGAAGCGGCCCGACCGGTACGACACCGGCCGTTCACCCACCGCCGCCGTGATCGCCGTCGTCAGAGCCGCGAGCTGCGCGTCGAACTGATCCAACGGCAGTTGCAGGGCGTACGGATGCCTCCCGACGTCGTCATCCGTGCATGGTGGTGTTTCCCATGCGTGATGATGTGCGCCGATTTCGCATGTGCCGTCGGCGAGCAGCCCGCTGAGCACGTCAGCGGAGCGTGTGTCGGTCGCCACGGGGTGTGTGATGACGTAGGTCGGGCGCACGCCGTGACGCGCAAAAAACTCGTGCAGTGTGCGGAGTGCGTAGATGTTGTCGAAGCGTTGGTGCAGGCGTGCCTGCAGGTTCCACTGGTTGTCGCCCTCGGTGTCGATCGCGACCAGCAGCGCCGGACGGGTCGTGGTCATCGATCCTGATCCGAGTCACCGAGAGTGACGTGCCAGGTGTCGGTCTGTTCGTAAAACGCCGAGGGCACATCGATCGCATTCACCTTTGCGACAAACTCCATCGTGGACTTCACGGCGAAGTAGCCCGACTGCCGGATCAGTTTGCGATAACCCGCATGCATCGCGAAGGCGCGGATCTTGTCCGAGTCTGCCGCCCGGGCTTCGCGGTCCACCCACCGCAGCAGGGTCAACATGCCGGAGTGATCGTCGGGCGCGGTCAACCAATCGACGACGATCGTCACGCGGCCACGGGTTTCCTGCACATGGCGGTACACGACGTAGCCGGCGGCCTCACCGTCGCGCTCAAGCACCGCGATTGTGTAGCGGACGTGCGGCGCGTGGACGTATTTCCAGTTGAGATACGCCGCGTCGCGCCTGACGACGAAGGCAAATCGGGACGAGACCCGTGCCCACAGCGCATCAAACCGCTCGTCGAACTGACGAATGACTCGGACCTCGCCCTCAAGCGGCCGGGTCCGCGCGACCAGACGCACCAAGGGGAGCGTGATGGCGGACAGAAGGCGGTTGGCCCCGACCGACCAGCCGGGACGCCGTAGCGCACGTCGGGTGAGCGGCTTCACAAAACACGGAACGGGACCCACATCGGGCCAGCGCAGTTTGCCAAAAAGCCGGTAGGACGAATCCGACAGGCCAAGGCCCAGCGACGCGCCGACGTTGCGGTCCCACGTGCGGAACAACACTTCGCCCAGGCCCTGGCGCTGACGCTCCGGGGCGACCATCACGTCCATGCCCCACGCCGCGTCGATTTCCCGTCCTTGCACCAGAAGTTTCACCGGCATCGTCGCGTATTGGCCCACGATGGTCTGCCCTTCACGGGCGAGCCAGATCAGCGGACCGTCGGACGGCATGTGGGGATTACGTTTGTACTGCCAGTCCCACCGCAGGCGATTAGCCTCGGCCGAGTCGACGCCGAACACACGCCGGTACAACGCCTCCACGTGGCGTTTGTCGTCTGCGCGATATCGATCTACGTCTGCCATCGTCAGCCTGCCGGTTCCAACACGTATTCCATATTACTGATGAAGATGTCGCGTGTGGTTTCGCTCTCGCGCACCCATTGTCCCAGCGCACCCGGCATGTTGCGGACGGTGGAGGTGGAGTGCAGTTCTTCGCGCACGATCTTCAGTCCGGCATCGGCGATCTGCTGACGCAGGCGCGTCACGGTGACCAGTTCCAGCAGGTCGTCGTGTTTCCAGATGCCGTTGCGGGCGTCGCGGATGAACGAGTTTTCGTGCGCCGGTTCCTTGAGGGTCCATGGCGCGTACCGCGCGAGCAGGCGGAAGGTGCGGAACGCGATCCAGCGCCCGGTGATCAGGTGCAGGGGAATCTGGATCTTGAGGCGGGGCAGGTGGGCCCCGGCAAACGAGAGATAGGGCGCGGTCGAGAGCAGGAACCGCGCGCCGGAGGCCATCACCCGTCGGCACTCCCGCAGATACAACGGCGCATCGAGGACGTGTTCGATCACGGCGTGCGACAACACGAGGTCAAAGGACTTCCCGGCAAACGGCAGATACATGCCGTCGGCCTGGAGGAAGTGCAGGTGGGGGAGGTGGCGCTCGGCGGCGAGCTTTACGCCGGCATCGCCGAACCGGTTGACGGGATCGATGCCCACCACAAATGACGCGTGCTCGGCGAGCGAGAGCGGCATGCCGCCGCCGCCGCACCCGGCGTCCAGGACGCGACCGTGCACGGGCACGCCGGCGCGGTCGAGGAAGGCGAGGACTTTGGCGGACCGGTAGTACTCGAACAGGGCGTAGTCGTACTCCGATCGGAACCGGCGGTCTGCGTGCGACTTGATCAGGGCGTCATTTATCTCGCGCACGTGGCTCGGGTCCGTCGGGAAACTTCATGATGAGCGCCGCGCGGTCGGGGCCAGGGGTTTCCTGGACGTCAAACTCCATGACCACACGTCGCTGGGGATACTGCCGGAGCACGTCAAGGATGACTTCACCCTCGTACCCGGACTCCGGCAACGTATAGGTGAGTATATAGCGGGCATCGTCTCTCACGAGACGGTCCGCGTAGTTGCCAAACCCCTGCCCGACAAAGATCGGCGCGATCTGGTTTTCCAGCGACAGCCCGGTGGCAAGTTTGCCGTGAACCAGGGTGCCCGGCGGCAGCAGTGTGCCAATCAGCCGCGAGGCCTCGTAGTTGAGGAAGGTGCGCGACCGCGCCCACTGGGCATACAGAGTGAGGTCGGTACCGATGGTGACCACCACCATCACGATCGCGGCCGCCGCCGGCAATCGCCAGCGGCCCAGCCACGCGCTCACGCGCACCCGGGACCACCAGATCGCCGCGCCCACCATCAGCGCCACACCCGCCGAGAGGCGAACCGTGCGCTTCAGCTCTCCTGCCAGCACCTCATCGATCCACAGCAGACGAAGCAGGCTGCCGGCGGCAAGGTAGGCCAGCAGAACGGCGGCCGCAGACACGAGAATCCATCGCATCAGCCCCCCCTCGCTCCGACCC
>CAYZLT010000216.1:0-6152 GCA_964479175.1 uncultured Solibacteraceae bacterium | reverse complement strand
GCAAAATTCGCGTCACGCCCCTGTCCCGTGGATCAGGCGTGGAATTTGAAGACGACATCTTCGGCGGGTCCATCCCCAGGCAATATGTCCCGGCCGTTGAAAAGGGGATCAGGGACGCCTGCACCCGCGGATTCCTCGCCGGGTATCCCATGGTCGACCTCAAGGTGACGGTCTTTGACGGGTCGTACCACGATGTCGATTCCAACGAACTGTCGTTCAAGATGGCCGGTCGTCTGGCCTTCAGAGATGCGATGGCGCGCGCGAAGCCGACCCTGCTCGAACCGGTGATGACGGTCGAGATCTTTGCCCCGTCCGACTTCGCCGGTGATCTGATGGGCGACCTCAACGGCCGCCGGGGGCACATTGCCGGGATGGACGCCCGTGGTACGAATACGGTCATTCGTGCTCAGGTCCCCATGGCGGAAATGTTGACGTACGAACAGACGTTGACCTCGACGACGGGAGGACGAGGCGGCTACCATATGGAGTTCTCACACTACGCGGACGTTCCTACCCACCTGCACGCGAAGATCATTGCCGCGTCCCAGGCTGAGCGACAGGGCGTTCCGCACGACGACGAGGGGTAATTCGTGGAGTGGACGGCGCTGCGACCCACGCGGGCCAGCCGCGTGAAGCCGGCCCCGCTTGTTTGGTACAGTGGAGACCATGACGCTCAGACTGGTGCTCTCCATCGTCGTGGCGGCGACAGCCGTGCTCGCGGGACAGTCGCCTGCCACACAGGACCAGCCGGACTTTGCGACGTGGCTTGAAGGCGTGCGCGCTGAGGCGCTGACGCGCGGCATCAGCCCGGCCACGGTCAGCCGCGCGCTGGCCGAGGTGAAGGAACCCGAAGCCGTCGTCGTGGCCCGAGACCGTGCGCAGCCAGAGCAGGTCCAAAGTCTCGACCGGTATGTGGCCCAGCGCGTGTCGAGCCAGGTGCGACGTTCGGCTCAGACCAACGCGACTAAACACGCTCGCGTGCTCTCTCGGGTTGAAGACACATTTGGTGTCTCCAAGAGTGTCGTTGTCGCGATCTGGGGCCTGGAGTCCAACTTCGGACGGTTCACCGGCGTGCGCCCCACGATCACGTCACTCGCCACACTCGCCTACGACCCGCGACGGTCAACACTCTTCCGCAACGAGCTGTTTCACGCGCTGACAATCATCGACCAGGGACACATCCCGCTTGAGGAGCTCAAGGGCTCCTGGGCGGGCGCGATGGGCCAGCCGCAGTTCATGCCGTCGAGTTATCTCAGACACGCGGTCGATTTTGACGGCGACGGCAAGGCGAACATCTGGACGTCTGAGACCGATGTGTTTGCGTCCATCGCCAACTACCTGAAAAACGCCGGATGGGTCGGCGGTGAACGGTGGGGTCGCGAGGTCAGGATCACCAAGGCCGTGATGGCACGCGTGGAAGATGCCGTGCCGATGCGGCGGACGGGCTGCCGTGCGGTGCGCGAAATGACCGAGAGCCGCCCTCTGGCCGACTGGACGCGCTTGGGTGTGGTCCAGGCCAACGGCACCCGCCTGCCTCGCGCGGACATGGAGGCCTCACTCGTACGCGGCCTCACTCGCCACTTCCTCGTGTATCGCAATTACGACGCGCTCATCGATTACAACTGCGCGCACTCGTACGCCATCTCAGCCGGCCTCCTCTCGGATAGCCTTCAGTAGGGCGTGGCCTTCAGGCCCGCCGCTCAGGCGCGGCTAAAGCCGACGCCCTACGACAAACATCCCCCGGCGGCTCCACGCAAGTCAGACGCTCTAATCCTGGCGCAGAGCCGTGACGGGGTCGATCCGGGTCGCGCGCAGTGCAGGCACCATGGCGGCGATCAGGCCCACCACGACCGTGCTGACGCCGGCCACCACGTAGGTGGTCACGTCCAAGGCGGGGACACCGAAGAGCAGGCTCTCGATCGACTTGCCCATCAACGCCGCGCCCGCAAGGCCAAACACAACGCCCACCAACACCACCTTGGCCGCGCCGACCACCACCATGCGGAACGTGCCGCTGGCATCCGCGCCCAGGGCCATGCGGATGCCGATCTCGGTCGTGCGGCGGGCCACAGCGTAGGTGACCACGCCATACACGCCAAGGGCCGCCAGTAGCGCCGCGCACAAGGCCAGACTCGCCAGCAACGTCATGTTGAATCTCGGCTGCGCCACGGACGCCGATACACGCTCTTCAATGGTCGTCACCTTCGCAATCGGGAGTTGGGGGTCGAGACGCGCCATCTCGTTGCGGATCGCCGTCGCGATCGTCGTGGCCGGCTGCATGGTGGCCACCACGACCTGCATTTCACTCAACGCGAACTGGAAATACGGCACAAACACTTCCGGCTCTGCAGACGAGGCCAGCCCGTCATGTTTGATGTCGGCGACGACACCGACGATATGAAGGTCGCCGGCCATCGGAATCCTGACCAGTTGATTGAGCGGGCTCTTGCCGGCGAAATACCGTCGTACCACCAACTCGTTGACAATCGCGACCTTCGCGCCATTCTCGCGTCCGTCAAAATCGTCAAACACCCGGCCATCCACCAGCCGAATCCCCATCGTCTGGAAGTAGTCAGACATGACGGCGCGGTATCGCGCGCGTGGCCGTTGGGAGGGCGACGCTTCTGCGAGCCCGTCGATCGTGAAAGGCAGCTCGAACTGGACACCCAGCGGGCTCATCGGCAGCGCCGAGACCGCGGAAGCCCGCTCGACGCCAGGGAGCGTCTTCACGCGGGTGACCAGCTCGTCAAAAAACTGTTTCTTGCTTGCCGACGGTGCATAGCGGGAGGCCGGCAACACCACGTGGGCCGCCACAATACCCGATGTGCGATACCCGGGATCCACCGAGGTCAGCTCCACAAAGCTGCGAATCAGCAGCCCTGCGCCGACCAGCAGCATCAACGCGAGCGCGACCTCCGCGACCACCATCACGTTGGACAATCGGCGTGCCGTGAGGCTTGACGATGCGCTGCGTGATGAATCCTGGAACGCATCGATCAGCCGGGGACGCATCGCACGCCACGCCGGAAAGAGTCCAAACAGCAGCGCGGCAACGATGGAGGTCACGGCCGTGAAGGCCAGCACGGAGAGGTCGAGGCCGATGTTGTCGGCACGCGGGACGTTGGCCGGAATGAGCGGGCGCAAGGCGGCAATGCCCCACCACGCAAGGAGCAATCCTGTCAGTCCGCCCAGCCCCGCCAGTGAGCCACTCTCCACGAGGGACCGACGCAGGAGCGCCCACTGACTCGCGCCAATAGCGGCGCGCACCGCAAACTCTTTGGCGGTGCTCGACGCGCGGGCCAGCAGCAGGTTCGCGATGTTGACGCAGGCAATCACCAGCACCAGCACCACCGCGCCAAACAACACCCACAGGGTGCTGCCGATGTCGCCCACCACCTGTTCGTGCGCGGGAACCAGCGCGACTCCCCATCCGGCATTGGAGTCCGGATGATCGCGCGCAATCGTCACGGCAATTCGATCGAGATCGGCCTGCGCCTGCTCGATGGACGCACCGGGCTTGAGTCGCCCGATGCTGTTGTAGGTACGATGGGGTCGCGACGCCAGCGCGGACGGGTTCACGGTGAGCGGTGCCCACAGTTCCACTTCGGTGTTGCCGGCCGGGAACTGAAACGTCTTCGGCATCACGCCGACGATCTCGTAACTCGCGTCATCGAGGATCAGCGTGCGACCCAGCACCGCCGGGTCCAGACCAAACCGCCTCGACCAGGCCGCATAACTCAGGACCACGGTCTTGGGCGCTCCGGGTTGCTCTTCTTCCGGGGTAAACACCCGCCCGTGTTCCGGCGCGATGCCCAGCACGGTGAACAGCAGTGGTGACACATCGACGGTGGTCAACCGCTCGGCCTCACTCTCGGTGCGGAGCGTGAACCCCTTGAAGCGCCAGATCGCCAGACTCTCAAAGGTGGACGTCTGATTCCGCCAGTCGAGGTAGGTGGCCGACGAGACCTGCGCGCGATCCTGGCCGAGCGCCTGATTGCTCTCCCACGCCACCACGAGTCGATCTGGCTCCGCGTAATCCAGGGGCCTGAGCAGGACCCCGTTTAATACGCTGAAGATGGTCGAGTTCACGCCGATCGCGAGGCCGAGCGTCAGAATCACCACGGCCGCAAACCCGCGGTTGGCCCGCAGGAATCGCCACGCTTCGTTCAGGTCATGCCGCATCCGTGAACGGTATCACTTGCGGAGCGCCTTCACCTCATGCAGCACCTCAATCAGCAGTTGTTCGTGCCTGGACAGCCGCTGGTCCACGCCGCTGAGGCGTTGGTCAACGCGGTCGAACCGCTGGTCGATAGCGTCGAACCGCTGGTCGACAGCGTCGAACCGTTGGTCGACAGCGTCGAACCGTTGGTCGACAGCGTCGAACCGCTCGACCATTTCTGTGCGGAGTTTGTCGAAGCAGAAGACTGTGAAGTCGCGATGATCGGCAAACGCCGCCGTGATGTCGTCGAGGTGGCGGTCAATGGGTTGGCGTGGCCGCTTCTCCGCGTCAACGCCGGGCGGTCGCATCTCTGCCATAGCTGGGGCCTCCGGACGCCACTCTACCATCGTCGCCCGCGCGTGACCTGCCCGGTGGTACATCAATCGCCAAGGGGCGTCAATTCCAGCGCAGTCCTTTGAGCTGGTCGAGGTTGATGTTTCCACCAGAGAGGATGCACACGACTCTGGAATTCGGCGGCACCTTCACAAGTCCCCGCAGCAGCGCGGCCACGGGCGCTGCGGCGGCGCCTTCGGGGACGAGCTTTGTGTAGTGCATCACCCACCACACGGCCTCGAAGATCTGCGCATCAGGGAGCGACACGATCTCGTCGACATACTGACGCACGATCTCGAAGTTGCGCGTGCCCACACGTTTCACACGCAGGCCGTCGATGATGCAATCGACGCGATCGAGTGTGACGAGGTGCCCCTCCGCCACACTGCGCTGCATGCCAGGCGCGCCTGAGGATTCGACGCCAATCACTTTGATCTTCGGATTGTGCGCCTTGGCCGCCTGCACCACACCGGAGATCAGCCCGCCCCCACCAATGGGCACAACAATCACATCGACGTCGGGCCAATCCTGCACGATCTCCAGACCGACGGTGCCCTGCCCCATGATCAACTGGTCATCGTCAAACGGATGAATGTAGGTGAGCCCCTGCTCAGCGACGAGTTGTTTGGCCTTTTCGTTGGCCTCATCCCAGATGGTGCCGTGCAGCACCACCTCGGCGCCATAGCCGCGCGTGGCTGCGATCTTGGACGGCGTCGCATTCTCCGCCATGGCCACCACCGCGCGAATGCCGTGAATCTTCGCGGCGAGGGCCACACCCTGCGCGTGATTGCCGGCAGAAGAACAAATCACTCCGCGACGTTTTTCCTCGTCGGTCAAAAACGTGAATTTGTTGAGGGGGCCGCGAATTTTGTACGACCCCGTGCGCTGAAACAATTCCGCCTTCAGGCGCACATCAAAGCCGGTGGCTTCCGAGAGCACGCGCGAGGTCAGCAGCGGCGTGTGTTTGACGTGGGGGACCATTCGCGCACGCGCGGCCACAAATTCAGACACGGGGGGCAACGACATTTGGCTATTTTAGGTCCGGGGGCAAGGGTCCGGGGGGCCTCGAAAAAGGAAGGGCCCGGCGACCAATGCCGCCGGGCCCTCAAGTTCCCGAACTCCTGGACTCCAGGACCTCTGGACTCCAGTGGTTACGAGCCGCCCGCTTTACGCGGCGTGGTGACACGTTTGCCACCCTTGGCGGTCTTGTCGACTTTCGGCTTCGTCGCGGTCTCGGCCTTGCGGCCACCACCACCGAGCGCCTGGCGGATACGGCCGCCCACGGTCTTCTTCGGCTTGGCGGCTTCTGCCGTCTCACCCTCCGCGGTCTCCTTGGCCTTGGCGTTCGGATCAAACTCGCTGCCGAGCAGTTCAACTTCCGCTTTCTCCGCGCTGTCGCCGCGCCGGTAGCCCACACGCAGCAGGCGGGTGTAGCCGCCCTTGCGATCGACGTAGCGCGGCGCAATGTCGGCAAACAACGTCTTGACCACGGCCTTGTCGACGATGTCGATGGCGACCTGGCGGCGGGCGTTGACGTGTTTGATCGATCCTTCTTCAGCCGTGAGGCTGCGCTTGGCGATCGTGATCAGCCGCTCGACAA
>CAYZLT010000215.1:0-6156 GCA_964479175.1 uncultured Solibacteraceae bacterium | reverse complement strand
CAACAGTCTCGTGTGGGGCCAGACGGTGCTCGACCACCAGTCGGGCGACCGCGACTATCTCGGACTCAAGAACAGCAATCGGGCGCTCCCGTCTCTATTCCCGGCGACGCGTCTGGTCCGCGGCGGCATCTACACACCCGAAGTCGGCGAACTGCCGTCCGACCTCAAGCGTTACGCGGAATCGTTGCCCAACAGCTGGACGCCCGAATCCGTTGACGGCCGCGCCAATCAGGGTTTCAGCATGGCGTTTGGCAACCGCTGGGGCAAACTCGGCGTGTCGGCCAGCCTGAATCAGTCCTACTCCTCGGACTACCGGGAAGAAGCACAGGTCTACTACTCAACCGACGGCGGCGTGCTGACCCCGTTCTCCACTTATGACTACCGCGCCGGGTCGACGACGGGTGCGTTGTCGGGCCTGATGAACCTCGGCTATCAGGTGTCAGCCAATCACCGCCTGGCCTTCCAGGGATTCTCCACCAACCGCGGCAAGCGCGACACCCGCACGTTCGAAGGCTTCAACGACGACGCGGCCCGCAATCTGCGCAACTCCCGTCTGCTCTGGCTCGAAGAGGAACTTCGCAGTGGACAGGTGACCGGTGAACACTTCTTCCCGTCAGTGTCCAACAGCCGCGTTGACTGGCGCGCGACCGTGTCGCGGTCGCAGCGCAACGAACCGGACATCCGCGAGACCCTGTATCAGCAGATCGGCACGTCCTGGTTCCTCGCCGACGAATCGCAGAGCGGCCTCCGCATGTTCAACGCCCTTGAGGAGAACGCGACCGAAGTTGCCGGCAACTGGAGCACGGTGTTTGCGGGTCGACAGGGCCTGCCGGCGATGCTCAAGCTCGGCACAAGCTACAGCCAGCGTGAACGCGACTTTGACTCGCGCCGCTTCCGCTTCATTCCCCTCAACGTCGTCCGTTTTGATCTGACGCAGTCCCCCGAGGACATTTTCAGCCCGGCCAACATCGGCACGCGGTATGAACTGCGCGAAGAGACGCGCACGACCGACTCCTACGACGCCGAACAGACCGTGCTCGCGGGTTACGCGATGCTCGACCTGTCGCTCAGCGCGAGGCTCCGGCTGGTCGGCGGCGCGCGCGTCGAACACTACAAACAGACGGTCAACACCTTTGACCTCTTTGGTGCGGACGTCTTCGGCAGCCAGGACGTCATCACCGGCGACATCGAGTCCACAGACTTCTTCCCGGCACTGAATCTGGTATACGCGACGCGTCAGAACCAGAACCTCCGGCTGAGCTTCAGCCAGACGGTCAACCGCCCGGAGTTCCGTGAACTGGCCCCCTTCGAGTTCACCGACATCGTCGGTGGCCGTGCGGTCATCGGCAACCCGGACCTCGAACGGTCGCTCATCCAGAACTATGACGCGCGTTACGAGTGGTTCGGTGATGCCGAAGAGGTCGTCTCGGCCGGCGTGTTCTTCAAGCGCTTCGACAGTCCGATCGAACGGTTCGTCGAGCCGACGGCCCAGCTGCGCACGTCGTTCACCAACGCGAAGTCGGCCCGCAACTTCGGCGTCGAGCTTGAAGCGCGCAAGCGCCTGACCGACATGCTCCTGATTGGAGCCAACTACACGTTTGTCGATTCGAAGATTGAGCTCGCCGCGTCGCAGACCAACGTGTTGACCTCGCTCGAGCGTGCGCTGTCGGGCACCTCCAAACACATCCTCAACGGGATGGTCGAAGCCCGGCTGCCGCTCTTCACCGCACGGCTGCTGCTCAACAGCTTCAGCGAACGTATTGCGGAAGTCGGATCACTGGGACTGCCCGACATCTTCGAAGAAGGCCGCCAGACGGTCGACCTCGCTGTGTCGCGCCGGATCGGAAAGTTCAACATGCGCTTCTCGGCGGAGAACCTGACCGACACCGCCGTGCGCTTCCTCCAGGGGCCACAGACCCACCGTGAGTACAAGCTGGGCCGCACCTATGCGTTCCAAATCGGCTTCTCGGCTTTTTAACGCAAACGACGTGCAGGAGATATTCACGATGAAGAAAATGACGAACATACTCAGAATTCTGGTAGTGATCGGGGCCGCCGTGGTGGCGGCCACCGTCGCTCCCCAGCCGGTGCACACGCAGAGTGCCGGTCACATTGGCAACCCGGTGACCGTGCCGGGTATCGACAAGCCGGTCCGCGTCGTCCGCGGCCGGTTCACCTCCAACGTCTCGTTGACCAACGACACGTATTGGGTCCTGCGCGGCGCGGTGTTCATCGGCGCGGGCGATGGCACCTCGTCCGCCACGCTGACCATTCAGGCCGGCACACGGGTCATCGGAGAAACCGCGACCCGCGCGGCCCTGGTGATCGAACGCGGCGCGCGCATCCTGGCGAACGGCACGGCGGCCGCGCCGATCGTGATGACCTCCGATCAGCCAGTCGGCTCGCGGTTCCGCGGCGACTGGGGCGGCCTCATCATCAACGGTCGCGCCCCCCTCAACCTTCCCGGCGGACTTGGCATCGGCGAAGGCCAGACCGGGATCTACGGCGGCACCGATCCGAACGACAACTCAGGCATTCTGCGCTACGTACGTGTCGAGTTCGCCGGTATCGAGTTCAGCCCCGACAACGAGCTGAACGGCATCGCGTTCCAGGGCGTCGGCCGCGGCACCATCGTCGAAAACATCCAGGTGTCCTGGAACAAAGACGACGGGATCGAGATGTTCGGCGGGTCGGTCGACATCAAACGTGTGGTGCTCACCAACATCGGCGACGACAGCATCGACTGGACATTTGGCTGGAACGGCCGTGTTCAGTTTGCGGTGGTGCAGCAGAGGGCCGACGACACCGACCAGGGTATTGAGGCCGACAACAACGGCAACAACCACAACCTGCTGCCGCGGTCGGCGCCGACGCTCTACAACGTGACGTTGGTCGGCGACCCCACGTCGGAATTTGGTCCGGAAAGCACCAACGGCATGCGCCTGCGCGTCGGCACCGCCGGCATCATCAGGAACTGGATCGTGACCGGGTTCAAGCAGCAGGGGATCGACATCCGTGACGCGTCCACGACGCCTGGAATCGCCAGTGGCATCTTCTCGGTCACCCACGGCATTCTCTGGCAGAACGGCCGTGGACCAGCCGGCACCAATGCCTCCGTGAACTGGGCCACCAATGCGACCACGGTCCCGATGCGCACGCACGCAGGGACTACCGTGACGGAGGCAGACCCGATGCTCGTGGCCGCGTTCAACCGAACCGCGCCGGACTGGCGTCCGTTGGCCGGTTCGCCCGCGCTCACCCGCACTCCGGCCGTTCCGCCAAACGACGGGTTCTTCGAGACGGCCAATTTCATCGGGGCACTTGGTCCTGATGTGGCCACCGATTGGACGCGCGGCTGGACCTTCTACGGACGATAATAAGCGTCATGATCGAACGACTCACCCGGGGTGGCCACCAGGCCATCCCGGGTTTTTTCGTGCTGCTGTTGCTGGTCACCGTCTCGGCCTGCACCCGTGGGACCGAGCCCATTCCGCTGACGCCGATCTACGAATCCAAGGACGCCGCGGTCACGGCGTTCCTGCAGGCGCTGGCCAACCGCGACCGGGACACCCTTGCGGCGCAGGTGGTCACGGAGACCGAATTCCTCAAACACATCTGGCCGCAACTGCCCGCAAGCCGTCCTGACGTCGGCATGCCCGCCGATCGTGCGTGGGCGGACCAGGCGCAGAGAAACACCAACTTCCTGTCGCAGACTCTCGGCGAACACGGCGGGCGACGGTACGCACTCGTCGCCGCGAGTTTCGAGGGCCCACCGACCACCTACGGGGCGTTTACCATTCACCCCAAAACGAGACTGGACATCCGCGATGACGCGGGGGTCCGCGACGTGCACCTGTTCGGGTCGATGATCGAAAGCGGCGGGCGGTGGAAGATCTACAGCTTCGTCGTCGACTGACAACGGTGGTGCGCGGTTCGCCTCGTCACCGTGTGCATTTCGGTACGGACGCCCCACTGGCGGACGACTAGAGTGGCGGAAGCGGCGCTTGAGCTGGCGCAGCGATAGGAGTCACAGCGATGAGATCCATGTTCACCACACTGGCGTCGTTCGTCGTTGTCGTCATCGTCACCTTCGGGGCGACGGGGACCTCAGCGCAGGAAACCACTCGCAATATGCAGGACGAAGTGGCGCAATCGCAGAAGGCGGCGAAAGTGTTTCACGAAATCATGAGCGCGCCCGACCAGGCCATACCGAAGGAGATTCTTGACGACGCGGAATGTGTCGCCGTGTTTCCCGAGGTCGTCCAGGCGGCATTCGGGATCGGTGGCCGCGGAGGCCGTGGCGTGGCGAGCTGTCGTACACCGCAGGGGTGGAGCGCGCCCGCGTACTTCACCTTGGGGGGCGGAAGCTTCGGCTGGCAGATCGGTGTCGAGGTCACCGATATGGTGATGCTCTTCATGAACGACGAGGGGATGAACAGCCTCCTGTCCAGCAAGGTGACCCTGGGCGCGGGCGCCTCAGTGGCGGCGGGGCCCGTCGGCCGTCACGCCGGAGTCGCAACGGACGGGAAGCTGAATGCGCAGATTTTGTCGTACTCACGTTCGAAGGGGCTGTTTGCCGGTGTGGCGCTCAACGGCACCGTCATCGAGTCGAACAACGACGAGATGCGGAACGCCTACGGCCCCGGAATGACGGCCAAGGCAGTCCTGAAGGATGCCAAGGCCAAAGCGCTGGCCGGCGTGCTCGCATTTCCGGAAATGCTCGCCACGCATTCGGTTCGCAAGTAACGTTCTCGTCGGGAGAATCGCGGGAAGTACAATTCGTGGACGATGCACGAGTTCACGCCCGCCGACATCGCTCAACTGACGGCCGTCGGCATTTCGCCTGAGGCCGCGGCCGCTCAGTTGGCGCAGCTGAGCAATCCACCGCCCCCAATTCTGCTCGTCCGGCCCGCGACGATTGGCGACGGCATTGAACCGTTCACGTCCTGGACCCCGCAAACGCCGGACGCCCTCATTGCGGAGGGGGTCGCAGCCGCCGACGCGGGTCGTGTGTTGAAGTTTGTGCCGGCCTCCGGCGCCGCCACCCGGATGTTCAAGCCGCTCCACGATGCGCTGCAGACACCAGGCCTTCCATCACATTCACCAGCGGCCGCCGAGTTTTTTGAGCAGCTCGACGACTTGCCATTTGCCGATCAACTTCGCCAACGGGCCGGCGTGGCCGGTGCCCCCACGAGCGAATCCGAGGAGCGCATGATTCTGCGAACACTGCTCGTGGACATGGGACTGGCTGCCCTGCCCAAAGCCCTGGTGCCGTTCCATCGCGGCGACCGTGTCCGAACCGCGTTTGAAGAGCAGCTCCACGAAGGGGCGCGCTACACCCGTGATGCGCACGGCGTGACCCGCCTGCACTTTACGGTGCCTGGCGACGCCCGGGCGGCATTCGAGGCCGCCCTGCGGGAGGTCCGTCCTCTGGTGGAAGTGGAATCCGTTCAGCGTCATGCCCGCCTCTCCGTGCAGTTCTCGGTGCAGTCGCCGTCGACCGACACACTGGCGCTCGACGCAGACGGTACACCGTCTCGCGCGACCGACGGTTCGCTGCTGCTGCGGCCCTCCGGTCACGGTGCGCTCCTTGGGAACCTCCAGGAGTGTGGCGGCGACCTGGTCGTCGTGAAGAACATCGACAACATTCTGCCAAGTGAACATCACGATGAAGTGGTGCGGTGGAAGCACCTGCTGATCGGATACCTCGCACGTCTGCAGGTGGACGTGTTTTCACACCTGCACGCGATCACCGCAGCATCACCCACACCGGCCGCGCTCGAGGCGGCGCGCGACTTCGCCAATACGAGATTCGCCCGCAGCGTTCCACCTGACGCAGGCCCGGATCAGATTACCGCCGCACTCAATCGACCACTGCGCGTCTGCGGCGTCGTTCGGAACGAGGGTGAACCGGGCGGCGCGCCCTTCTGGGTGTACGACGCCGATGGTCGTGAGAGCCTGCAGATTGTGGAACTGGCGCAGGTGGATCTCGACGATGCGTCACAGGCGCATATCTTCCACGCGGCCACGCACTTCAACCCCGTCGATCTGGTCTGCAGCCTGCGAGACTTTCGAGGGGTGCCTTTTGATCTCGCGCAGTTCGTGGATCCCGGCGCCGCCTTTGTCACCCAGAAGGCCGCCGACGGGCGCGCGGTG
>CAYZLT010000214.1:0-6167 GCA_964479175.1 uncultured Solibacteraceae bacterium | reverse complement strand
TCCGGGCGAGTATAACGCACCGTTCTTTTGATATTCTGCCGACAGATGCCACGCCTGCTCCGGTAAACCGGTGCATTCTTCCTTTGCACGCCTTGCCGTGGCGGCTCTTGCAGCCGCAATCCTGACCGCCCTCGGTGGCGCGGCGTGGGAGCGTGCGCGATTTGGGGGCGACGCCCTCGCGACCCGCGCGCGTCTTCAGGCGGAAATTCAGCATCGCCTCGACGACGTCGCCGCGCGATTGCGGGCCACCACCGACGCCATTGCGCGCGACGGGGCATTGATCGACCGGGCCACCACCGATCGGGATGTGCTGCCTCAGCTCTTTGCCCGACTCGAGGACTCACGGCTGCCCAGCGCGCCGCCGCACGCGATCACCGTGTACGTGCCTGACGGCACGGGCGGGTACCGACTGCTCGCGTGGAGTGATGGCGCCGCCGAGGATGTGAACGTGGGGTCGAGCCTGCCGGCCAACGCCAAAGCCCCCATCACCGTCGTCCTTCCAAGTGCACTGGGTCTGCGGTTGGTGGCGTTCACGCCGGTCTGGATCGATGGCCGTGCGCTTGGGGTGGTCACGGCGGAACGCATCCTGACCGCCGGGCAACGAGGCTCGCGGGCGCCCAGTGGCTACGTCCTGCCGACCTCGATGGGGGATGTCCTGGTGGCGCCGGCCGGAATGGCCCTCATTCCGGAGGACACCATTGGGCGCGTGCTGATCTTCACGCCGGACGGCCGGCCACTGGTGGAGGTCACGTATGCTCCTGAGACCATCGAGGCGGCCCGCGCGGTGTTTCGCGGGCGTGTTGTGGGTCTGGCGTGCCTGCCGCTGCTCCTGCTGCTCGTGGCTGCCGCCAGCCGGTGGCTGCTCCACCGGCGACATCAGCAGGAGGCGCGCCGATTCGTGGCGCTGTCCACCCTGCTGGCGCTCACGATCCTGTTGGGCGGCGTGGGCCTGCGGGGCCTCGCAACGATTGCGGCGCTTCCGGCCACCCTCGACTATCTGATTTTCGGGATCACCGCGATGGGCGTGGCGATCGCGCTGCCCGTCTCGTTGTGGTGGCGCGGGGCCTCGCGACGGACGTTTCGTGAGGCCCCGGTGCGTGCGGTGGCGGAGTTGCTCGCGGGCGGACTGGTCGGCACGATCATCCTCGCGGCCACGGGCCTGGCCATCGAACGCCAGCTGCAAAGTGCCGGGCTGGACCGGCTGGCGTCTCCCCTCTTTCCGCTCAACGCGGCGCTGCTGATCTCTCACTTAATCCGTCTGTCGCTGGCGCTGGCCGCGATGTGGAGTGTGACGGCCATTCACGCGCGTCTTCTCGAGCGGTGGCGGATCCACTGGCATGACGTGGGCCCCACTGCGATCGCGATTGCGCTGGCCACCCTGCCGGCCGCGGCGCTTGGCTTGGCCAGTGTGTGGCTGCCGGCGCTGGCCACGGTCGCGCCGATCGCACTGGGCGCGGCCTTTGCATCGGCCATCGCCGGCGTCGGTGCGGCGCCCCTTCGGCGTCGATATCGGCGCGCCTCACAGTCGACGCGCCTGCTGATGCTGTTTGGCGCCACGGTGCTGCCCGCACTGGTGATCGATCCGATCGTGTCGGTCTCCGCGCAGCGTGCGACCGAGTCGGTCATCGAGACCGTGCACGGCCCCGCCACGGTCGGTTACCCGGAACACCTGCGTGCCGAGCTGACGCGCGCCACGGCCGAAATTGATCAGCTCCCCGGGCTCGCCGCGTTGGTCACACGCGCCCCGGGCGACGTGGCTGTCACGACCGATGCGGCCTTTCAGGTGTGGACACAAACCGGACTCTCGCGGGGCCGACTGACGTCCTCCGTCGAGTTGTACGGGCCCGATGGCACACTGACCAGTCGGTTCGCGCTCAACGTCCAGGAGCTCGGTATCGATCAGTCCTCCGGCGACATCCGCTGCAACTGGGAGGTGTACGGAGAGGTGGGCACGTTCGGGGCTGACGAACTGCGCATGCTCCACGCGGAACGTGGGGTGTGTGATGCCAATGGCACGGTGCGGGGCGCGATTGTCCTGCACGTGATCTTCGACTACCGGTCACTGCCCTATTTGTCGGCGCGCAATCCCTACGACGAACTGCTGCGGGCTGGTGACTTCCGGACCGGCGTCGGTCCCCGCGGCATCCAGGTCGTCGTCTACGGTTGGAGCCGCCTCCCGTTGTTTGTGTCGGGCTCCACCGCCTGGCCGATCGACCTCGAGCTGCTCACCCGTCTTGAGCGCTCGCGTGCGCCCTACTGGGCCACGCGCACCAACGAGTCCGGAACCTCTCGCGTGTATTTTCTCAACGACCGGTCCGGCATCTATGCCCTGGCGTATCCGGTGCCGACGATGTTTGAACATCTCACCCGCCTGTCGGAGACTGTCGCACTGGCCGCGCTGGTGTTCCTGGTCCTGCTTGCGGGCACCACACTCGCCGCGCCACTGACACGCCACCCGAGGGCGCCGCTGCGGATGCTGGTCCAGGAAGTGCGGACAAGTTTTTATCGCAAGCTCTTCCTCTTCTTCGTGTTGACCGCGATCATTCCCGTGTTGGTCCTCGCGCTGACATTCAGCGCGTACATGGGTGAGCAACTGCGGTCAGACGTCGAGACGGAAGCCGTCAACGCGGTCACCGTCGCCCGCCGCGTGCTTGAAGACACCATCGCGTTTCAGCAGGTGCCGGTGACCGATGATGTGATGGTGTGGATTGGGCGCGTCATCAATCAGGACGTGAACGTCTACGACGGCGCCAGACTTCGCGCCACCAGCCAGCGCGATCTCTTCGACTCCGGGGTGCTGCCCGAACGCACACCTGCCTGGGCGTATCGCGCCGTCGCCCTTGATCGTGTCCCCACGTTTGTCGAGGAACAACGCGCCGGGCCGTTGACGTATCTGGTCGCGGCCTCTCCGGTGCCTGGCCTGGGCCGGCAGGCCGTGCTCTCGGTGCCCCTCGCTCCTCGGCAGCAGGAGATCGAACGCGAGATTTCCGATCTGAATCGCGGCGTGTTGTTTGGCGCGGTCTGCGTCATGTTGCTCGCCGCCGGGCTCGGCGCCTGGGTGGCGCAACGCGTGGCGGATCCCGTGGCCCGCCTGACCCGCGCGACTCGCCAGATCGCCTCCGGCCGTCTCGACGTGCGCATCGTCGCCGACACCGCCGATGAGTTGCGACGACTGGTCACCGACTTCAACAGCATGGCGGCCACGCTGCGTGCTCAACGCGCTGAACTGGGCCGTGCGCACGAACTGAAGGCGTGGGCCGACATGTCGCGCCAGGTTGCGCATGACATCAAGAATCCGCTGACGCCGATTCAACTCGCGGCGGAACATCTGCAGCGCGTGCACGAGGATCAACACAGGCCGCTGGGGACCGTGTTCGATCAATGCATCAACACGGTGCTGAATCAGGTCCGGCTGCTGCGGCAGATCGCGAGTGAGTTTTCCAACTTCGCCGCCAATCCGGCACCCACGTTTGTGGCTGTCCCTGTTGCCGATCTGCTGCACGACGTGGTGCGGCCCTACCGGGCCGGACTGGCGGCACACACGCAGATTGTGATTGACGTGCCTCCGGGCGTTCCGCCCGCCCGTGCCGACCGCACACTCCTGGCGCGGGCGCTCACCAACCTGGTGGAGAATGCCCTGCAGGCCATGCCCGATGGCGGCCGGTTGCGACTGGCCGCCACGGCGTCACACTCGGCAGTGCCCCCTGACGTGACCATTGAAGTGCAGGACGTCGGCATCGGCATGAGCGCCGACGCCCTCGCGCGCGCCTTCGAGCCGCATTTTTCGACCAAGACCGGAGGATCCGGCCTGGGTCTCGCCAACGCGAAGCGCAACATCGAATCGTGTGAGGGCACCATCACCGCCACCAGTGAACCCGGTCGCGGCACGACGATCCGTGTCAGGCTGAAGGCGGCGGAAGACGACGGGGTCGCAGGTATGTCATCGCCAGCCCTATGAAGCCGGACGCGAGGTACGTGTAGGCAATGATGACAAGCGCAATCCTCGGTTCGGTGGCGATAAACACGATCAAGGCAGCAAAGCCGAACAGCTTGATGTAGGCGCGGTCCCAGCCCAAATTAATCGTCTTGAAGCTGCGGAACTTGATCGTGCTGACCATCAGGATCGCGGGAATCACAATCACCGCGATGGCCGCCATCGCCTGAAACTTGCCGACCAGCGGCCAGGGGTAAAAGAAGATCGTCGCGGCCGGTACGCCGGCAGCGGCAGGACTGGGCATGCCGATGAAATAGCGCTTGTCGGTCTGGGTGCCGGTCTGGATGTTGAAGCGCGCCAGGCGGATGGCCGCCGCCGTCACATAGAGAAAGCCTGCCGCCCAACCCCATCGTCCCAGCTCTGACAATCCCCAGGCGTAGGCGAGCACGGCCGGCGCGAGGCCAAACGAGATCACATCGGCCAGGGAATCAAACTCCACGCCAAAGGCGCTCGTGGTGCCGGTCATCCGCGCGATGCGGCCGTCGAGCAGGTCGAGGATGACGGCCACACCGATAAATGGCGCCGCGGTCACCAGGTCTCCGCGCATGGCGTACATCACGCAGGCGTATCCACAGAACAGGTTGCCCACCGTGATGAGGCTGGGCAGCAGGTACATGCCCCGCCGGACCTTTTTGTCGGTCGCTATCATCCGGCTATTCTCCCACGGGCGAGACCAGCAGGCGCGCCAGCACCGTGTCGGCCGCGCGGACCATCTCGCCGGGCTTCACCGTGATGGTCGCCGTGGTCGGCACAAACACATCCATGCGGGAGCCGAACTTCATCAAGCCGATGCGGTCGCCGGCCTCGAGCACGTCACCCCGAGTTACGCGGCACACCACCCGTCGGGCCAGCATGCCGACCACCTGACGCGCCACGATGGGCGTCCCGCCATGGTCGAACCAGATTTCGGACCGTTCGTTCCGGGCCGACTCGGGTTTGTAGGCCGGCAAAAAACTGCCGGGCTGATAGGCCACATGTGTGACGCGGCCCGAGACCGGGCTGCGGTTGATGTGCACGTCGAGCACGGAGAGAAAAATTGTGACCTGCTGCCAGGTGTGAGAGCCACCCGAGGGGTCGGTGGGCAGGTCCGTGACGTCAGCCGGACCGGTGTACATCACGCGGCCATCGGCGGGCGACAACACGAGTGTGGGATCCTGCGAGGCGGTGCGATCGGGGTCGCGGAAGAACAGGCCGATGCCCACCGGGATGACCAGACACACCGCTGCCGCGATCGGGTATCCGAACCAGAACAACAGCGCCGACGGAAGACAAGCCAGCAGCACAAACGGCAGTGCCGCGCGATCAATACGCATGGGACTCCACAGACCTCCCGGTGCCCGGAGGCGACGGCCGGGCCAGTCCCGGCAATCGCCTCAAGGGCACGAGGTCATCTCTGACAAAGTGTAGTCGTTCAGCGGTGCGCGGACACGTCCTGACTGGACATCTGGAGGGCCGCCATGCGGTCCTTCAGTACCAGTTTTTGTTTTTTGAGAGCGACTTCTTTGAGGTGCAGTGCGTGTGGAAGGTAGGGTAACGCGTGCAGGTGTTGCAGTTCGACGTCGAGCGAGTGGTGCGCGTGCGCGAGGCGTTCGTACAACGGAAGTACCGGATCGTCAGCCATGCCGACCTCCTTGCTGTAATACTGCGGACCTTACCACAACATCAGGGGGATGTCCCGGTCACTGTTGCAATGTGAGAAGCGGCGGTGCCGAGAGTCTCATCAGCCGCACACGCCACATGAAACGCAACGTCAAGCACTGGCGCGGGGGGCAGATGGTGCTACGCTGAGCGGCGGGCGGCGTCCTCGACGCCGTCAGAGGCTTTCGTCGGGTCAAGGGCCGCAAGGCAATGCCGAAGCTGACTTTCAACAGCGAACGGGACATCCCCAATTACCCATCCATGAACGACACAACCCCCCAGCCAAGCCCTGCTGACCAGCGCTTCTTCGATGCTCGCCTGTCCTCCACACCCGGTGGCCGATGGACCTCGTCGTTGCCTCGAAAGACACTGATCGGCTTCATTGTCGCGCTGCTTACCGTCGTGGTCATGTCGGCCGTCACCTCTCGCGTCCTGCAGACTCGATCGGCGGGCGTACAACAGGTGATGCAATCGCTCGATATGACGCGCTCGCTCGAGGAAGCGATCTCCACGCTCAAGGACGCGGAGACAGGTC
>CAYZLT010000213.1:0-6202 GCA_964479175.1 uncultured Solibacteraceae bacterium | reverse complement strand
TGGCCGCAGCTTTGGTCTTGTTGCCGCCCGTATGTGTGAGCGTGATCTGGATCAGTTGTCGCTCGGCCTCGTCAACGGTGAGCCCCGCGAACAAGGTCGGCCCCTGAACCTGAGCACCCTGAACCCCCGAACCCTGAACCGTGAGCGCTGAACCCTGAACCTCACGCGCCGTGCGCAGCACTGCAAGATCCGCGACGCCGATTGTCTGTCCACGCGTGACGATCGTCGCCCGTTCGATGACGTTGCGCAGTTCACGCACGTTGCCGGGCCATGAGTGAGCCCGCAGCACGTCCATGGCCGCCTCGTCCACGTCGACGACGGCCTTCTGTTGTTCCTTCGCGAACTGGGTGATGAAGGCGTGGACCAGCAGCGGCAGGTCATCAAGTCGGTCGCGCAGCGGTGGCAGATGCACCGCAAACACATTCAGACGGTAGTACAGATCCTCGCGCAGCTTGTTCTGTTTCACCGCCTCCATCGGTTCGATGTTGGTCGCGGCCACGATGCGGATGTCGATGGGGCGGTCACGGTCGCCACCCACAGGGCGCACCACACGTTCCTGCACCACGCGCAGGAGTTTGGCCTGCAGGGCCGGATTCATCTCGGCAATTTCGTCGAGGAACAGTGTGCCGCGATCGGCGAGTTCAAAGGACCCCTGGCGGCGGGCGACTGCGCCGGTGAACGCGCCTTTTTCGTGTCCGAACAACTCACTCTCGAGCAGTGCGTCGGGAATCGCGGCGCAGTTGATGGGGACAAACGGACGGGCGGCGCGCGGGCTGAGCTGATGAATCGTCTGGGCGGCCAGTTCCTTGCCGGTGCCGGATTCACCGGTGATCAGCACGGATGCGGAGGTCGGCGCCGCCTGTTCGAGCAACTGGTAGACCTCGCGCATGGGCCGACTCGCCCCGATCAGTGTGCCGAACCGTCCGTGATCACGCAGTTGCCGGCGCAGGACGGCGACCTCCTGCTGACGCGCCAGGCGTTCCACCACTTGATCGAGCAGGATGTGCAGGCGCTGCGGATCGATCGGCTTGGAGACGTAGTCGTACGCACCCAGCCGGATGGCCTCGATCGCGGTATCCACGGTCGCCTGCGCGGTCAGCAAAATGGTCGTGATCTCCAGCCCCTGCTGCCGAAGGGCCCGCAGCAGGTCGAGGCCCCCCATGGTCGGCATGACCAGGTCACTGACGATGACGTCGGGAGGGGCGGTGCTGATTTGCGCGAGCGCCGCCGCACCGTTGGGGGCGTTGGAGGCCTCAAACCCCCACCCGGAGACCAGTTGGGTCAGCCCCGTGCGCTGGGCTGGATCGTCTTCCACGATGAGCACGTGTACGCGGGCTGACGGCAGGGACGGACGAGTGGACATGACGTTCAACTGTAGAACGGACTGGCCGGATTTTCGATATGCTGGCGTCGGTTTCATTTATGGCATCCACGCCTTCCAAGAGGCGTCACACGGCCATCATCGGCAGTGTGGTGGCGTTCTGCGTCGCCGTCCTGGTGCTGGCCTGGGTGTCGTACGGCCAGTACGAACAGGCCTACCGGGCGCAGACGCAGGCGCGGCTCCAGGCGATTGCCGAGATGAAGGCGACCGAGGTCGAGTCCTGGCGTCGGGAGCGACTGGCCGACGCTCAGTTCTACGTCAACAATGTCGCGGTCATCGCGACAGTTGCAGCGACGCCCAGGCGATGCGACCACCCGTGCGGCGCTGGTCGATCTGATCGGCCGGATGCAGCAGAACCATGCCTACGAACGCATCGCCCTGCACGACGCCTCAGGCGTCGAATGGGTGGCCGTGCCCGCTGGTGCGCGCGCCGACGATGGCCACATGGTCGAAGAGGCACGTCTGACCGCCGCTGACGGGCAGGTGCGGTTCCTTGACGTGCATAGCCATGCCGACCTTGCACCACACCTGGTGATTACAGCGCCCTTGCGCACCAGACCTGTGGCCGGGGCAGGAGCACCCGGGGCGGTCGTGTTACGCCTCGATGCCCGACTCGCCCTGACGCCGTTTCTGACCTCGTGGCCCGTCCCGAGCCCGACAGCTGAGACACTGCTTGCCCGTCGCGAGGGTAACGACGTCGTGATTCTGAACACGATTATCGGCGTTGGCCAGCCGGGCGACCTGGCCCGGATCCCGCTGACGCAGACCCACGTGCCGACCGTGCGTGCCGTGCTCGGCGAGACCGACTTGGTCGAGACGGTCAATCGTCACGGCGTGCCGGTGGTGGCTGCTCTGGTGCCGATTGCGGGCAGTCCCTGGTTCATGGTCGCCGCCACCGCGCAGTCCGAGTTGTACGGGCCGTTGCGCGAACGCGCGGGCGTCACCATCGCGATGGTGGCGTTGTTGCTGGTGGCCGGTGTGGCGGGTCTGGGGTTCGTCTGGCGCGGGCAGGCGCGCCGGGTGGCGGACTCGGAACGCGCGCTGATCGACACGCTGACATCGATGGCCGAGGTGGTGGAAGCCAGCCCGGTCGTCCTGTTCCAGTGGCGCGCGGAGCCGGGATGGCCGGTGGAGTGGGTGTCGGCCAATGTAGCGCGATGGGGGTACACCGCGGAGGCGCTGACGGAGGGCCGTCCGGCGTTTTCGGAATTGATCCATGTCGACGACGTCGCACAGGTGCACCAGGAAGTCGCGCGGTTCACCGCCGATGGTGCGGACGCGTTTGTTCAGGAGTACCGCATTCACACGGCAGATGGCCGGGTGCTGTGGATCGATGATCGAACGACCGTGGTGCGAGGCACCGACGGGGGCGTGGTCAGGTATGAGGGCACGCTGGCCGACATCACCGAGCGCAAGCAGTTGCAGGCGCAGTTTGTGCAGGCGCAAAAAATGGAGACGGTTGGGCGGCTGGCCGGGGGCGTCGCGCACGACTTCAACAACCTGCTGACCGTGATCAACGGCTACGCCGAGTTCGCGCTGTCGGAAATGCCCGATGGGGATCCGCTGCGCGAAATGGTGCAGGAAATCTATGACGCCGGACAACGTGCCTCCGGGTTGACACGTCAGCTCCTGACCTTCAGTCGCCGACAGGTGGTACAGCTGGTGTCGTTGAACATCAACGTGGTCGCCGAGCAGATGCAGAGGATGCTGGCGCGGCTGATCGGCGAAGACGTTCGTCTCACGTTCGATCTCGATCCCGGCGTGTGGCCTGTGAAGGCTGATGCCGGGCAACTCGATCAGGTCATCATGAACCTGGCCGTCAACGCGCGTGATGCCATGCCGGGAGGCGGCACACTCGTGGTGACGACCCGCAACATCGAAGGCGAGAATCCGTCTGACGGCATGGTGCTGCTGTCGGTGGCCGATACCGGGTGTGGCATGGACGAGGCCACGCAGCAGCGCTTGTTTGAACCGTTTTTCACCACCAAACAGCCGGGACAGGGCACCGGGTTGGGCCTCGCCACGGTCTACGGCATCGTCACGCAGGCCGGTGGGCGGATCGAGGTGTCGAGCGCGGTGGGCCTGGGCACGACGTTCCGCGTGTACTTGCCACGCCTGGACGGCGAAAGCAAGAGCGTGGCGAAGGTGCGGCCTGATGGGATCGTGCGCGGCACCGAGCGCGTGTTGATTGTGGAGGACGAAGAATCCCTGCGTCGCATCGCGCAGCGCATCCTCACGGCGGCAGGGTACACGACGTTGTGTGCGGCGAATGGCGACGAGGCGATCACCATCCTCGACGCCGTCGATGCACCAGTGGACCTGCTGCTCACTGATGTCGTGATGCCTGGGATGAGTGGGCATGAACTGGCGGCGCGCCTCAACGTCACTCACCCGAATCTGAAGGTCCTCTTTGCGTCCGGGTACCTGCCTGACGCGTTTCCCGATCGCGGCCGGCTTGGGTCCGACGTGCAGTTTCTGGCCAAGCCGTATTCCCCCTCGTCGCTGACGGCCAAGGTGCGCGACGTACTCGACCGGACGTGATATCTTCCCGGCGTTCCCGGAGGAAAATCATGACGACCCCACGTCCCCTTGCCCGCTTCGCGTCCATCTCTGTTCTCGCGCTGGTGCCCTATGTGCTGCTGGCGCAGGCGCAGGCCCCTCGGCCGGCCCAGAGCTGGGCTGACCAGATCATTGGGCAGGAAGGCTATGCAACCCCGCCGCCGGAGCTGGCGTCGGCGGTTCTTGCACCCCGCCACCTCAACACGTCACTGGGCAATCTCAGCCCGGACAAGTTGTGGTTCCTGAACGAGGTTGGCGACGGCCCTGTCGTCATGGCGACGTTCTCGAGGCCGTTTGATGAACTCGGTGGCGTGTTCGTTGATGCCAAGGCGAACCGCAGCCGCGCGTTGACCACCCGGAACAACGTGGCGATCGAAGTGATTTCCGCCGCCGACGGCACGAAGCGCGCGATCGCCCTGCCGGCCGGTGCCCGTGTCTCGGGCGCGCAGTGGTCGCCCACCGGATCCCATATCGTGTTCCTGATGCATGCGGAAGACGCCACCCACATCTGGATGGCGGATGTCGCGACGCTGAAGGTGCGGCAGGTCACCAAGACGCCGCTCCTGGCGACGATGACCTCGAGTGTGCAGTTCACCAAGGACGGCAAACATGTCGCTGCCGTCTTTGTGCCGGTCGGCCGCAAGCCGCGCCCGGTGAAGCCCGCCGCGCCGACAGGTCCTGAGGTGAGCCTGGCCGAGGCCAATACACGTAACCGTCTTCGCACCTACGCCAGCCTGATGAAGACCCCGCATGATTTCGAGTTGCTGGAGTGGCACGCGACTGGCCAGCTTGCGCTGGTGGATGTGGCGACGCAGGCGGTGAAACAGTTCGGCACGCCGCAGATGTTCCGGTCCTTTGATGTGGCGCCCGACGGGCAGCACGCGCGTATCACGCGCATGACCAAACCGTTCTCCTACATCGTGCCGACCAGCAACGTCGGTCAGGTCGAGGAAGTGTGGGACGCGACCGGCAAGGCGCTGGTGGAGCTCTCTGCGCGACCCATCAATCTTGGTGTGCAGGCCACGCCCGATCCCGATGCGCCGCCGGCGGCCGGCGGCGGTCGTGGTGGTGGCGCGGCGCAGGGGGGTCGTCGTGAGTTGTCGTGGCGGCCCGATGGTCAGGGCGTCACCTACGTCGAGCAGGAACCAGCGCCGGCGGCGCCCGCGGGTCGTGGTGCCGATGCTGGGGGCCGGCAGGGCGGAGGCCGCGCGGGTGGTGGGGCGGCCGCGCCCCAGCGTCCTGATCGCGTGTACCAGTGGACCGCGCCGTTCACCGATGCGACCAAAAAGGTGATCTACGAAAACACCACACGTCTGGCGAGCCACCGATTCTCCGACGACATGCAGATGTTGTTTTTCCGGGAGACCGCCAATGGCAACGCGACCGACTATGCCGTGGACCTCACGGC
This sequence comes from uncultured Solibacteraceae bacterium, assembly GCA_964479175.1. Lineage (GTDB taxonomy): Bacteria > Acidobacteriota > Vicinamibacteria > Vicinamibacterales > SCN-69-37 > SYFT01. The sequence continues at coordinate 854 of CAYZLT010000213.1, read as the reverse complement.
GCCCGCGCAGAAGCTGCGCTTGGTGACCTACCGCACCGAGGACTTCTACGCCAACCCCGGCACGTTGATGAGTGCGGGCGGCGGCGGTGCCGGCGGTGCCGTGCTGCTGTCGAAGGATCGCGCCAACGTGTTTTACTCCGGCACCATCTATGACAAGGTGCCGGCACAGAACAGCCCGAAGACCTTTATCGATCAGGTGGCGATCAAGACCGGCGAGAAACAGCGCATCTTCGAAAGCAACAACGCCGACACGTTCGAACGTGTTTCGAGTGTGCTCGATATTGATGCCAAGCGGTTTGTGCTCGCGGTGGAGGGCCCGACGCTGCCCCCGCAGCAGTACCTGCTCGACAACGGAGCTCGCAAGCAACTCACCAACAACGAGGACATGCATCCCGACCTGACGAATGCGCCGAAAGAGCGTTTCGTGGTGGAACGGTCCGACGGCTTCAAGTTTCGTGTGGTGGTGAACCTGCCGCCCGGATATCAAAAGGGCACGCGTCTGCCGGCGCTCTTCTGGTTCTACCCGCGGGAGTACGCCACGCAGGAAGCCTATGACTCGCCGGATCGGACCTATAACAAGAACACGTTCCAGAACTTTGGTGTGCGTTCGATGGAGTATTTCGTGCGGCTCGGCTACGCGGTGGTCGAACCTGACGCACCGATCGTCGGCCCTGCGGGGCAGATGAACAACAACTACGAACACGACCTGCGCAACAACCTGGCGGCCACGATTGATGAACTCGATCGTCGCGCGCTGGTGGACCGGCATCGGCTGGCCATTGGCGGCCACAGCTACGGCGCGTTCTCGACGGTGAACGCGAAATCGCCAAGGGCAAAACGAACTCCATGGGGAT
>CAYZLT010000212.1:4732-6242 GCA_964479175.1 uncultured Solibacteraceae bacterium | reverse complement strand
GCGGCGGCATGTGTTTCCAGTCGCCCGCGTTCGCCAGGACGGTCGCGGGTGGCCCCTCGTCCTCCTGAACCGCTACCAGGGCCAGCGACAAACCACCATACTCGCCGGCGAGCAGGGTGAATTTGCGGTTGAGAATCGCGACGGCGGCGACTTGTGCCGCCTGGCCGAGCGCCCCATCACCGCCCGCCTCCGTGAACTCGGCAATTTCTGCAGCTGATGTAGCCGCGACCAGTTGGACGTCCGCCACGATGTCATCGAGGCCTTCACGGAACAGATGCCCCGCGATGTTGCCATGGAGGATGAATCCCCCCGCCAGGACAAACAGGGCCACAAGGACCACCGGGACAAAGCCCAGAAAGACGTACGAGAGGATCAGCTTCCGGCGCACGCGCCAGAGGAATTCGTGGCGATAGGCCACGATATACAGGGCCAGGAGCCAGAGGACGGACACAATCGTGCCCAGCGAGACGACCTTGCGGAAGGCTTCCACCGGTCCTGGCAGGACCGTGAACAGCTGCACCACCAACAACAGGGCCAGTGACACCGCCGACAGCAGGAACAGGCGACCTGGCAATGTCCGAAACGGATTCAGCTGTACCGGTGCGGGCGCAAGACGATGGCGCGGAGATGGGTCGGGAGCCATCCGAAATTGAAAGTTGGATGATAACAGACTATCGTGCTTGGCTATGACGCTTCCGCCGAACGCACGGTTCGAAACCATCTGCCTGCACGCCGGGCAACGCCCTGACCCGACCACGGGCGCCATCATCACGCCCATCTATCAGACGTCGACCTACGTGCAGGACGCGTTGGGCCAGCACAAGGGTTTTGAGTACGCACGCACCCAAAATCCCACGCGGTCGTCGCTGGAGGCCAACCTCGCGGCCATCGAGGGTGGCAAGGCGGCGTTTGCCTTTGCGTCCGGCATGTCGGCCATTCATGCGATCGTGACCCGCCTCTCGGCCGGGGACCACGCCATCGTGACCGACAACACCTACGGCGGCACGTTCCGGCTGTTTGACAAGGTCATGACCCGCATGGGGATGACGTTCAGCTTTGTGGACACCTCCGACCCGAAAGAAATCGAGGCCGCGATGACCCCGGCCACCAAGATGGTCTTCATCGAGACGCCGACCAACCCGGTGCTGCGCCTGACCGACATCGCCGCGTCGGCAGAGATTGCGCATAAACACGGCGCGTTCCTTGCGGTGGACAACACGTTTGCCAGCCCCTGCCTGCAACGGCCCATTGAACTGGGTGCGGACCTGGTAATCCACAGTACGACCAAATACCTCAACGGTCACAGCGACTCGATCGGCGGCGTGGTCATTGCGGTCCACGACGAACACATCGAGTGGCTGAAGTTCATCCAGAACTCCGCGGGCGCTATTCTCAGCCCGATGGACTCCTCGCTCATCCTGCGCGGGACCAAGACGCTGCCGCTTCGCATGGCGCAGCACACGGCCAACGGGATGGCGCTGGCGGAATTCCTGACCGAGCAGCCAAAGGT
>CAYZLT010000212.1:0-4722 GCA_964479175.1 uncultured Solibacteraceae bacterium | reverse complement strand
CCGCAGTACGACCTCGCTTGTCGCCAGATGCCGCACGGCTGTGGCGGGATGTTGTCGTTTGAGATGGGTTCGCTTGAAGAAGCCCGTGTGGTGCTCAACAAGTTCCGTTTGATGGCCCTGGCCGAAAGCCTCGGCGGCGTCGAGACGCTAGTCTGTCACCCGGCGTCAATGACCCATGCGTCTGTCCCACCTGAACGTCGCGCGAAGATTGGCTTGAGCGACAGCCTGATCCGCATCTCGGCCGGGGTCGAGCACATCGAGGACCTCAAGGACGACCTGCGGCAGGCTTTGTCATGATCAAGAACATTCGCGGCTGGGTCCGCGGCCTCTATGACTGGACGATGAAGTGGGCGGACTCACCGCAGAGTCTGACGGCCCTGTTTCTCATCGCCATCGTCGAGTCGTCGGTCTTTCCGATTCCCCCGGATGTGCTGCTCATCGCGATTATCGCGGCCAACACACACCGATGGCTGAGCGCCGCCCTGCTCTGCAGTGCGGGCTCCGTCATTGGCGCAATGATCGGGTACTGGATCGGGATGGTCGCGATGCCGACGATCGGCCAACCGATCATCGACTTCTACCACGCACAATCTGCCTGGGACACCGTCGTCGCGACCTACAACAGCGACGTTGGCATCTGGTTTCTGCTCGCGGCAGCCTTCACGCCGATTCCGTTCAAGGTCGCCACCATCGCGGCAGGCGCGACTGGGATGGCGTTCTGGCCCTTTGTGCTCGTGAGTCTGGTCGGCCGATCCGCGCGGTTCTTCCTGGTGGCACTTATTCTGCGCGTCTTCGGCGCACCGATGCGCGCACTGATCGAGAAACACTTCGACGTGTTGTCACTGGCGTTCTTGGTGTTGCTGGTCGCCGGCTTCGTGGCGATCCGCCTGCTGTAGCCCTCTGGCCTTACGCCCGACGGCGGTCGGCGACCAGCAGCACCAGCCCGACCACCACAGCCGCTCCGCTGGCGATCGGCGGAATGGCCTGCGTCTTCTCGACGTCGGCACTGGCTTCAATCGGGCCAATGTCGATGACCTTCTCGCGGGTCGTGTAGGTGATGCCCTGATAGACCAGACCAAGCAGGCCCAGAACGATGAGTACGATACCAATAGCCTTCATCGGCGCAGCATGACATGGCGTCGTACGCCAGCCTGTACTGTTCGGAACAGCCCGGTCTGCATGATCGATCTAGGATGAGCGCATGTTATCAACACTCATCGTCGTCCTCGTGGTTTTGTGGCTCCTGGGTTTCAGCATGTCGGTTGGCGGCAGCCTGATTCACCTGCTGCTTGTGATTGCCGTCATTGTTGTGCTGATTCGCGTCATCCAGGGCCGATCCGTCACCGGCTAGCCTGAGCGAAGGTCCAGTCCTACTCGTGCAGGACGACGCTGAGAAGCGCGGCGTTGATCTTGAGCGTGCCGTTGTATTCGATCAACCCCATCTTGCGGAACTTGTTCATGAAGAAGTTCACGCGGGAACGGGTGGTTCCGATCATCTCGGCAAGGGTCTCCTGAGAGATCCTTGGAATTTCGCGTTGCGAATCCACCTGTCCGTATCGGGCCAGCAACAGCAGTGTGCGCGCGAGCATGTGCGACAGGAACCGCGCGCAAGATGTGGGTTGGTCGCGCAACAAGGCCGTCATCGTCGAAACGATCGGAGGCAATTTGGCCATCGTCCATCGTCAGTGTCTCACTCTTCTGGCGACGAGAGACGAGGCTTGCTGACGACCGTGGCCAGCAGGTACCCGTGCCTCCTGACCGCAGGCACATGATGGTCCAGCCACACAAAAGGACGCACCAAGGCGCCGGTGATGACGCCCAGAGGACGACACCAGCTATGGCACGCCAGGTCCAGCATGCGCAGCCAGCCGGGAATGAATAAAATCGCCGTTTCGTGTTCGACGACAAATCCGGCATGCTGCAGCATGCGCCGGAATGTGGAGCGCGAGTACGACTTCTCTTCCCCGTACGCATACAGGCCGACCCACTGCAACACCGTGGACATCAGGGGACGGAGGAACGGATCCCAGCGGTTGGGCACGCCGACGATCGCGCGCCCGCCTGGTCTGAGCACGCGATACATTTCGTCAATCGCCTGGTCGGTGGCCTCGAAGTGTTCGATCGTGCCCATCGAATAGATGGCATCGACGCTGTCGTCCGCGAACGGAATGTGTCGCACGTCACCCACCACGCCGCCCAGCACCGAACGCCCGTCGGCCCCCGTCGGGAAGTTCTCCCCTGCCATGCGCACGGTGGGCGCGGAGATATCGATACCGTACGCCCGCACACCGTGGGCCTGCGCCCACACGAGGATGCGCGTATTGCGCGCCTCGTCCCAGAGATCGGTCTTGAGAATAGAGAGGCCGTCGAGCGGCGGAAAGTGCTCCGTGAAGAGGCGTTGTTCGTTTGCCGCATACAACTGCGTGGACGCCGCACCACCCAGGTCGGGAAAATGTTGCCCGACGTGGGCCCAGAACTGCTGATACGCCTTGAGTGACATCACGGCACCTGGGGAATGGTCGTCGAGCGCCAGCCGCCGAACGCGATCGACAACGGATCGGCATCCGCCGAATCAGACGTGAGCGAGTGGTGCCCTCTGGGCACCAACAGCGGGCCGATCACAAACACCTGTCGTTCAGGAGACACCGACACATCCTGCACCCCTGTGCCATTGAACGCAACAGTGACCACGCGGGATCGTGGTGCGTGCCCACCAAAAGGAATGCTGAAGCGATCCCTGCGGGTTCACCTGCGCGCGTGTGCATGGGCGACCACCGCAGCCAGGATCGCGAGTGGTCCGGCGACCGCCCACGCACGCACGGCGCTGATGTTCGTCGCCAGGAGCGCGGGTACACCGGGGTGGCTCAGCCACCAGGCGCCTGCGAGGTGGCCGGCCACGAGCACCAGCAGACCGATCACCAGCATGTGCCATCGCACGCCGCGCACGGCGGCGATGCCTCCTGCGAGAAACAGACCGACCTGGAAGGACGGAAGAAACGTCACCGCCCCCTGCGGATCGAGGAGCGGCCGCGTCACCGACCGGAGGACCAGGTCGGTGTAGACGCCACCGGCGATCAGGACCAACAGTGTGCCGGCGGCCAACCCGGCGATGATCGGGAGGATGGCCGACCGGAGGCCGTGTTGCCATCGACCGGCGATGACCACCAGCACGACGGCGAGCACCACCTGATAAAACGCGTGCGTCGCCACCTCCGGTGCAGCCATCGTCTGCGGCACTGCCACGAGAAGAAGCCGGACGACACCCAGGAACAGGAAGATCGGCACGGCCGCCAACGTGCCCAACCCCTTCCGTGACCAGGTCGGCGCGTACACCCAGACCGCGGCGAGGTAGAGCGGGACCAGTGGCGTGGCGACACAGTCACCTGTCACGGAGAAACCACCACGGGACGTCCACAGGATGTTGCCGGTCGCATGCGCCACTGCGCCGACGGTGGTCAGGAGCACCGCGGCGGTCGCGGCAATGAGGGCGCCAAAGGCATGCACCGTCGCGCTCTCGATGTACATCGGTGCCGTGAGGGCCGACAGCACGAGCAACAGCATGGCCAGACTCACGAACCGCCATGATGGCGCGATCGCTGAGCCGGTGGCCCTGGTCGTGGTGCGGTCCGCGAGGCGCATCCACCAGAAGACCGCACCAGCCGCGGCGAGGGCTAAAAACGCCGGCCAGAGATAGAGGTGCAGGGCGTCGAACCAGAAGGGATCGGAGACCGCCAACCCCAGCGTGCCGATGCGCACAGTGTTGAGACCAAGAATGACCGCCATGATCAGCAGTGCGCCGAGGGCACGGGCGGACCAGCGAACGGGATACGCGAGCACGGCACCCAGACACATCGCGATCACTTCGGTGCCACTACACGCGAGCGTCACGGAAATTGGAGCCGCCGGTGTGTTGAACGCTGCGGCCGCGACCTCGCCTTGCAGTTGCGTCACCGGGAGCACAAGGTGCGCTTCGATCCACGGCAGTCGCAGCAGGCCAAAGAGGCCGAACCCTGTCGCAACGGCCTGCAGAAGATATTTATTTGCGTTGCGCACACGCTGCGACGATTCGCTGGTGGCCGTCGGCACGCGGCACCTCCTGCACGGTGACCTCGCCGGCACCAAGGGCCTCACCGATCGCTTCAATGGCGGCCAGGCTCTTCAAGCGCGGGGAGCACGAAAAGATATCGAGATGGACTGTGCCAGTTTCAGGCCACGTATGAAGGACGGCATGGGACTCTGTGAGTATCAAGACGCTTGTAAGGCCTGTGCGCGGAAAGTGATGTGACGCTGCGCGCACGACCGTCGCGCCGGCTTCTTCAACAATCCAGGTGAAGACTGCAGTGACGTGATCGGGCGACAGCAACGCCAGGTGCACGCACTCTTTGAGGTCGGCGGAGTAGAGAACCGGAGCGTCGCGATCGATCATAGTGCGGGTCTAGATTAAAGTCGCGCTGGGGCAAAAGCTGTCCTTTACAGCACAGTAAGCAAATCGCGAGAGGTCTATACTGAAGGCCATGAGTAGCCCCCGAGCATCCACCACCAAATTCGCGCTTGCATTGACCTGCAGCGTGGTCGCACTGATTCTGACACAATCCTATCTTTCGGCGCAGGTGGCCCCAAATCTGGGATCAGCGGCGCAGTTTGCGTTGCTCGGCAATTCGGCAGTCACCGGATCGGCCGGCGCGGGAACGGTGGTCTCGGGCAGTGTCGGGTCGTTCCCGA
>CAYZLT010000211.1:3123-6255 GCA_964479175.1 uncultured Solibacteraceae bacterium | reverse complement strand
AGAGTGGGGTGGGCAAGGAGTTGGTGGCCCGTGCCGTCCATCGGCTCAGCGCGCGACGTGATCGACGGCTGGCGGCCATCAACTGCGCGGCACTGACCGACGAGTTGTTCGAGACCGAGTTGTTCGGCCACACGCGGGGGGCATTCACCGGAGCCGTGGGCGCGCGGACAGGACTGTTTGAAGACGCCCACCAGGGGACGTTGTTTCTGGATGAGGTGGGCGAACTCTCTCCCCGTGCACAGGCCAAGTTGTTGCGCACGTTGCAGGAAGGCGAAATTCGCCGTGTCGGGGACAACCACGCTCGGGTCGTGGATGTGCGGGTGGTGGCGGCCACCAATCGGTCACTGGCCGCAGCGGTGTCCACCGGCGGGTTTCGCGAGGACTTGTTGTTTCGACTCGCCGTCGTGCGCCTGACTGTGCCGCCGCTGCGCGAGCGCGTCCAGGATATTCCGGGATTGGCGCAGACGTTCTGGGCCGGGGCAGCCCGGCATCGGGTGACCCGCGCCTGGCTGGCACCTGATGCGATGGCCGCCCTGTGCCGGTACGACTGGCCCGGCAATGTCCGTGAACTGCAGAATGTCGTCGCGGGCCTGGTGCTGGCAGCACCTGATCGTGGCCGGGTGACGGCACGGCATGTGGGGTCGGTGATTCAGGTGCAGGGCCACGGCGGAGAGTCGGCGGGCCTGTCACTGGAGGAGGCACGGCGGGCGCTGGATCGGCGACTCGTGACCAGTGCCCTTGCGCGACACGCCGGATGCCGGACGGCGGCCGCGCGGGACCTGGGTGTGACGCGACAGGGGTTGGCCAAGTTGATGACGCGGCTTGCGGTATCGGCGGAAGGAGTGTGATCATCCCGTCGACGTGGTGCGGTTCATTGTTCGTCGCCTGCTCCTGACCATCCCGGTCCTGCTGGGTGTGGCGACGCTTGTGTTTGCGTTGCTGCACCTGGTGCCCGGCGACCCGGCGCAGGTGATGTTGGGGGAGTCAGCCGCCGCCAGCGACGTCGATGAACTCCGGACGCGGCTGGGTCTGGACCGTCCGCTGCCGGCGCAGTATCTGCAATTTATCCGCGGCGTCGTGCAAGGCGACTTCGGCACGTCCTTCCGGTATGGCACTCCGGTCTTTCAGGAAATTGCCCAGCGGCTGCCCAACACGCTGCAACTGGCGCTGGCGGCGATGAGTGTGGCCATCGTGATCGCCATTCCCCTTGGGGTGCTCGGCGCGTTGTACCGAGGGCAGGCGATCGATCAGGCGGCCATGACGGTGTCGCTGGTCGGGATCTCGATGCCGAATTTCTGGCTGGGACCGCTGCTGGCGATCGTCTTTGCCGTCGGCCTCGGGTGGTTGCCGGTGTCGGGGATCGGCGACTGGCGGCATCTCGTGTTGCCGGCGGTAACCCTGGGCGCGGCGCTGGCGGCGATTCTCGCGCGCATGACACGCGCCAGTCTGATCGAGGAACTGCGGGAACTCTACGTGCTCGCGGCCCGGGCGCGTGGTCTGTCGCAGACCCGGGCCGTGCTTCGGCATGCGTTGCGCAACAGCCTCATTCCGGTCGTGACCATCCTCGGCCTGCAGTTTGGTGCGGTGCTGACCGGCACGATCATCACCGAGACCATTTTTGCGTGGCCCGGCGTCGGGCGGTTGTTGATTCAGGCGATCAACTTCCGTGACTACCCCCTCATTCAGGGGTGCATTCTTTTTATCGCGAGCACGTATGTGATGGTCAATCTGCTGGTTGACCTCGCGTATGGCTGGCTGGATCCGAGGATTCGGTACGAATGACCCGGCGCATCGGACTCGCCATTATCGGCCTCACGGTGTTTGCCGCCGTGTGTGGTCCGTGGCTCGTGCCGCACGATCCGGACGTGCAGGCGCTGGCGCAGCGGCTCGCCGGGCCCTCATGGGCCCATCCGCTCGGGCTCGATGAACTGGGGCGCGACATCCTTGCGCGCCTGGTCGCGGGCGCGCGCATTTCGCTCGGTGTCGGCCTGACCGTCGTCTCCATCTCGGCGTGTGTCGGCATCCTCGTTGGCGCCGTCGCAGGCTACGCGGGTGGTCTCGTTGATACGGTGATCGGTCGGGTGATGGACGTGTTGCTGGCGTTCCCCGGCATCCTGCTCGCCATTGCCCTCGTCGCGGTGCTTGGCCCGAGCCTGACCAACGTCGTGCTGGCGCTGGTCGTGATTGGGTGGGTGGGCTACGCGCGTGTGGTGCGCGGGCAGGTGCTCAAGATCCGCGAACTCGAATACGTGCAGGCGGCGCGTGCGCTGGGCGCGCCGGTGTGGCGGATTCTGTGGCAACACGTCGTGCCGCCGACGTTGCCGGCCGTCACCGTGCAGGCCACGTTGGGCATGGCCGGCTCGATCATCGCGGAAGCCTCGCTGAGTTTTCTGGGCCTTGGCGTGCAGCCCCCCACGCCGAGCTGGGGGACGATGCTCGATGCCGGGCGGGCGCATTTGTTTGATGCGCCGCACCTCACCCTGATTCCCGGCCTCGCGATCGCGATGCTGGTGCTCGGCTTCAATTTCGTCGGCGACGCCCTGCGCGATCGCATCGATCCACGCGCGACCTGAGCACGATCTCTACAGGGAGGCACTCAGGCACGGAGCACTGCTTCAGGCAAAGAACCTCAGAACCTCACCGCAGGCCGTGGGTTCAGCGGATGATCTGCCGCAGGCGGCGCACGGCGGGGTCGCGCGGAGCGATCGCGACCGCCTGTTGGAGTGCCGAGCGCGCCGCCTCGGCGTCTCCCGTGTGCCACCGCGCCTCGGCGACCCAGCACCACAGGACGACGTCCCTGGGAGCCGCCGTGAGCAACGGCTCAAGGCGCGCGCGTGCATCGGTGTAGTCGCCGACCTGGACGGCGAGCCCGCCCAGCCGGCGCGTGCGGGCGAGTCGCACATCGGGCGCGACCGAGTCGCCCTCAAGCGCCTCAAACCGCATCAGCCATTCACGGGCTTCCATCGGATCGCCGAGCGCGTCGGCGGCATCCGCCAGATACAAAAAAGCTACGCGGCTGAAGGGCGTCGTGGCAACGGCTTCGCGAAGGATGCGCGCGGACTCGGCGAGGTCGCCCTTGAGATACAGCGCGCGCATCCTTCGCGAAGCCGTTGCCACGACGCCCTTCAGCCG
>CAYZLT010000211.1:0-3113 GCA_964479175.1 uncultured Solibacteraceae bacterium | reverse complement strand
CGCCCGTACAACGCCAGCCCCTCCGACCGGCGCGCCGTGCCGCCCAGGGCGCGCTCCAGCGCGGTGACGGCGTCGGTGGCCCAGGCGGTGCGCCGCGCGGGATCGGTGGCTGCCTCGGCGCGCATCAGACGGACGCGTCCCCGCGTGAGCGCCAGTTGCGAGTCGTCCGGCGCACGGTCCATCGCGGCGGTCAGGGTGGCTTCCGCCGAGTCGAATTCGCCCCGAATCGCCTGCGAGAGGGCAATCGAGACGTCGCGCGCGCTCCGCGGGTCCAGCGACGCGAGCGCGGTCAGCTGGCTCATCTCATCCGAGTACCGGCGTTGTGTCTGATAAAGGTCCGCCAGTTCCTCCCGGGCGGGGGCCAGCCCTGGGTTGGCGCGGATGGCCAGCTCGAGGGCCTCGATCGCGCCAGCGGCATCCTGCGTATCCCGCAGCACCACGCCGAGCAGGTACAGCGCCTCGTCAAACCCCGCATCGAGCGCGATGGCCTGCCGCAGGGGCTCGATCGCCGCCGCGGCCTGGCCACTGCGATACCGCGTGAGCGCCAGCTGATACAGCAGGGGAGGCGACTGGCGGTCAATGGCCGCGGCCCGGGCATACCATTCCGCCGCCTCGGCGGTTTCCCCGCGCCCGTCGTACAACGCCGCCAGGGCCACCAAAGGATCGGTCGCACCCGGCTGCAGGCGTGCCGCTTCCCTGAAATCGCGGGCGGCATCGTCGAGGCGCCGCTGCGCGCGGTAGGCCTCACCACGCCGAAGGTGGGAGGTCATCGACTCACTCCGGAGGGCGATGGCGCCGCTCAACGCCTCAATGGCGGCGTAGGTGTTGCCAGCCGTCAGCGCCTGTTCGCCGGTCAGCATCAATTGGCGGTATCGCTCGGCTTCGTTGAGGCGTTGCACGGCAAACACGGCCACCACGCCAATGGCCACGACCCCGACTGCCGCCACACCTAATCGCACCGTGGAATCATGCCACGACCGTCGCACCGTCGCGGGCGTCCCGCAGCCGGTGGAACGAAGTCCCGCAACCGGTGTCTAAACTGGCAAAGGGGGGTGCTACGATGATGAGCGAGACCACTGTGAAGCCCCTTCGTGCATTCTCCTGGCCGGACTCGACGTCGTCTACCGCAGAGGGACATGCGGAGTGGACGGCTGACTGGGAACTGGTCCAGCAATGCGCCGCCGGGGACGAGGCTGCGTGCACCCGACTGGTCACCGATCACCAGCGCCTGGTCTACCAACTCTCCCTCCATCTGCTGGGTGACCCCCAGGAGGCCCTCGACCTGTCGCAGGAAGTCTTCCTCCGGGTGTTCCGCACGCTTGGCCAGTTCCGCGGCCACTCGGCGTTGCGCACCTGGATTTACCGCATTGTCGTGACGCAGGCGTCAAACCGACGCCGGTGGTGGCGTCGTCGGCACCAGTCCGAACAGGTGGCCCTGGACGAACATGTCGCCAACCATGGCGACCTGCCAGACGGGCGCACATTCAGCAAGCCGGATCAGGTCGCAGAGCAGGCGCAGGTGGCCCGTCACGTGTGGCAGGCCCTTGACACGCTGCCGTTTGACCAGCGGTCCATTCTCGTCCTGCGCGAAATCGACGGCCTCAGCTACGAAGAAATCAGCTACTCCCTTGGTGTGGCCGTTGGCACGGTGAAGTCCCGGCTGGCGCGGGCGCGCGAACACCTGCGCGAGGCCTTGCGTCAGGTGACGTCATGAGCTGCCTTGATGTCCGGCGTGTGATTGACGCCTACGTGGATGGCGAACTGACGGGGGCACAGCGCCTCCGGGTCGGCAGCCATCTGGCCTCCTGCGGTGAGTGCGCACAGGAAGAGTCAGACCTGCGTGACCTCGGCGAGATGTTGCGCGGGGCTGCCCATCTGACGCCGTTGCCCGTCGACGAACTGACGGGTCTGGCTGGTGGCGTCGTCAGTCGCATCGGTGCCGAAGCCCAGCAGTCGTTTGGCGCCAAATGGTCTCGTGTATTCGAAGACTGGCACTGGGTCGCGATCGGCAGCGGCGCGTGCAGCGCGGCCTTTGTCTCTGCGGTGTTTGTGTTTGCGGCATTGTATTCGCCCACCACACAGGCGCGGCAGATGAACGAGAAGGTCGGCACGTTGTGCCTGATGGCGGTGCCTGAAGACGGGCAGGGCAGACCGGTCATGTTCGAGTACGAGAGTGAGATGGGCACGGCCCGTGCCGGTTCGGCCTGCTCGGTTCCGGCCTCATTCGGCTGGAAGGGCCAGCAGGCGCTGGTACTCGCGCTTGAGTCGTCGCTGATGCGCGGCGGCAAGTTGACGAGTTTTGCCAGTCTGTCGGCGGAGGACCGGGAAGAAGTCGTCAGTCTCCTCAACGAGATTGGCCGCATGTACGAAAAACGCAACGCCAGTCGTCCCGCTGGACTGACGCGGGTGAGCGGCATGCACCTCGAGCTGAGCGAAGTCGTTACGGCCGTGGGCCTCTGATCCCCGCACTCGCCACGTTCTGCATTACATCGGTCGCACGAATCACGACACGCGTCGCCGCGTCTGCGGTCGGCAGTGTGAGTACGAACCGTTCGTCGCGTGAGTCGGCCAGACCGTCCACCGGTCGCAACAGCTGCCACGACTGTCCACCCAGCGCGTATTCCACGCGCTGCACGCCGCTGTGTCCGTCCACCACCCGTATCTCGACCCGCAGGCCCGTGACGGTGGTCGTGATCGACGGCGCCGTGTTGTCCACGTCCACGACATCACTTTCGCGCTGACCACTCAGCACGCGGTCCGGCGTGTTGGACAGGGCATCAGACGCGGAGACCCTCACAAAATACCGGCCATCGGCGACGGCCGTCGTGTCCCACACAAACAGGGAATCCGCGAGGGACGATTTAAGCGCGTGCCAGGTGGATTCGCCCTCGCGGCGGTAGTCGAGGTGATAGGTCAGCCGATCCGTGTCCGCGTCTTCAGCCTTCCACTGGAAGGTGCGCAACCCCCGTTGGAACATGCGTCGACCCAGTGACGGCGGGTTGGCCGCATCGCCGCCAGGTGGGCGACGCGAATCCGCGATCGCGTCGTCGAGTCCGGCGATCGCGCCTTCGTCACTTGAGAAGGGGCGCTGAAACACGACGCCTGCCGGATGC
>CAYZLT010000210.1:0-6285 GCA_964479175.1 uncultured Solibacteraceae bacterium | reverse complement strand
CCGCATGCGCTCTTCTGCGATGACGACGGCCTGTTCGGCTTCTTTCCGGGTCGTCAGGTCCCGGATCATGGCCAGCAGGTTGCCGTCGGGCATGACCGTCGCCATGACGTCGGCGCTGAACGTCGAGCCATCCTTGCGCCGGAACTGCCACTCGCGATGGTAGGCCGATGACGCGTTGATCGCCGCCAGCGCCGGCGTCACATGATCGATCTCGGAGGCGAGCAGGACGTCCACCGCGCCCAGCCCCACCAGCTCATCGTGGGAGTACCCGAGCATGCAGCAGATGCTCGCGTTGGCGTCCACGTAACAGCCTGCGCGATCGGCGATGACGATCCCGTCGGGCGCGTGATTAAAGAGCGTGTGGTAGCGCTCGTCGCTGGCCTGGCGCGCTCGCTCCGCGGTCCGTCGCTCAGTGATATCGCGGATGTTGCACTGGATCACCCGCTGGTCGCCGGAGATGTAGATGTTGCTGACGAACTCGACGTCAATCAGCCGGCCTGTTCTGGTTTCGAGCAGGATGTCGTCGTAGCGAATGTAGTCTTTTTTCTGAAGCTCCTTGAACAGGATCTTTGACTCGCCGGTGTGCTCGAACGGGCTGATCTCCCACAGCTTCTTGCCCAGGATCTCTGCGGCGTCGTACCCAAGCAACTCCGTCAGGAACGGATTCACGGCCGTAATCTCGCCCGACTCGGCATCCAGCATCAGGATGCCGTCCTTGGCGGCTTCAAACAGCCGTCGGTACTGCGTCTCGGATGCGCGGATCGCCGCATCCGATCCCGGCTCGGTGGCAGTGATGGACGGATGGCTGGTGTTGGGGTGCGGCTCGCTCATAGGCACGGTGCTGCAACAAGCCGGCGTGAGGACGCCGATGCAGACAGTACTTGCCCGTTTCACCGTGAATCGCTGTACCGGATTGCACAGGTGGTCTGCGTAGGCTCGTGTGATGCCTGGCAAAATCTGTGGCGCAGCCAGCCGAAGCCGCGCGGCAGCGCGTTTGGCGAAGGCTGGTGCGCCCGACAGGACTCGAACCTGTGGCCACCGGCTTAGAAGGCCGGTGCTCTATCCAACTGAGCTACGGGCGCCTGTGGGCATTGTACAGTCGGACGAACATGCTCCTTCCACTTCGTGTCATGGCGCTTGTGGCCCTGGCGGCGTGTGCCGCGCCCCCGCCTCCACCGACACTCACGGTCACCAGTCGGGCCCGAGGCCTTCACCCGGGCGAAGTTGTCATCCTGACCATCACCGCCGATGCACCGCTCACGGCCGTCAGGGCCAGGGCGTTTGATCGCGCGTTGCCGCCGGTGCGTATCGGTGATGCGTGGCGGGTACTCATCGGCATTGACCTGGATGTGGCACTCGGCACGCACGTGGTCTCCATCGAGGCTGATTCGGCCACGGGCTTGGCCACCGCCACACATGACCTCGCCGTCACCGGCAAGGACTTTCTCACGCGTCGCTTGACCGTCGATCGGAATTTTGTGAACCCGCCGGCTGCGATGGCGGCCCGCATCGCGGCAGAGTCAAAACTGATCGGCGCGATTTGGAGCGCACCACCCACCGTGCCGTCGACGTCCGACCTGTTCTTCACGGCGCCGGTGCCCCATCGCGCCAACTCGGCGTTTGGTTCGCGCAGCATCTTCAACGGCGAACCGCGCGGCGCACACAGCGGCGCGGACTTCCTCAGTCCCACCGGCACGCCGGTGCGTGCGCCGGCACCAGGCACGATCGTGCTCGCGCGTGATCTTTACTACTCGGGCGGCTCGGTCGTCATCGACCACGGCTTGGGACTGTTTTCGTTCTTCGCCCACTTCTCCGCGATCACAGCCAAGGTGGGCGACGTCGTGAACACCGGCGACATCGTCGGCCGTGTGGGCGCCACGGGTCGTGTCACGGGCCCGCACCTGCACTGGACCGCGCGCCTCAACGGCGCGCGCGTGGATCCACTGGCGTTGCTGGAGTTGCTGAAAGCACCGTCCTAGGACAAGAGCTTTTTCAACACGGGGACCATCGCCCTCCATGGAACCCCATGGTCCCCATGTTGGAAAAAGCTCAGAGCCCTCCGCGCCTCCGTGTCTGCCTGTGAACGACCTAAATCGACAGCGCTTCACAGAGGTCGCCAAGATCGTGCCGGAGTTGTTCGTACGAATCGCCGCCACGCATGAGCAGGGTGGGCAGGTTTTCCGCGAGCCACTCGTGAAAGAGGATCAGGTCACGTTCGGTGCGTCGGTCGGGCGGGCGCTCAAGCCACAACCGTCGGAGGGTCTGCCGTTTCTCGTAATCCCGCATCGTCTTGGCCGCCATGGGCCGTCGAGATTACCACAATTTTCGCTATCTGTTCGCCATCTTCCAGAACGTGATGCCGCCTGCCTGCTGGCCCACGTCGACGGTGGCGGCAATCGCTCTGGTGCGCAGGTCAATCACGTCGACTTTGCCCGGGGCGGAGCCGACGCCCTCGCTGCTGACAAAGGCGTAGCGCGAGTCCGTGCTGACCGTCACACCGTGCGCGATCGTGTTGGACGTCTTGACTCGTGCCACACTTTTTCCGCTCGCGAGATCGAAGATCTCCACCATGTGGCCCTGCTTGAGCGTCGCGACGAGCAGGCGTCCATCAGGCGTGACCGCGAGGTTGTAGACGCCGCGTCCAGTTGGCAATCGTCGCGAGATCGTCCACGCGTCGCGATCGATCTCGACGATTTCATCAGCCTTGTTGCACGCGACAAAGATCTTCTTGCCGTCAAACGACGGCTGCGCCCACGTCGGTGAACAACTCGCGGGCACCATCTCGTGTTTCATGCCGGCGTACCCGACTTCCGCCGGATCCACCACAGGCTTCGGTGCGGCGACCGGTGCCCCCGGCATCACGTGTGCCGCATGGAGGTCGGCATCCGCAGGTAGCGGCCCTTCCTTGCCCTTGGCCAGCGAAAACCGGCGCGCCAACACAAACGTGCGCGTGTCGACCTCAACCAGTTGGTCGTCCATCATGCACGTTGAATACTGACGCAGCCCGCTCGGATCCACCCGACTGCCGTGTGGCATCGTGCAGGTGACGATGCGCGCGACTTCTTCGAAGGTGGGGGTGTAGACGACCGAGACGGTGGACGGGACCATGTCGCCGTGCAGGTTGAAGTTGACCGAGAGGGAGTAGAGTCCATCCGGCGTGAGATCGATCGACGCAGGGAAGTAGCCGAGATCGAGTCCCTGGCCAACGAGCGTGTCCGCCTTTTCTCCGAGTTCGTATTTCCAGAGTTTGCCGTCGGGTTTCCCATGCCCAGTGGTCATGTACAGATATTTGCCGTCGGCCGACGTCTGCAGGCCGTGCGGACCTTCCATTTCATTCGGCAGTTCGCCAATGGTGGTCGTGCGCTCGACAATCGCGCCGTCGGGGCCAAAACGAATGCGGTGAATCAGGTCCGCCGACTCGGCGCCGACGTAGACCCAGTAGGTGCTGGTCGGCCGTGGTGGAGCCCCCCGTTGCTCGCGATCGGCGTGCAGGACGCCTGCCGTCAGCACAATACCTAGGGTGCTGAGTGAGGCCGCTATCTTGTTGCGGGTGTCGAGGGGGTCTGGCATCATGGCGACCATGAAATTACCACGGACCTCCCTCAGCGTCATGTGCGCGGCGGCCGCGCTGTCGATCGGCCACCTGGTCTCGGCGCAGGCCCAGGCTGTGCCGGTCGCCAAACTGGTTGCCGAACCCACGTCGGTGTCGCTCCGCGCGGGCGAGTCGGTGGCCCTCAAGGTTACCGCGTATGACGCCTCCGGCAAGGTGATTCCCGATGCGCTGGTCCGTGTGAACCTGCCGCGCAACGCCGGGACGTTCGCCGACAATAAGGTCACGGCCTTTGTCGCAGGCATCTTCACCGCCACGGCGGTGGCCACTGGAGCCGCCGGCGCGCCCATCACGATCGAGATTCCCGTCACCGTCGCGTGGCCGCCGCTCGCGAAACTTGAGATCACCGCCGAGCCAGGTGGCCTCTATACGGGCGTCACTCTGGCCCACACCGCCGTTGGCACACACGCCGACGACTCGCCGCGGCCCGGCCTTGTGCCGACGTGGCGGTCGTCTGACCCGTCGGTCGCGGCGGTCGATCGTTTCGGCCACGTCACCGCACTCAAAGCCGGGTCGGTGACGATCCACGCCACAGCGGATGGCGCGGCCGCTTCCAAGGCCTACACCGTGGCGGCCAATCCGGTCGCCACCATCGCGCTCGGGATCGCCGAGACGACCATTCGCACCGGCGATGTCATCAAACTGGTCGGCACACCGCGCCGCGCCGATGGCACGCCGGTCTCCGACGCCACCGTCACCTGGAGCTACACGTACCGTGCGCCCGAGGGCAACACCGTGCAGGCGCCAGGCGGCGCAGGCATCGTGGACGACGGCCACTTCGTGGCGAACTACCCCGGGCTCTACACGATTCTCGCGAGCGCGGGTTCGGCGAATGCGCGCACCTCGATCGAAGTCACCCCGCGCGACGTGCGCAAGCGGTTCACCGTCGTCGGGCGCGGCATCATTCGCGACACGCACACCTCCGACCTGTGGCCCTACACAGGCAAAGACGGCCGCGACTACTGCATCGTCGGCACCTGGGGCGGCGACGGATACGCGCATGTGTTCGACATCACGGACCTTGCAAATATTGTGCGGACCGATTCGATCAAGATCGACGCGCGCACAATCAATGACGTCACCGTGTCTCCCGATGCGCGGTACGCGGTGCTCTCGCGCGAAGGGGCGTCCAATCGTGTGAACGGAGTGGTGTTGCTCGACCTCGCCGATCCGGCGCACCCGAAGGTGGCGTCTTCTTTCGACACCGAGCTCACGGGCGGTGTGCACAATATGTTCGCCACCAACGACCATCTGTTCGCCGTGTCGGGTGGATCGAAGTACGTGATCATCAACACCGAAGACCTCAGCAAGCCGACGTATGTCAGCGAATATCGCCACCCGAATGCGCGTCTGCACGACCTGTGGGTGCGTGACGGGATCGCGTACTCCGCGCAGGGAGGTGTCGGCGGGGTCGTCGTGGATGTGGGCAACGGCAAGTGGGGCGGCTCGCTCAAGGAACCGAAGCTCATCGCGACGTTCCCCATCAATAGTGGCCATGAAATTTATCCGTACGTGCAGGCGTCCACCGGCAAGGTGTATCTGTTCCTCGGTGATGAACAGATGAGCCGTCGCGGCCGCGTGTGGGAAGGCACCAACTATCAGCTCTCCACGCCCGGCGGTGGTCCTCCGCCCAAGGGGGGCATCCCGCAGACGTCAGGCGGCTACACCCACATCGTCGACTTCACCGATCCGAAAAATCCCCGCAAGGTCGGCCGG
Organism: uncultured Solibacteraceae bacterium; assembly: GCA_964479175.1. GTDB lineage: Bacteria > Acidobacteriota > Vicinamibacteria > Vicinamibacterales > SCN-69-37 > SYFT01. Next base: position 959 of record CAYZLT010000210.1, on the reverse strand, counting down.
TATCACCTTGAGGACTACGGCTCGCACGACATCATCGTGGAGAACGACGTCCTCTATCAGGCCTACTACGACGGCGGCGTCCGCATCGTGGATGTGTCCGGCCAGTTGCTTGGCAACCTCTACGATCAGGGCCGCGAGATTGCGGTGTTCAAGCCGTTTGATCCCGAAGGCTACACGCCCAACGCCCCGTTTGTGATGAACGCGATGCCCTGGAAAGGGCACGTGCTCTTCACCGACTTCAACAGCGGCTTGTGGGCCGGCAAACTCGAGCCGATGACCACCGGGCGCTGACGGCCGTGATGCTGTTCAGCCTATGACCCACTCCCGTTCGGTGGCCATCGTCGTGTGGTTGGGGGCCGTGCTGGCTGGATGCGCGACCAGCGCGCCGGCACGCATGCCGGGAGCCGTTGAGCCGGAACCGAAGCCGGTCGTCGACGGGCCCGCCACCGCCGGCGCATTTGAATGGTCCGCCAATCGTCGGCTCACCTGGGCGGACTTCCAGGGGCCGCCGGACCTGCGCAGCGAGGCCGTGGCCACGACGGCCACCGTCGTCGATTACCAGATGTCGTGCACCGGCAATGACTTCACATGGCAGATCGTGTCGCGGTTCATGCCCCACTCGTCGTGGGTGAAGTCCAGCCATCTCGTGCTCCGGCAGTCAGCCCAGACGTTGCTGCATGAGCAGGCGCACTTCGATCTGAGCGAAGTGCACGCGCGTCGTGCACGCGAGACTCTTCGTCGTCTGTCCAATCCGTGTGCGCTGACAGACGATGAACAGAACGCGCTCATCACCGGCTTTCATCAGCAGGCCAACACGTTGCAGCTCCAGTACGACCGCGAGACGGAACACGGCACTCAACTGCGTCGGCAGCGCGAATGGGAAGTGCGGGTGGAGGAGTGGCTGCGGACGCTGCCGACGCAGTTGAGTGCCGTGTTCCGTCTCGCGGTCGTACTGGAGC
>CAYZLT010000209.1:0-6387 GCA_964479175.1 uncultured Solibacteraceae bacterium | reverse complement strand
GGGCTGCAACCTCGGCACATCACTGGCCATCGCGCCCGCCCTCCTCATCGCCCGCTACGCCGACATCGTCGATCTCGACAGCCCGTTGCTGCTTGCTGCCGATCGCGGGTCGCCGCTTACCTACAAAGAGGATCTGATCAGTTGGCCAGAGCCTGCGCTATGGGGATAACGCCACACGCGCCAACGCCGTTGGGCAACTGCCGGTCCGCTAACTGGTGTTCATCTCGACCTTCACGCTTGAGCCTCACCAGTTCCGCCTTGAGGGATGCGATGAGCACTCCCTGTCCTGGTTCGCCGTCCAGGTTGTAGAGCTCATACGGATCGTTACAAGGTCGAAGAGCTCCCATTGATCTGTGGTCCAGAAGTCGATCAACTTGTGCGTCCGCGTGCGTACGCCATGATGACATCGACGTGCGCCAATCCTTCGGCGGTGTGCCGCGCAAGACCGGCAGAAGGCTGCGGCCCTGCATTTCACCCGGGATAACGCCCGGAGTAGGTCTTCTCGTCCGTGAACGTGTAGAAGATGGGGTTCTTGATAGACGCCCTGCCCTGGAAGAATGTCCCACCGATCGAAGCCGGCGGGATCGCCATGGCTGCCGTGTCTGATAATTCGAGGTTATGTCACCAATACCCACCTCATACGGACTATCGGCCCCTTGCAGGGCGGTCCCAGCACACCGTCGCTGGCTCCGTCTGTCGCAGGATAGAATGCCGTCGACGTGCCACTGAAGGGATTGATGCTTGTGGGGGTGCTGGTGTTGTCTGCCTGCGCGGGATCGCCAACCTCGGACGACGGGATTGTGCTGCTGACTCGGGTCGGCTGCGTGGATACCAAAACCATGCACACCAATCTGGAGGCCGCCGCGCGCACGCTGTCACCCCCGGCCGCGTTCACGGTTATCGATCTCGACGCGTTGCCCGCAGACGACATCCGGCGCGGATATCCCACGCCGACCCTCCTGTTCGCCAATCGCGACGTGTTTGGGTTGGCGGTACCGACGCCGCCCTTGCCGCAGCCCACCTGACGGTTCTACCGGGGCGGAGTTCCGTCCCACGATGTGATTCGCGAGGCGCTGGCGAAGCGGCGGTCGTGACCGCCGTGCCATCCGTTCAGTAGGGGGCAGATGTCGGCGCAGGATCACTGGAACCGGATCTACAGCACCAAATCCGATCAGGACGTGAGTTGGTTCGAGCCGCTGCCCGAAGTCTCCGTACGCATGATGGAGGCCGCAGGGCTCAACGCCCAGACCTGTGTGTATTCACCGGACCTGCTGGCCGCCGAACTCGGCAGTGATCTCACACTTGTGGAGTCGATTGAACACACGCACATCACGCCCTGGGGCGCGACGCAGTCGTTTCAGTACTCGCGGTTGGTTGCGACGCGCGGCGGCGATCTGAAGGTGCCGGTGCACCTAAATTAGCGGACGGCCATGTCCTGGCTGAGCGCGCCTCCGGCCGGCCGTCGCCGGGCTGCCGTGGAGGTGTGACGGATCTGCCAAGCGCCCCCGTTCTTCGAGAGCACAAACGTCGCAAGACCGCCGCTGTCGAGCGCACGCTCGCCCATCTTCGCCTTGATCGTGTAGTCGGCGGTCACATACGCCGCATCGGCGCCAAGGATGCGTGGCACAACGTTCGTGTGTCCGAATTCCAGATTCTCGAACGACTTGAGTTCCGGTCCCAGGTGTGTCTCGCTGTAGTTCTTCCACCCGCGATTGATGCCGCTGCCTTCATACACGATCGTCTCAGCCGTGTACATCGTCGCCAGCTTCGCCAGGTCCTTCGCCCTGAAGGCCGCGTCGTACGCCTTGACGAAGTCCACGAGCTCCTTCTCAGCCGGAGTCATGGAGCGGGGCTTGAGCGCCATCGCGCAGACCGAACAGGTGCCCGGGGCTGCATCCACGACGTGAGGATGCATCGAGCAGGTGTACAGCTCAGCAGCGGCCTGTCGCGCGGACGTGCCCGACGGCAGTGTCGTCAGCAGAGCGACGATGAGTGCGAATGCGAGTGTTCTGAATATGTTCATGTCCGTGTGCTCCTCAGGCGATGAATGACCAGCCACTGCGGCGGTCAGCGTCGCGCGATCCTCTGAACAATAACCTGACCTTGATGTTCCCATGCGACGACGGTCGCGGTCGGCAGTGCGACGAGCGACGGAAAGCGGCCGGGACCCAGCACGGCCGTTGCGAGTGGGCCCTGCCTGAGGTTGACGCCATCCGCTGACGTCCAGACGAGGTCGCGATGCTGGCCGGCCTGGGCGACGACCGGGTCGCGGCCGCGGGCCAGCCGCAGTTCCGGGTCTGCCACGGTGCTCAGGTAGACGTCGTTCTCACGCCGCCACGTCGCCACGAGGTCACGACCGTCAAAGGTCAGTGCCCCGCCGTCCATCGGGCATGCGTCGAGCTGCCACGAGCCCGTCCCGAGCTTCGCCGCCGGTGAAAACGTCTTGCCGTCGGTTGGTCGCGCCCGCGGCTGTCATGCGTCGTATCAACGAGTTGGAGAACAGAGCGCCAACGGGCCGATGGCATTAGCTGTGGCGGGTGTTTTGGCGGTCTGCTCCATGAGTAGTTAGTAGCCCGCTGAGCGACCATGCAGTCCCTGCCGATTGATGTACCAGAAACGGGCCTCCCGGAATCCAAGGGTCGGCAGAGGGCGTATACTCGCGCCAAGGTGGTCTGATGACGACAAAAGAAACGGTCTTGGCCGTACTTGAGCGCCTTCCCGACGACTGCACGCTCGACGATGTGCAGTACCACCTGTACGTCACTCAGGCCATCGCAAGCGGAACGGCCGATGTCGACGCGGGCCGTGTTGTTCCTCAGGAGCACGTCGAAGCCGAACTGCGACGCAAGTGGCTGATCGAATCAGACAGGTGAGCTTCTCGTTACACGTCTCTGGGCGTTGGGGGAACGATCAGATCGAGGGCACACACCAGCTTGGGCAGGTCCTCGGTGACGACCTGCCAGACGATGTCTTCATCGACACCCAGGTAGTCATGCACGACCTTGTGACGCATGCCGATCATGTCTGCCTACTCAATCTCTGGGTGGGCCAGACAGAACTCCCGGGAGACGTGTCGTCCGGCTTCGCCGATGATCTGCACGAGGTGAGTCAACGCGAGACGGAGGTTTTCGTCGGCGTCATAGGCGTCGCGCGCGAGGCCTGCAGTCTTGCCGACTGCCTTTCGCGCGATATCGAGCATATGCCCGACGTACACGAGATCACGCGGCGACATATAGCGGTTCAGCACCAGCCAAGACCTGCTCGCGAATCCTGGCGTTCAGGAACTTGGGTGTCACCATGTCGACGCGCCGACCTTGCACGAGTCCGGAGAACTCACGTTCGATGCTCATGAACTTCAGCCCGGGCACGTGACCCGGTTGAAACTCCACCAGCACGTCGATATCGCTGTCCGGGCGGAAGTCGTCGCGAAGCACGGATCCGAAGAGGGCCAGCCGCGCGATGTGATGGCGCTGGCAGAACGCCGAAACGGCGGCACGATCGATCGAGACGTGGGGACTCATGACTCTCAGCCATCATACCGCCGGCTTCCGGTGGCAGGCCAGCCACGGGCAATCCCGCGCGAGACCTCACGCGGTGATGTTCGGCGTCTCAACCCGGCCGGCACCGGCTTCGATGTTTACCTCGACGTGCGGATCGAAGCGGACGAGCCACCGCCGCCCTCGCCGCCGACGGCAGAGGAACTGGAGATGCAGCGGGAGATGGACGATCTCACCGACGCGCACACATGTTCCGGGACGACGGCGAGGAGACAGGTGTAGGGCGTGGCCTTCAGGCCCGCCGCATCGCCAATGACCGGTTGAGCTGGACTGCGCCCGCGGCTATCATGCGTCGTATCTCCCGGGGCAGTCCTTGAGGAAATCAACGGTTCGCCAAAGTGGTAAATTGTCACCATGACCTCAAAGCAGTTGTTCGCTGAAGCACTTCAGCTTCCCGACGAGGAGCGCGCGGCCCTTGCGGCCGAGTTGATCGGCAGCCTTGAGACCGACGTGGACACCGACGCTGAAGCGGCTTGGTCCGAAGAGATTCGGTCACGCTTGACCCGCGTCGAGGCGGGGACCGCGACCAAGGTGTCCTGGACGGAAGCCCGGCGTCGGATCCATGCGGCGGCGGGGCGTGCCCAAGAAGCTTGAGTACCTCGCCGAGGCCGTGGTCGAAGCCGAGGCTGCCGCGCGTTGGTATGCCGAGCGGAGTCCGTCGGCGGCCCAGCGATTCAGCGAAGAGTTAGACGCTGCGGAGGTCGCGATCCTCGAGGGGCCCGAAGCTTGGCCTGCGTGCGATCATGGTACCCGCCGGTTCTTACTGAGGCGGTTCCCGTTCAGTGTGGTCTACCAGGTCTTCGAACATCAGGTTCTTATCGTTGCGGTGGCGCATGCCCACCGGCGCCCACTCTACTGGCAGCCGAGGGTGCACAGGTCTGGCTAACATTGCGTTGCACCAGACGACTGCCGGTGCAATCATTTGGCCGCAGCTGTGAACGCCAGAGTTGGCCCGACAGAATTGTGGTTGAACTTACATGAGCACCACAGTCGGTCAGTTCGCACGTAGGGCACGACCTTCAGGTCCGCCGCTGTGGCGCGGCTAAAGCCGCCGCCCTACGAAAGACGCCGCCCAACTGACTATTTGACGATGGGCACAAAAATGGTCTTCTCGGTGCGCTCACCGTCCCGATATTCCGTGGACGCCGTGTAGAAGCCGGACGTCCGCAAGGTGATCGTGATCCGCGAGGTGCCGGGGTTCTCCCAGAACCACCCGTGCACGCCTGGCGTGGGCGCGACGAACGTGCCCGTGGCTGTCGCTCTGCTGCCCTTGCCGTAACTCTCGGAGTACCGCGCCGGCGCGCCATCGGGCTCGCCATGAAAGTCGTATTCCACGGCACTCGTGGCGGTCCACGTGTACACAAGACTCGCGCCTTGTTCGACTCGGTATTTGTATTCGACCCCTTCATAGGGGCGAAGCTCGACCGTGAACTCGTCCTGCACCAGCGGCATCGTCGCGGGCGTATGCGCGCCGAGTCGAACCGCTTCAAGCGCCGGACCACCAGCAGCCGCGTCCTGCGCGCCACCGGCCTCCGCCAGCGCGGTGAGCCCGAGCGCTCGTCCGGTGCCGAGTGGGTCAATCCCATATTCGGCCGGCAACACCGTCGTCACCAGCACGACCAGTGCGATACCGGCCGAGACGGCGGTGGCGATGAGGATGCGACGGGTGGAAACAGTGGGGGGGAGAGGTGCAGTGGTCATGATGGAGTCACCAGATAACCGACGAGTTGATAACCGAGCAGCACAAAACCGGCGGCCATGAGCGCGGTGTTCGTGATGAACGCATGACGCAGATAACCGGGACGGGTGCGCCACCAGGTGAGGGCGACCATGACGCCGCCCAGAGCCAGAATCTGTCCCATCTCCACGCCGACGTTAAACGACAGAAGATTGGCCATCAGTCCCTGTTCCGGCAGCGCCAGCTCCTGGAGTTTGGTCGCAAGTCCGAAGCCATGGAACAGTCCGAAGATGAAGACCGCCCAGCGGGGGTCGGGTCTCCAGCCAAGGGTGCGATCAAATCCTCCGATGTTCTCGAAGCCCTTGTAGACCACCGACAGCCCGATGACCGCATCGATGAGATAGGCATTCGCGGGGACGTTCGCCAACACCCCGAGGAGCAGCGTGAGGCTGTGGCCGAGGGTGAAGAGGCTGACGTACTTGATCACATCACCGGTGCGGTAGAGGTAGAAGATCACGCCGACCAGGAAGAGCAGATGGTCGTAGCCGGTGACCATGTGTTTCGCACCCAGGAACATGAATGGCGCGGGCACGGCCCCTTTCACCGTGCGGACAAACGCCGCATCACGATTCGAGACGCCGTGCGCCCACAGCGTGTCGGGCCACACCAGGGCGACCAACACCAGCGTCACCGCTGCGCCAATCCAGAGGCGTGCGTGGCGATTCATACGTCCTCCTCCCGCGCGGTCATGCGGTATAACACGGGCAGCACCAGCAACGTCAGCAGTGTCGAGGACAAAATGCCGCCGGAGACAACTGTCGCGAGTGGTCGCTGCACTTCGGCGCCGGTGCCGGTGGCCAGGGCCATCGGCAGGAAGCCAAGCGAGGCCACCAGTGCCGTCATGAGCACGGGACGGAGCCGGGCGATGGCCCCGTCAAACACTGCCGAATCCAGCGACTTGCCCTCCGCGCGCAACCCATTGATGAAGCTCAACATGACCAGTCCGTTGAGCACCGCCACGCCCGACAGCGCGACAAAGCCGACGGCCGCGGAAATCGAGAAGGGAATGTCGCGCACCCACAGAAAAAACACACCGCCGGTGAGCGCCAGGGGAATGCCGGTGAACACCAGCAACGCGTCTCTCACATTGCC
>CAYZLT010000208.1:0-6396 GCA_964479175.1 uncultured Solibacteraceae bacterium | reverse complement strand
CCGCACGATTCGCGTTCCGGTCCACATGATCGAGACGATCAACAAACTGATCCGCACGTCGCGTGCGCTGGTGCAGGAGCTCGGCCGCGAGCCCACATCGGAAGAAATCGCGCAGCGCATGGATATTCCGGTGTCGAAGGTCCGCAAGGTCCTCAAGATCGCGCAGGAACCCATCTCGCTTGAGACGCCGATTGGCGAAGAGGAAGATTCACATCTTGGGGACTTCATCCCAGATACGAACGTCCTCTCCCCTGCCGAGTCGGTGATCAATCTGAACCTCAAGGAACAGACGGACTCCGTGCTGCGCACGCTGACGCCCCGCGAGGAGCGGGTAATAAAGATGCGGTTTGGGGTGGGCGAGGGCTCGGAGCACACGCTCGAAGAAGTCGGGCAGAGCTTCGCCGTCACCCGCGAGCGGATTCGTCAGATCGAGGCCAAGGCGCTGCGCAAGCTGCGCCACCCGTCGCGATCGCGCCGGCTGAAGCCATTTCTCGAGGGACGGTAAAACGAAGGGCCCTTAGCTCAATGGTTAGAGCTACCGGCTCATAACCGGTTGGTTCCAGGTTCGAGTCCTGGAGGGCCCACCATCCTCGCTCGCTTTGCTCGCTCGGCTGGGGTTCAGGACTCGGGGGTTCCACATGTCCATGGCTCGCCTGCACGCAGGTCTCCTGGCGATCTCGATCGCTATGGCGCCGCTGTGTCTGGCCGGTCAGGTACCGCCAAGGCCAGGCCAGGCGACACCCGTGCCAAGGGATTGGTCAGAGGGACGCCCGCTGGCGTGGGTGGATTTCCTGGCGCTGCCCGATGCGGCCTCAAAAGGAGCCGCGTTGACTGCCTACGAGATCCAGGCGCGATCGATTTGCGAGGTCGACGGTCCGGCGTTCCGGGTGACGGTCCGGTTTCTCCCCGATCAGTCCTGGATCAAACCCAAACAGCGCACGGCGCGGACACTGGCGCACGAACAGGGGCACTTCGACCTGGCGGAGGTGACCGCGCGGCGGCTTCGTCGCGAACTCGCCTCACTGCGCCTGGCATGCGCGTCCGGCACTGCCGCCTTTGCGAAACTGGTGGCCGACTTTCAGGACCGCGACCGGGACCTTCAGCGCAGTTACGACAGGCAGACCATGTATGGCGTCTCGGCGGGGCCCCAGCGCCAGTGGGACGCGAAAATCAAGTCCTGGCTGCGCACGGAAAAGCCGTGACGACGTGGCCGACCTATAATGGTCCCTCATGCTCGAAGCACTGACGTCTCTGATTGCGTTGCAGGCGCTCGATACTGCGGCGGATGTGGCTCGGAAACGTATCGGCGAGATGCCGGCGCTGGAAAAGGCGCTGGACAAGACCATCGCCGACGCCAAGGCCATCGTGGACGGCATCAAGGCCCGACTCGCTGAAAACGAGACCGCGCGTCGCGCGCTGGAAAAGGAAACCGCCCTTATCGACGGCCGGATGGCCAAGTTTGAGGACCACAAGGCCGCGGTCAAGACCAACCAGGAATTTCACGCGCTCAATCACGAGATCGAGGTTGCGCAGGCGTCGAAGGGGACCTTGGATGATCAGGTGCTTGAGCTGATGTCGGCGGCCGAGGACTTCGTGGCCCAGCGCAAGGCCGCTGAAGCCGCGTTGGCCAAGTTGACTGCCGAGGCTGACAAACAGCGGGCGGCGTTGAAGGCCGAACGTGCGGCGCATGACGACGACCTGAAGCGACTCATCGGTGAACGCACCGCGGCCACACCGAGCATTCCCGCTCCTGCGCTTGCGAAATACGAGCAGATTCTCAAGAACCGGAAGGGCATTGCCGTGTCAGCCATGGTGAACGGCATCTGCACGGGGTGCCATGTACGCCTGCGCCCGAACGTTGAGCAACAGGTTCGCAAGGGTGACGCGCTCACGCAGTGTGACAACTGCCAGCGCATTCTGCACTACGTGGCGCCGCCTAAGGCTGACGCTCCGGTTGCGGACGCTCCGGCTGGGGACGCTTCGCCTGTCAATTAGGCAATGGGCCAATGAGGCAATGCCAGCTTCTGCCCCGTCGACTTGGCCTTGTAGTCCTCCTCGCCGCGCTGGTGATCGCCGGACCGCACGCCGCCGGCAGCTCAGTCACCGCGCTGCTTGACCGCTACAGCGCGGGTCACTTCGTCGAAGTCATCGGCACAATTGAGGAAGACAACAACTACGACGACCTTCTGAAGAACCTCAAGAAGGACGCCCCCGGCTGGATTGAGGCTGCGGGCCCAGGTGATCGCGCACGACGTCAACTGGCAGCGGCCACACTGGCGCTCGCGGTCGCCGCACGAGCCGGCGACTTCCAATTCCTGATTGGCAGTCCGTGGGAAGCCCGAGGCAACCCGTGGGATGAACTCCTGCTGCACAGCGACAATTAGATCTGCCGGCCGGCGAAAGTCGTTGACGCTGCGCACAAGTAGCCCGGCACCTCCCTCGGCCACCGAAAGGATCATGTCCCTCACCAGGATTGGGGCGCTGACGAGTACAAATGCGGATCCCAAGCAACGCACCATGTCGGCCAGCGCGTCGCGCTCGATGAGGCTGCGACAGTCTACTGCGTTGGTGAACGCGACGAGCGCCCCTCAAAGCCGTGAGTTGCATCAATTCCGGCGGCCCGTCTGCTGGACTGACGGCTTGACCTCGTGCAGATTCAGATAACACGATTTCTCGACGCCTGGCTGACACAGCAGTTGCCAGGACACCCGCAGGCCGCTGGAGCGAAGCAGGTCAATCAACACAGCCCTCGCAGCTTTCTGTGTTGCAGGAAAACGAACCGTTCTTCGGTCGAAGGCGCCGGCCATCGGCACCAATCCGAGTTCCAATCGTGTTCCGCTTCCATTCTTGACAGTGTCAACGAGCTGCGTTAACAGCTCAAGCACTGTCCCGGTGGAATAGGGAATCGTGATGACCGGCGACGACGCGATCACGCACGTCCTGCGTCGCGGTGTCGATGTCGCGTTCAAGTTTGAAAGTCGCGATGACGATGGAGGAGCCGGGGCCGGAGACCGAGCGCAGTTCGTCGAGTCCTTCGACACGATTGACCGCCTCCTCCATCGGCTGCGAGATGAGCACTTCGACTTCTTCAGGCGACGCACCCGGCAGCGTCGTCCGGACAAACACCGATGGCAGGTCCACGGCTGGGAAGCGGTCGACACCCAGTGTGCCGTAGGAGGCGGCACCCACGACCACGAGGCACAACACGAGCATTGACGCAAAGACGGGACGCTTGATGCAGATGGCCGCCAGGGTCTTCACAGCTGCCCTCCCGCGCCCGTCGTTGTGACGGTCTCGCCGTCAATCAGATTTCCAGGCACGGTGACGACGGACTCGCCAACCTTGAGGCCGGTGAGCACTTCCACCTGACCGTCATGGCGACGCCCCAGCGTCACCCGTCGTTCCGCAGCTTTGCCGGCCGCGACCACAAACACCTTGTCCACGCCGGCAAAACTGGCCAGCGCCGTCTCTGGCAGCAGAATCGCCACCTGCGTGCTCTCGGTCACGACCTCCGCATTGGCGAACGCGCCGGGACGCAGGACGCCAGTGGGATTGGCAATCTCCGCTTCGATACTCAGGGTACGGCTCGACTCCTCGATGGCGGGGCTGATGCGGGAGACACGTCCGGCATACGGTTGCGGATCCCCCTCGAGCAACACCCGCACGGTGAGGCCGACCTTCACGGCCGAGGCCTCACGCTGGGGAATCGAAAGGCGGAGCCGGAGTGGATTCACCTTGACGATCGTCACGACCGGGGCACCCGTCCCCAGGAACTGCCCCGGCGTGGCGTGGCGTTCACGGACCCGACCGCTCAAGGGTGCGGTCAGGGTCGAATCGGTCAGCGCTTGTTTCGCGAGCTCAAGCTCCGTACGCCGTAGCGTGAGCAGCGACTGGCGATTGCGGACTTCCTCGATCGCATCCTGATACCGGCCCTCGGCCACCTTCCAGCCGGCAGTCGCCTCATCAAGATTGGCCTGACTCCCGATGCCGTCTTTCACGAAGGTCTCGGCGCGATCCCGGGTGAGCTTCGCCTAGTCCAGCACGGCCTTGGCCTGCCGTACCACCGCCGTGTTCTCCACGGTGACGACATCGTCTCCTCCGCCGGCCGGCAGACCGAGGCGGGCACGCGCCTGCTGCAGTGCGGCATCCGCCTGCCTCACGCGCAGCACAAAATCGGTCGAGGTCATTTTTCCGATAGTCGCGCCCTGGTCGACCTGGCTGCCCAGGTCCACGGCGAGACTGTCCAATCGGCCGGCGACCTTGAAGCTGAGCGTGACCTGGTCCTCAGCCGCCAGTGTGCCGGTGACCTCGATGGAACTCTCGAGTCGCGACTCGGTCGCCTTCACGACCTGCACACTCCGTGCGGCCGGAGCATCAGTCGGTGTTGCGCCTCCCGACGACGCAGACGACCCACCACCACACGCCACCGAGAGAGACACCACGGCCACAGCCACGACAAATCGCATGCGCGTATTCTATTGGACCGCTGAGGGTCGGGGTCACCGCACGGTAAACCCTACGTCGCGCTTGCCGGCTACGACCGTCACTAGCGGAAGATACTCCCCCGCGGCGAGTTGTCGCAGCGGCAACTCGTAGGGATTTCCTCTGGCACGCTGGCACGCTGGCACGCTGGCACGCAATTTTTTCGTGCGCAGTCGAAACACAGACTCAATTCCTGAGCAAAATCGACACGCTTGACAACAGGTGCCAGACGATGGAAACGTCGTCCGAGGGATCACAATGGAACGATATCCATCGCTCAGTCGCCTGAAGAAGGCGGGTGCGAGCGCACATCAGGGAGATTCAACGCGAGCGGAGGGGCACATGACACTGGAGCAGTACTATCAGACACCCGAGACCTTGCTACCGCAGGAGCTGATTTTTGGCGCGGTGCGCGCGGCGGATGCGCCGTTTGTGCCGCACCAGCGGCTGGTGTTGCGTCTGGCGTCCACGCTGCAGGAACACGTGTCCGAGCTCAACGCGGGCGAAGTGTTCGTGGCGCCCGTCGATTGTGTGTTTGATCGGGAGCGTGCGCTTGTGCTGCAGCCGGACATCGTGTTTGTATCACACAGCCGACGCGACATCGTGCTTGACCGCATCTACGGTGCGCCGGATTTGGCGATCGAAATTTTGTCGCCGCACCCGCGCATCGGGCGCCTCGACGAACGTGTGCAGTGGTTCGCACGTTACGGCGTCCAGGAAGTGTGGCTCTACGACCAGACCGAAAGCCAGCTCCACGTCTTGACGTGCGCCGGCGGGCACGTGGTGGCTCGACGGACGTTTGAGGCCGACGAGCCGACTCAGTCGATCGTGTTGCCGCAGTTTCAATCCACGATGCGGATCGTGTTCGGTCGTTATTAAACAATAGGACGCGAGAGCCGGATCGCCGCGACCATGCGACCGGTCTCCGGGCCTTCGGCGCGGTGCGAGTAGCACCGGTCGAGCGACTCGGCTGTACACACCGCGGAGACGTGTATCGATGCGTCTGGGATGCCTGACGCCTGGAGCTGGTCCACATTGGCCTTCCACAGGTCCAGCTTCCAGCGCTCGATACCGTCTTCGATCATCCAGTCAGCGGCGTCCGGTGTCATGGCCAGAAACGCGTGTCGAACGCGGCTGTCCACCTGGTAGCAGCAGCCCCCAATGCTCGGACCGATGGCGGCCACGAGATCCGCCGGAGGTACGCCGAGCGCTTCAATCGCCGCCACTGTCGCCTGCGCAATGGCCGCGCACGACCCCTTCCAACCCGCGTGAATGGCCGCGACGACGCGATGATGCCGATCTGCGATGAGAATGGGGACGCAGTCAGCCACGCGCACCGAGACGACTCGTGACGGGTCGGTTGAGATGATTGCGTCAGCTTCCAGATCATCTGGCACCGCCTCACCTGGTCGCACGTGCACGACGACCCGTCCGTGGACTTGGCGAACGCGGAACACATCCCGCTCCTCGACGCCGAACAGAGTTGCCAGCTTGGTGTAGCCGCCAACGGGCTGCCGACGGAACTCAAGGGAACGACTCGAAAAGACGTGCGACGCCAGTTGTGCGAGCGCCGCGTTCTCCAGCACGTCCCCCACCGGCGACGATCGCCATGACCACGTCTGATCGTCAACCACGGTAGTCAGATCCCGAATGCCCGAACGATCGGGGCGCTGGTACGTCGCGCATAAATCCCACTCTACCCGACGTTTGCGGCGACACCGCCCCCCACCGAAGACCTGGCGTCACGTTTGCCTTGAATGGAGTGCCGGAATGGTCCGGCGGAGGCAACGATCATGACAGTGAAATTTATTCCAAACGACAAAGGCACCCCTCCCGGGAAGCTCGCTGATGCCGAACTGCATTTTGCCGGTGGGCCGCTCGACGGGCTCAGACTCGTGGGTTTTTCCGTCTGGG
>CAYZLT010000207.1:0-6494 GCA_964479175.1 uncultured Solibacteraceae bacterium | reverse complement strand
GCAGAGCGCTTTTGGTGACTGAAATCTTGGTAGCATTCCCAATTGAGGCAACACGACCGGCGAAAGTAGTTGACGTTGCGCAGACAGCTGACCTTTGGACCCCTGGCCCCCTGGCCCCCTGGACTTCGGACTCCGGGCACCCCGGAACCCCAGTGACCCCGGGACCTCCGGGAACGTCGGGACCTCGACTCAGCGCCGTACAAAAGTACGGGCGCGCCCAGGAAACCCTGAGCGCGCCCGTAGAGCGACCAACGGTGCGTGGCTGGCCTTAGATGCCCCCGCCGCCGGCTTGGGCCTTCTGGAGTTCCATGGCACGGTTGCGGAGCCGGTCGGCTTCCGCGATGAGGGAGTCAATCGTCTTACGGTCTTTCTCCATCAGGGCCTTCATGCGGAGCAGGATGTTCTTGTAGGTGAGCGCCTCGATGTAGTCGCCGTGCAGCGCCAGCGCGGAGTCCTCGGCGGCGATACCGCGTTCGATGTACTCACGCTTCTTGGCGGTGGTGAGGGTGTAGTCCTTGAAGGACTTTTCCCAGAGCCAGTGCGCGATGGTGTGGTGCGCTTCCGGGTTGTTCGGTTCGGCCTTGGCGCGGTTCTCCCACGCTTCCATGGTTTTTTCGAAGTTGCCCTGGCGGTTGTAGTAGCCGGCGAGCACGCTGTAGCCCAGCGCGTCGGGCCGGACTTCGACGGCCTTCTGGAAGTACGCCTCGGCCTCTTCATACCGGCGCTGGTCCTCATAGAGCGTGCCCAGCGTCTGGTAGTTGCCCGGCTCGTTGGGCTCCATCTCAATCAGGCGCTTGCCGATGGGCTCCGCCTGGGCAAAATCGTTCAGCTTGTCGGGGCCATACGCCGCAACCAGATACTCGTAGGAGAGCTTGCGGATCTGGGCGCTTGACGGCTCCTCGTCCTTGATAACGGTGATCGCCTTGTTGTAATTGGTGACCGCCTTCTGCAGGAGCTCCGCCCGGTTGGCGTCCGTGGCCTTGGTCGACATGTTGTCGTAGGAATTGGCGAGGAAAAAATACACGATCCCGAAGTCGGGGTTGTGCTGCACGGCCTCCTCGTAGCTCTTGGAAGCGGTCGTGAAATCCCCCTTCCCGTAGGCGGCGTTGCCTTCCTTGAAGGCCATCAGCATCCGGAGGTTGCCGATGGAATATTTGCCGCAGGCCGAGGCGGACACTGCCACCAGGAGCACCAGGACCAGAAGACGAAGAGAGCTGAATCGAGACTGCATGAGGCTCCTCAAATCACACCAGAGAATATGGCCGAATCCGGGCCAGTATATGAACCCCCAAAACGACCGTCAAGGCTCGTAAGGGTATCCTTGATCAGGTTAGACACCACGAAAATGATTCGGTTCGAAGATCTTATCGACAAAGTCCGGACCTCCAACCCGGAGGCGGACACCGAGCTGCTCCGTAGGGCCTACGTATTTTCGGCCTACGAGCACAAGGGGCAGGTTCGCCGATCGGGGGAGCCGTACCTGGTCCACCCCCTGGAAGTCGCGGATCTGCTGGCCGATCAGCGTCTGGACGTGGTGGCCGTGGCCGCCGGGCTCCTCCACGACATCGTCGAGGACACCCCCAATTCCATCGAAAAAATCCGGGAACTGTTCGGCGAGGAGGTCGCCCACGTCGTCGAGGGCGTCACCAAACTGTCCGGGCTGCAGTTTGCGTCCAGCGAAGAGCGCCAGGCCGAGAGTTTCCGCAAGATGCTTCTGGCGATGGTGGATGACGTCCGCGTCATCATGGTCAAACTGGCCGACCGCCTGCACAACATGCGGACGCTGCACCACCTGCCTGAGGACCGCCGCGTCCGCATCGCCCAGGAGACACGCGACATCTACGCGCCGATCGCCAACCGGCTCGGCATGAGCAAGGTGAAAAACGAACTCGAGGAGCTGGCGTTCCGGCATCTCGAGCCGCAGGCCTACCAGAAGCTGCGCAGCGAGGTCGAGGCGCGCCGTAAAGCTGCCGAAGTCCTCATGGAGGAATTGCGGACGACGCTGGCGCAGAAGCTGGCGGATTCGCAGATTCCTGTGGTGTCCATTGACGGTCGAATTAAACGCCTGTGGTCGATTCACCAGAAGCTGGAACGCCAGAAATCGAACCTCGATCAGATCTACGACTTCATCGCGCTGCGCATCGTCACGCCAGCCGTCAAGGACTGTTACAGCATCCTGGGCATCATTCACCAGACGTGGTCACCGGTCACGGGCCGGTTCAAGGATTTCATCGCCATGCCGCGGCCCAACGGCTACCAGTCGTTGCACACGTCGGTGGTCAGCGCGAAGGGCACGCCGTTTGAAGTGCAGATCCGCACCGAGGAGATGCATCACATCGCGGAGGAAGGCATCGCCGCGCACTGGAAGTACAAAGAAGGCCGCGTCGGCGCGGAACGGGATGAGCACTATTTTGCGTGGTTGCGGCAGCTCCTGGAGTCGCAGCAGGATGTGCGCGACCCGGCCGAGTTCCTGCAGAACCTCCGCATCGAGTTGTATCCGGACGAGGTGTACATCTTCACGCCGAAGGGTGAGGTCAAGTCGCTCCAGCAGGGTGCGACGCCCGTGGACTTTGCATATTCGGTACACACCGACGTCGGCCATCAGTGTGTGGGGGCGCGCATCAACGGCCGGATGGTGCCGCTGCGCAGCCGACTCTCCAACGGCGACATCGTCGAGATCCTCACGCAGTCGGGGCACACGCCGAGCCGCGACTGGCTGACGTTTGTCCAGACCTCTCGCGCGCGCAACAAGATCAAACACTTCATCCAGACGCAGGAGAAGGCGCGCAGCATCGACCTGGGCAAACGTCTGTTCGACAAGGACGTGCGGAAGTACGGGATCGAGAAGGCCGGCGTCGAGCCAGAGGCGCTGGCCAAGGCGGGGCTCGAGTTTGGCGCACAACGGCTCGACGATTTGTACGCATCGATCGGCTACGGGAAGATCACGGTCCGCGCGGTGTTGGCCAAACTTGTCGGCGCTGACGCCCTACGTGAGCGTCCCCCCGATGGGGCGATCGCGAGCGTCGTCAAACGTGTGCTGGGATCGGGTGACGCCAAGATCAAGGTCACCGGGATCGACGACATGATGGTGCAGCTCGCCCGCTGTTGCAATCCCATCCGCGGCGAGCGCATCGTGGGCTACATCACGCGCGGCAAAGGTGTGTCGGTGCACTCGACGTCGTGCCCCAACGTCGCGAATCTGCTCTACGATCCGGAGCGCCGTATCGAGGTGGAATGGGACAAAGGCGCCGATGCGTCACCGTACGTCGTGCGGCTCAAAATCCACGTGGCGGATCGCAAGGGCATCCTGGCGGATCTCACGACGAAGATCGCCGGCATCAACACCAACATCCGCGACGTGGAGGCCACGACAGATGCCGATGCGCGTGGGTCAATTCGCATGACCGTCGAGATCACCGATCTCAAACACCTGGATCGGGTGCTCAAGAGCGTGAAGGCGATTGAGGGTGTGTTGGCGGTCGAGCGGGCGAGCCGGTGACGGGCTTATTTCAGGTACGCGACGACGTCGATTTCGACGCGGACGTTGCGCGGCAGGCCGGCGGCCTGAATGGTGGCGCGCGCCGGTGCCGGCGTCGAGAAATACCCCGCGTACACTTCGTTCATGGCGGCAAAGTCCGCCATGTCCGCCAGATACACGGTGGTTTTTACCACGCGATCAAAAGAGACCCCGGCGGCCTTCAGGACCGCATCCAAGTTCTGGAACACCTGATGGGTCTGGGCAGTGATGCCCCCCTCAGTGATCGTCCCCGTCGTGGGGTCGAGTGGAATCTGACCCGAGGCAAAGAGAAAGTCCCCGGCCTTGATGGCCTGGCTGTACGGCCCGATGGCCGCCGGGGCTTGCGTGGTTGAAACCTGGACGAGGGGCGTAGCCATTCCCTTGGCGGTTACGCGGCCTTGACGACCTTGTTGGACCGGATGCACCGGGTGCAGACACGGACGCGGCGGGTGGCGCCGTCCATCACTGCGCGAATCTTCTGCAGATTCGGTTCAAAACGACGAGCGGTCACGTTATTCGCGTGGCTGGCCTGGCGTCCGACCACCGGCTTCTTGCCACACACTTCACACTGCTTGGCCATAATCTAGCTCCCCAAACCCGAAAGTATAGCAGGAGTTACCTCCCTCAGGCGTCATCAAGTGTGGACAAACCTCGTCCACTTCCGCGGAGAACCGTCCACCCTACATCTTCCGTCTAATGCAGCGACCAAAGACGGACCGAAAAGGTCCTTCACCGGTGCGCACGATGTAACCCGTTTTTGTACTGGTAGTTACATCGAAACCTCACACTCGTTCCGGCATCCAATCTGGGTCGGTACGCGTAGAGAACCCTGAGGACAATCTCCGGACTTTACCCGGAGCCTCGGATTGCGCTAGACTTGGCATTTTATTTGCAAGCTTTTTGCGTGCACATAGCGGTCAGCGGTAGGAGAAGGGAGCACATCATGAAGGCGAACACCACCCCACGGAAATCGGCCTCAAAGGCCATCAAGTCGGATTCGACCCGGCAGCGGTACGTTGAACTCAAGCGCATCCTCGAAGAGCGTCGGCGCGAAATTCTGGCGCAGGTGCAGGAAAAAATGCGTGACGTCCGCGCTGAAGGCGGGATCGGGGAGGGGCAGGGTGTCCTTGATGCGGCGGAAAGCTCCGAAGGGGATATCCAGGACGAGATCGAATTTGCCCTCATCCAGATGAAGTCGGAGACGTTGCACAAGATCGAAGAAGCGCTGGCGCGGCTCGAAAGCGGCCTGTTCGGCGATTGCTTCGAATGCGGCGATGAAATTTCCGAACGTCGCCTGCGAGCGTTGCCGTTTGCGGTCCGCTGCAAGGACTGTGAAGAGGCGCGCGAAGTTGCCCAGCGTCGCGAGCGAGCCATGTCACAGCGTCGGCCGTCGGGCCTGATGCTCGACATGAACTAAGCTACGGCTCCGGCGTGATACCCCACAGGCTCCGCCGCAAGGCGGGGCCTGTGCTTTTTGCACCGAACGGCACACGTGCCTTCGGGACTTTGGAAGGGCGACCCCATGGCTGAGACTGTGCCGGCGGAACTGCCGGTCCTCCCGCTTCGGGACACCGTGCTGTTTCCGAACTCGTTTATGCCGCTCGCAGTGGCACGGGAGAGTTCTGTCGCGCTCATCGACGATGCGATCGCCGGTGACAAGCAGATTGCCGTCTTCACGCAGAAAAACGCGGGAGACGAAGAACCTGGGCTGGACGGGTTGTTCCCGACGGGTACCTTCGCCCACATCCACAAAATGTTCAAGCTGCCCGACGGCAGCCTGCGCCTGATCGTGCAGGGCCTGGCCCGCATCCGCCTCGATGCGATGATGTCGACCACGCCGTACCTCAAGGCCAGCGTGCGCGAAGTGCCCGACATCGTGGCCGAGGCCGATGATGTGGAAACCGATGCGCTGGTGCGCAACATCCAGACGAACTTCCAGCAGATCGTCCAGCTCTCCCCTGTCCTGTCTGAGGACCTCTCCACTCTGGTCTCCAACATCGCCGAGCCCGGCCGCCTCGCGGACTTCATTGCGTCGAGCCTGAGCACCGTCACGACGGCGGTGAAGCAGGAACTGCTCGAGGTCGAAGACGTGCGGCAGCGCATGGACCGACTGAACCGTGTCCTGACCAAGGAACTGGAAGTCCTCGAGGTCGGGTCGAAGATCCAGTCGCAGGTGGAGTCCGAGGTCGGCAAAAACCAGCGTGAATATTTTCTGCGCGAGCAGATGAAGGCCATCCAGCGTGAGCTGGGTGAAGGCGATGATCAGGCCAAGGAAATCGACGAACTCGCCGAAAAAATTGACGCGTCAGGCATGCCCGACGATGTCAAGAAGGATGCGCGTCGCGAGCTGGACCGTCTGGCCAAGATGCCGCCGGCGGCGGCCGAATACACCGTCGCCCGGACCTACATCGATTGGCTGGTGACGGTTCCGTGGTCGGAGCGCAGTGTGGAATCGATCGATCTTCCGCACACCAAAGCCACGCTCGATGCGGATCACTCCGGTCTGGAGCGCGTCAAGGATCGCATTCTGGAGTACCTCGCGGTTCGCAAACTCAAGCCGGACGTGAAGGGGCCCATCCTCTGCTTTTCCGGCCCACCCGGCGTGGGCAAGACGTCGCTCGCCCGCTCCATCGCCAACTCGATCGGGCGCAAGTTCGTCCGGGTCTCGCTTGGCGGTATGCGCGATGAAGCCGAGATCCGTGGGCATCGCCGCACGTACATCGGCGCCATGCCAGGCCAGATCATCCAGGGTCTTCGTCGTGCGGGCGTCCGCAATCCGGTGTTTATTCTCGACGAAATCGACAAGCTGGGGCACGACTTCAGAGGTGATCCCGCGTCAGCGCTGCTTGAGGTACTGGACCCGGAGCAGAACAACGCGTTCCGTGACCACTATCTGGATGTCCCGTTTGATCTCTCCGAGGTGTTGTTCATCACGACCGCCAACGTCCTCGACCCGATCCCGGCGCCGCTGCGCGAC
>CAYZLT010000206.1:0-6506 GCA_964479175.1 uncultured Solibacteraceae bacterium | reverse complement strand
AAGAACTTCTTCACCGATCCGGAACGGGCCGAGGCGGGCATCAAGCAGGTGCTGGGTGAAGGCAAGATCACCAACTACGAGCTCACCGCGCGCAGCAGAGATGGCAAAGAGACCGTGGTGTCTTACAATGCGGCCATTTTCTACGACCGGAATAGGCGGCTGCGGGGCGTATTCGCGGCGGCCCGTGACGTCACCTAGCTGGCTGCCACACTGCGAGCATCGCGCGGTCAGTGACGACATGTCGTCCTGGTCGATTTCGCCGATCCGTGCGGTTCATTCAGAGTCCCACGCCGAGATGGCGTCAACACACGCCTGATCCTCATCGGCATGCGCGCTGTTGCGCACCGACACGGACTCCCGGTGTGCCTGTTGGGCGAACGCCTTGGAGCGGGTATGGCCTCCCGCAAGACCAGTGGCGGGAATTTCCGATGGCGTCCCCGACCTGCGTGTGGCAGGTGTCGATCTTCCAGCGTGATGGTCTGGAAGCGAGCCTCCCACCAGCGCATGCATCCCCTATTCCACGATCAGGCCGAAGCCGTAGGTGTCCAGAATTCCTGCCAGTTCGTCTCGACGTCTCGGATCCCAGAACGTCCCCAGTGGCCGTGCGTGGAGTGCGTCTTCCGCCCGGTCGAAGACCGCGTAGCCCCGCCGCGTGGGATCGTGGCGCAAAGCGTAGTGCAGTCCATCCGCCTGCTCGGGATGTTCCCAAAGTGCCTTGGCCCACGCCTGCGTGACGTCATAGTCCCCGCCCATCAGCCGGTTGTCTGCGCCAAGCCGCGCCAGGCCTCCGGCCAAGTCGATGAAGCGCAGAGGACGCACGGAATCCACCTGGGCTATGCCGCGCAGCGTCAACGCGTTTGCGGTGACGGAGCGGACGTTGAGCTGGCGGCCGAAGCTCTCGATGAAGGCGCCGTGTGTGTCGTCAGTCATGTAGAGCGTGCCGAATTCCTCTGACGGCGCGTTGAATCGCGACGTGGTGCCTCGATCGAAATAGCGCGCCGGTCTCGCCACGTTGTAGCCGCGAATCCACGGCCCGGCGGCCTCGACGAACGCGGGCGACCGCGCGTGGAGGTCGACTGGCGGCCAGGGATGCGGCCCAGGCCCTGCCATCAGGCTGCACCGTGCTCAGCGAGGGAGGCGGCGGCACGCACCACGCGCTCCTGATGTCCTTTCTTCAGCAAGTCCACCGCCGTTCGACCGTCGAGGTCGGAACGTTCCGCGACGAAGAAAGCCAGTTGTGTCCACCCATCGTGCCCAGAGAGAGCGCCGAGAACCGACTCCAAGCCTGGCAGCAGCCCGTCCTTTGCAACCTGAAACGCAGGGTACCGATACCCACGGCGTCCGAATGACAACGCAAGGAGCCTGCCGGCGCGCCGCCGCTTGTCCACTGCTTGACGGGTCAGGCCCAACGCCTCGGCAAGTTCTTGACTGGACAGGGCTCCACCTGCCCCTTCGATCAGCTCGTGACGAGCGGCCACACCCCGCAGGCGCGCTGGCCCCAGCGGGTCAGAGGCCCTGAGATTCTCAACAACATTCGGCTGCTCAAGGATGCGCAGCACGGCAAGGGAGTCCGAGGCGGCCGAGAGCGCGTCGGACACGGCCTGCTCATCAACGTCGTGTGTGACCTCCGCGATCGCACGGAAGAGCCGAGTGGCCAGCGCCCTTCGTCCGGAACGCGAACCTGAAGTCTCGAGCACCTGGATGAAGCTGCTCCAGATATCGCGATTCGGAAGTTCGCCGGCTGGCGCCGCCGATGCCAACAGCATCCACGCACGCTCGCGAGCTGGGCGCGGAGTTAAAAGGACGTGACACCAGGCACCACGAAACAAGGCTGACACATCGAAGTGCTGCATCCAGAGGGAGCGTTCGCCCGACTTCAGATGGAGGCGCAGTCGATCGTTCGACACTTCGAGCGAGGCATGCCTGCGCCAGAGCACCTCACAATTCGCCCGCAGCGTCAGAGAATCGGATTGAAGGTCAACCACCATTGGAGCTTCTGCAAGCCCCTTAAAGAGGCCTGCCCACTGGCCGAGGGCTTCTGCCGCTTCGGCCGGTGTGGCTGGGCCAGCCGTGGGTGACGGAACCTGGAGTGTTGCTGTGGACATAACGCCCTTGCTATTTACGAAGTTGCACCTATATTACCACGAAGCTACCTCGACAACCATTCAGGCTTCCTCACTCTCGGCTGGTCGACCGCTAGAAACCGAGATCGTCCTCAGGCCCTGGTCGCGCGCTCAGGCCGCGACGACGACCGACAGGCGGCCGTGTTTCTTGCGCGTCGGTGTGATGACCACCGCCACGTCGTGGCCCAGGGCGGTGAGGCCCGAACTGCCCCGCATCAGTCGAGACACATTCGGCTGTCTGATCCCGAGCACCTTTCCCGCCTCGACCTGGGTCAGCTGTCGCAAGAATCCACCCCTCGTACCGCGCGATCGCGGTGGTTTCATGATCCAGGGCGGGCGTGCACCACTCAAGCAGTCGGCCGTCACGGTCGGCATCGCTCAGGGCCTTCGCGATCACATAGGCGTCGCGTTCATCGTCGGTCATCCCCAGTTGCATGACGGGGTGGGAGTCTGGGAGCAGGTGTTTCCACAATCGGGGATACACCTCGACCAGTGCAGAGCGGCCGCGAGGAATCTCCCAACCATCGAACGGCCACATGAAGGGCATGCGATCGGTGCCCATGAGCGCGGGATGTTCGAGGAGGAACTTGAGCCACGGCAATCCGGCATGTGTGGACTTGGCGACCTGGCCCTGCACATCGAAGTGAAACACCGACTTGGCCGCACCGGCGGTGACCTCAGTCACACGGCGCCAGGTACGGACACCTGATCGAGCGGCGCCATGGCCTCGCGCGCCATCGCGCACAAAGTCCACGTAGACATGATCACCATCGGTCGGCCAATGGGCGTGGAAGTCGGCCAGGAACACACGCCAGTCGCGCGGGAGCCGATGCCGCCTGAAGTACGCCTCTGGGAACGCCCTCTGCGGCAAACACGCGCAGTCCTTTGAGAGACGACGTCGGTGTCTGCGCGCCTGAATAGTCGATGCCGATGTATCGCTCGAACTGCGGCCTGGCGTACGCCGGCCGCGCACGGATGGCATCCGCATCGTCAACAGCCACCTCCACGACCACCGCTTCGTGCACGGGCTCCGGCACGACCTCCCCGTCAGCGTGCATGACCGCCACATGCGCATGCATTGCTTCCGCAATCAGCTTGAGCACGGCGCGTCGTGACTTGGCCACCGCGACACACCCGGGCAAATCAGGGACGGATGCACCGAAGCTCTTCGGCCCGCGTTCAATCAGCACCGCGTATCGTCGTTTCACCTGATGACTTCTACCATCGTCGTCTCTCTATGAGCAAATGGGTAGCGCCTACACCCTCCGGCTAGCGCTCCAGAGAACTGGAACACGCGAGGTGCGCGCGAAATGGACAAGTGTACGGTAATGCCGTACAGTCCCAATGGATTATCGTCGGCAAGTTCAGACATAAAGGCCTGAAGAGCCTGTATGGGAAGGACGACGGCACGATGACCTCTCACAGGTCCAAACAGTTCCCGGCTGGCGGATCACGTTCAAGGTGGAAGGTCACACGATCAGCGAGATTGACTTTGAGGATTACCACTAGGAGACAGACATGCGCATGAAGAACCCTCCCCATCCAGGAGAACTCATCAGGGAAGACGTGCTGGGACCGCTGGGACTTTCCGTCGCCCGCGCTGCGACGGCTCTCGGTGTGCGTCGGGCCACGCTGTCTGACGTACTCAATGGCAACGCCACCCTGTCTGCCGAGATGGCTCTGCGCCTGGAGAAGGCGTTCGGCATCAGCATGGATCTGCTGCTCAAGATGCAGGCAGGCTACGATGCGGCACAGGCGCGCCTCGCGGGGAGCACGATCAAGGTCAAGCGCTATGTCGCGACGGAAGGCACTGGCGCCCGCGTCTGAAATCGCGGAGACGACGAGCCCGACTTCAGTGCGGGATCAGTCCACGGCTCAGGCCACGTCAACCACGGTCACCCGGGTCAGCGGTGCTGGAACGGGCAGACCGTCTTCGCGAAGTCCCTGTACGTGCAAAGCGATCGCTTCCTGAATCAGCTGTTCCACTTCTTCACGGCTGTCCGCCACGGCGATGCACCCTGGAAGGTCGGGCACACTCGCGCCGAAACTGGTGGGGCCCATAGCTCCCGTATGGCTTGGGCGCGAGAGCACGATGTGCGTCTTCATCACTGGCAACCACCGTCATCCGATGGCGACGAAGCACCACCGCGCGAGGCAGGACCGCAACCTCGTGGCAACACGGAGACGTGACCGCGTTCGTGGTACATCAAAACGCGCGAACTGGACACCACGGCAGGCCGACGATGCTATTGTCGTCGAGGAGGTCGCCTTGCCAAATGTTGCCATCGGGTCTAGCGTAGGCAGCATGAGCACCATGAACATTTCGCTGCCGGAGGCGCTGAAGGCTCGACTACAGGAACTGCTGCTCACCGGCGCGGAATCAGCACCGGGCCCCACCGCCAACACGGCCTACTTCGATGGACTCCGCAAGCACGTGAAGTCCGGCCCACGCAGCCCGCGCCACTGGCACTGACTACACCGGTATCGGGGATTACCACGACGGCGCGTACGAGTGTGACTGGGTACGGCACCAACCTGTTCCCCTTCGTGAAGCCTGGCGGCATGAGCGCCAAGATTCCGACGTCTGACCTGACGAAGGCGGCCACGGATTTTGCCCTTCCCCAGATCGCCATCGTCAAGCCGCGGTTGGTGATCTGCCTTGGCCTTGTGACGTTCACCGCCATGCAACTCGCCTGCGGGCACGCCGCCCCGCTGAATATGGCGACCGCGATCGAGTCGCCCTTCCAATACGAGGAGAGCCTGATTTACTGCCAGTCCCACACGGGACACTTCGGCCGGATCAACAGGAACAAGGGCGGTATCGACCGTGTGTCCCAGGACTGGATTCGGATGAGGGAGCGTGCAGGCCTGTAAACCTTCACCCTGAACATCCTGACCTGATCTCGCCGCCGCGCGCATTCGGGCGACAGCGTTCCCGCAAGAGCTCGCGCCAAGGGAATCGCCGGTTCACGACCACTCAGCGATCCCCGACGAGCGGCGTGTCGGCTGGCGCTCAGTCCACGATCGGCTCCGGGTCGTCGTCAACTCCATCGATGACCCATTCGAACAGTACATCCACCACCCAATCAGCGAAATCCTCCATCTGATCTTCTGGAATCGGGCCACCTGATTTGAGTGTCGCCTGGCAGTGATAGTCGTAACTATTGCTGAAGAAGCGCATGACTAGCTGACCTGACCCGTCTCGCCAGAAGTCCGCCACCGCAATTGGACTGTCTGCAACCTTGACGCCTACGCCGTGGCTAGCACGCACGGAACGACGATGACTGCGAATGGAACGTCGGGGCCTCGCCTGCACCGGTCCGTGGCTCGTCGTGGAGCCGCTGAGGCGCCTCGGCGCGCAGCGTCCATCCGGTCCAGGTGCTCACGCAAAGGGTCATTTGAGACGCGATACCGCGCGGGAACCGCCTATGAAGATCACAGTGCGTTGCGTCCGACGGCCATCATGTCTCGCATGATGGCGTTTGCTTCGTCTTCGCTGTTGAACTTGGGAGCGCGAGGCGGCCGAACTGCGGGCCAAGGCTGGCCCAACAACACGCGGTGCCCACCGCCTCTCTCACCGCCGCCCCGTCACGGCGCCCGACTTGGCTCACGTGCCGGCTGCAGCAAATCCGTCATCCAGGGCATCGGCCAGCGAATGAAAGCGACCCGGGTGACTGCGCTCCAGCTGTTCAAGGTTCAGGAGACGCCAGCGAATGGCCGGGAGGTCATGGAGGTGCGGTATGTCGAGCAGTTGCCAATCTGGCTGCGCACGCACCAGCGTCTTCAAGAACTCGCGCTCGTTGGCGTCAAGGCTGGCGGGCAGCTCTGTGAACAGCCGCTGTCGCGTGGCGAGCAGCGTCTTCAGCGCGACGGACTCGGTGGTCATGCCAGCGAACGCCCCGTCGTACGCCAGTGCCAGGTCTTTGGGCGTGGGAAACAGCACCTCGTGGAGTGTCCGATTGTGACTGGCGAGGTACACAACAAAAGCACGACGAATGCCTGGAGTGATGCCGCCATGTGCGAACAACTCCATGACGTCGAACAGATCGCGTGGATGTTGCCGGTCCATGGCGGCCACCAGTTTGCCGCCGTAGACGTCGTCTGGCGACAGCACGGGCAATTCCAGATCCGCCATCAGGACGTCGCGGGCCGTGGCGCACAGCGGACGAATCGCCACCGGTCGGACAGTGCCGCGGATCACAGTGTTGACCTCGACCTTGACAGACACGTCACCGCGACGAACCAAGAGTTTCGTCCCACTCATGTCTATCGTCTTGACGGTCTGCACGCTGAGTCCGCGCTTCTCAATGAAGGCCTTGGCCACACGCAGCGCTGCGTTGATGCTGCGAAGTGCATCGGCTCTCGGTGCGCGGTGGTCAACGA
>CAYZLT010000205.1:0-6509 GCA_964479175.1 uncultured Solibacteraceae bacterium | reverse complement strand
ACGGGAAAAACCCGTTTGCCGTGGCCCTGGGGAGGCGTGGAGGCCTCAAGGGCGGCAAGGCCCGAGCGGAGGCCTTGAGCCCAGCCAAGCGCAAGGCCATCGCCAAGAAGGCCGCTCAGACCCGATGGAAGGCCGTCGCCGCCAAGAAGGGCGAGAAGTAATGCCCAAACGTAAATACGTCACGCGGCTGCAATCTCTGGAATCCTTTATTGAACCGCTACCCACTGAGCGCCTGATCTATCTGGCGAAGGCCGCGCTAGACGAAGTCGCCAAGCGTGAACAGGACAGGCGACTCGGAGCCGAGAAGCCAGCCAAGGCTGAACCTCGGGTGCTTCAGGCGCACGGACGGACGTTGCGCTAAAGGCTGCCGAGTTAGCCTACGTTTTTAACTCTACCCCACTCCTCAAGTCCGTACCGTCTGATTGTCTTAAGCTGCGCAGCCGTCACGCCCTTGATTTCAAGTGGGTCGAAATACCTCGTTACGTTGAGGGTGCCGCCCAGTTGAACGCTCGCGCAGAAACCAACTTTGGTTTTGCGAATCGCGTTGAGGATTCGGTCCTTAGCGGCCACGATCGCGCTATGGATCTGAACTGCATTCGATTTTTTCTTTAGAACCACCATGAAGACCGGAACGGCATGGAGCGCGATCAACTCCTGCGCAGCCCTTGTGAATCGGATCTCGTCGTCGCCGGTAATCAGTGCCCACTGATTCTCTGCGCACTTCTCGATAACTTCGGTATCAGGGACTCCCCGCGCAAGATGGTCATGGTGAACCTCAATTGTCCACCCTTCTACCGTCCGAAGTGGTGCAACAACGTCAGGGCCGCAAACGCCCTCATCTAACAGGAACGTGGTTGAGTAGTTATGCCGCCTTCGCATACTTGATGGCTTCTCGAATAGAGGCTGCGGGCAAGTCGTAATCACGCGCTATGGCCTCTATCGTCTCGCCAGCGCGCCGACGACTCGCTAGAACGCCGACAGGTATTCGTGTGCCAAGCACAGCCGGGCGGCCACCCAGGACACGATGATCTAATCCGATGCGTTGATAGTTGAACGGCCGCAGACGATAAGGGCCACCAGAAGCGTCGAAGTCAATTCGCTTGAGATGCTCCTTGAGCATCTGCCGAATCAGTAGTTGCCCGGTGCCCTTCGACGCATTCTCAATGTCTCCTGTTATCGATTCGATAAACAGGTCTCTATAGCCGCTAGCGGTGCGCAGTTCTGGCGACAAAAGCGGATGCTCAGAATCCGGCCGTCGTTCGCGGATGTTATCAACAGCCAACCGAACTCTGCGGAGCCATGCCTTTCGACGCAAGACAACGCTCAACACATGAGCTTCAAGTAGATTGTAAAAAGATAGCTTGCCGTCGGATATTTCAATCAGCGCACGGCCGTTCTTGGGAGATTTGATCCAATGACGCAGTGTGCTCCTGGGTATTCCGACGTACGCAGCAACATCTACCACCGTGTAGATGGGTGTGTCGCGCGGGTCGGAACTCAGATGAAACAGTGACAATCGACGCCTCCGCCAAGACAAAACAATCCCCATCGCTCACCTCGTGTTAAAATGCAGGCGAACGTCCGACTTTGCCGCAGGGTGCCTGCCAGCTCCACGCAGCCAGTCGAAGGGACGTATTTCAACTCAAGGCGCCGCAAGGTTCAAATCCTTGCGGCCGACTAAAGCTGGCCCAATCATAAGGCAGTTCCTGATTCTCTGTTTTTCCTAAGCAATTCGACATATTGCGCGTTCCTACGCGCACAAGCCGGAGGTTTATTCTCGCTGATTTGACAATGCTTAAGCGCTCAAGCATAATACTGGACATGAACAAGCTGACGACGGCCAAGCGGGTTACGGTAGTTGGGGCGCTGGTAGAGGGCATGGCCATTAACGCCGTGTGCCGCATGACCGGCGTCAGCAAGCCCACCGTCCTCAAGCTGCTGGCCGACATCGGGAAGGCCTGCGATGCCTACCAGGACGCCCACTTGACCGACCTGACGACGCAGCGCGTCCAGTGCGACGAAATATGGTCGTTCGTGTATGCCCGCACGTCCCGGCCGAGAAGCGCGGCGAGTTCGGGTTCGGCGACGTGTGGACGTTCACGGCCATCGACGCGGATTCCAAGCTCGTCCTGTCCTACTTCGTCGGCAAGCGTGACGCGCAGTCCGCCACCTACTTCATGCGCGACGTGGCGCTACGCCTTAAGAACCGCGTCCAGTTGACGACGGACGGCTTCAAGGCCTATCTGGAAGCGGTAGACGACGCCTTCGCTGGCGACATCGACTACGGGATGATCAAGAAGATCTACTCGAACGACCCCGGCACGGAGAACCGCTACGCTCCCCCCGTGTGCATCGCGTGTGAACAGCACACGATCACGGGAAGCCCGGACGCGGGGCACATCTCCACGTCCTACATCGAACGGAACAACCTGACGTTGCGGATGCAGAACAAGCGGTTCGCCCGTCTAACCAACGCCCACAGCAAGAAGCTTGAGAACCACTGCCACGCACTGGCGCTTCACTTCATGTTCTACAACTTCGGACGTAAGAATGAAGCGTTGAAGGGCGCAACCCCGGCGATGGCGGCTGGCGTTTCCAATCACGTTTGGAGCATCGAAGAAATCGTCGGCCTGATCGGGTAGGAACCGAGCTAAAATCCGGGCGAATGGCCAAGCGGAAATCCGCCCTGATCGATACCAGCGTCATCTACTGCGGCGACAACCTGGAGCACCTGGACCGGATGCCCGACGGGTGCATCGATCTGATCTATATCGATCCGCCGTTTAACTCGAACCGGAACTACGAAGTGTTCTGGGGCGAGACGAAGGAGAAGCGCGCCTTCGAGGACCGGCATGAATCGACCCAGGCGTACATCGAATACATGCGTCCGCGCTGCGTGGAATTGGCCCGCGTGCTCAAGAAAACCGGATCGTTTTACTACCACTGCGACGACCACGCCTCCCATTACGTTAAGGTCATGCTCGATCAGATTTTAGGTGAGGTGAATTTTCTCAACGAGATCATCTGGAAGCGGACAGGCGCACGCTCCGACGCGAAGGGCTGGAACCAGGTTCATGATTCCCTGTTCGTCTACGGTGGCGGGGGGGCTACGACGTGGAATCCGCAGTTTGAGGAATATAGCGACCATTACATCGATACGAAGTACACACACGACGATGGCGACGGGCGCAAGTACCGCTTGGACAACATGACTAGCCCGAACCCCAGGCCGAACATGATGTACGAGTGGAAGGGACACCAGAGCCCAGAGAAGGGGTGGCGGTACTCGAAAGACACGATGGCGCGGCTGGATGCAGAGGGGCGAATCTGGTACCCATCTGATAAGTCAAAGCGGCCCCAACTCAAACGGTACTTAGAGGAGATGTCGGGCGTTCCGATGGGCAGCGTGTGGACGGACATATCCCCGTTGAACTCGCAGGCACAGGAGCGTCTTGGCTATCCAACACAAAAACCCCTCGCGCTACTTGAGCGCATTATCAATGCCAGTAGCAACAAAGGCGACATCGTTCTGGACGCCTTCTGCGGTTGCGGGACGGCGGTTGTCGCGGCCCAGCAACGCGGCAGGCAGTGGGTCGGAATCGACGTCAGCCCGACGGCCTGCCGCGTGATGGCGAAGCGCCTGCGGGACGTGTGCGGTCTGAAGGAAGGGACGCAGGCATGGCTTGCCGGTCAGGGCTTCATCGTGGAGGGCTTGCCGTGGTCGGAGGAAAAGCTCCGCAAGCTGCCACCGTTCGAGTTCGAGAACTGGGCAGTCATCGCACTTGGCGGTATCCCGAACAAAACGCAAGTCGGGGACATGGGAATCGACGGCCGTATCTTCCCGGCTGGCACGGCTCCAGAAAAACGCGGGAAGGACACCGGCCATCTCGACTTCATGGACGACTGGTATCCTGTCCAGGTGAAACAGAAGGACAAGGCCGGACGGCCGGATATCGATTCCTTCGAAGCGATGATGACCAGGAACGACCGGAAGAAGGGCTTCTTCGTGTCCTTCGACTATTCGAGCGATGCCATGACCGAGATCGGGGCGTTCTTCCGCAAGTGCGGCCGGGTGATTATCCCGCTAACCGTCAAGGAAATCCTCGACGAACAGATCGCCCACAAGTTGGCATGACTAAAAATCTACGTCGGGATAACTGGCAGTCCCTACAAGAGACTGCCAAAGCACGTTACTATCTCTCGCACTGCGTTCTAGTCCGTCTCTGACGGTTGATTTGTGTGTTTCGCGTCTTTGGACCGTTAAGGCTTCGCCCTGCTGGTTACGCGCCCCGGCGGGCATTCCGCTCGACGGGTTTCAAAGGCGGAGATCATGAACGACACGACCGACGATGGTAAACAAATCCGGAAGGGCAAGAGGCTGATTTTTCGTGCCTCAAAAACCCTTCCGGACGGTTCGCGCATTCTGGCGAGGAGCTACGGGCTTCGCGGTTTTCCCATCTGGGTTAACCGGTGACCTGTAGAAGCGCTGGAGGGTGCAACCTCTGGGGCGCATACTAAGTTCGCCCAGACCTGTCAGTCTGACGAACTCGGGGCGAACGGGCCGGAATGCCGCGAGGTGTTCCGGCCGCTCGTTTCTTGGGCATCATATACCGTGTGTCAACACCGTACAACAACGAATCCGGATTAACGGATTTAGAAGCCAAAAACGCAGGCTGCATACTTATGCGGTCAAGCATGGCCACTATGCAGGGTTTATGCAAACTTTACCAGTGCCCATTGCCTCATTGCCTCATTGCCTCATTGCCTCATTGCCTCGGTGCCCCATCGTCTGATGGGTGCAGTACGTCACCGCTGAAAAACCGCGCGTGGGAGAAGGGCCACCAGCGCAGTTGCACCCGGCCGAGGATGTATTTCTTCGGCACCATGCCCCAGTGGCGGCTGTCCGAGCTGTTGTTCCGGTGATCCCCCATGACGAAGTAATACCCTTCAGGCACCAGATCCGGCCCGAGGTTGTCGGTCGACTGGTATTCCTCGGGGATGAAGTCGTCGGGTAGCAGCACTTCGTTCACGTAGACGCGCCCGTCCACCATGCGGACCGTGTCCAGGGGTTCGGCGATGACACGTTTGACGAACGACTTCTGCGGGTCTTTCGGGTAATACAACATCACGATGTCGCCCGGCTTGGGATCGTCGAGTTGGTAGGCGAGTTTGTTGACGATGAGGCGGTCCTGATCTTCGAGGGTCGGGGCCATGCTCTGGCCTTCCACGCGGGCCACCTGAAAGCCGAACGTCACGATCAGCGTCGCGTAGACAGCGGCAGACGCCAAGGTCTTGACCCACGCCATCACTTCCTCACCGATCCGGCTCATGACGGCTGAGCGCTTGTCCATGCGGATGCGGGCCACGTCGTTGGTGCCCGCGCCCAGAGGCGCCGTGGGTCCCTGAGGTGGGGGCATGGTGATGCCCAGGGCCGCCCAGGCTTCTTCACTCTCCGGCTCCACCATTCGCGGCCATTCAGGCGTCGAGGCGGTCACAGGCAGGGACGGCGATTCCTCTGGCTGGCGGTCAATTGGGTCCAAAGCGGTAGCTCCTTACGGTGGCGGTGTCAGGCTCTGTGGACATTAGACGAGCCAAACCGGAATATTGCCACACTCCATTTGATATCATGCCCCCTATGATTGGGCCGTTTATTAAAGGGTTCGCGAATACCTTCAAACACATGTTCAAGACGCCGATGACGGTGAGATACCCGGACCAGAAGGTCCCGGTGTTCCCGCGGTATCGGGGCAAACAGGTGCTGACGCGCGACGAAAACGGCCTGGAGAAGTGCGTCGCGTGCGGCCTGTGCGCTGTGGCGTGTCCAGCCGATGCGATTTATCTGGAGGCCGCGCAAAACGATGGTTCCGTGCAGGCCGGCCCCCGCTACGCCGAGCTGTATCAGATCCACAAGGCGCGCTGCATCTTCTGCGGGTACTGCGAGGAAGCGTGTCCTGTGTCGGCCATCTTCATGGGCAAGGATTACGAACTGGCGGTCTACAGCAACCAGGACTTCATCTGGGACAAGTCCGAGCTGCTGGTCGCCGCCCCGGGTACGCCTCCGGCCACCCAGGCGCGCTGACGTGGCCCGCGCGTTTCTTGACGCGCTGCGCGAGCGGGTGCTCGTGTGCGACGGTGCCATGGGCACCGTGTTGTACGCGCGTGGCGTTTTTCTCAATCGCTGCTTTGACGAACTGAATCTCACGCACGCGGGTCTGGTCACCGAGGTGCATGAGGAATACGTCCGTGCCGGGGCGGATGTCATCGAAACCAATACCTTCGGCGCCAATCGCGTCAAACTCGGCACGTTCGGTTTGTCGGCGGAGGTGCACGCGATTAATCTCGCCGGCGCCACGCTGGCCCGCCGCGCCGCCGGCGAGCGCGTGTTTGTCGCCGGGGCCATCGGACCGCTTGGCGTCCGTATCGAACCGTGGGGCCGCACCGGGGTCTCGGAGGCGGAAGAGATCTTTCGTGAGCAGGCCGCCGCCCTCGCCGAAGGTGGCGTCGATCTC
>CAYZLT010000204.1:0-6546 GCA_964479175.1 uncultured Solibacteraceae bacterium | reverse complement strand
GGAGGGGAGCCAGCACTCCGGAGATTCTGCCCCAGTACCGCGATGTGGTTGGCGGCGCGCGTGGTCGAGGGGGATTCGGGCCGGAGATACCGGGACCATCGGCGCCGCCTGATCCTCCTGGCTCGAACAACTGGGTCGTGAGCGGCAAACTCTCCGCGACCGGGAAACCTGTGGTGGTGAACGACCCCCACCGCACCGTGACCCATCCCTCGCTGCGATACATCGTGCACCTGCACGCGCCGGGCTGGAACGTGATCGGGTCGGGCGAGGTGCCGTTTGTGGGAGCGGCGATCGGACACAACGAACGGCTCGGATGGGGGCTGACGATCGTCGGGACCGACATGGAGGATGTGTACGTCGAGGACGTCAATCCTGCCAATCCCCTCGAGGTCCGTTTCCGCGGGCAATGGGAACCCGTGCGTGTGGTGCGTGAAGAGGTGCGCGTCAAGGGCGGCGCCGTGGAGACGGTCGAGCTGAAGTTCACCCGACACGGCCCGGTCTTCCATGAGGATCGCGCGCGCAACAAGGTCTACGTGCTTCGGTCGGCGATGCTCGAACCAGGCACGGCGCCGTACCTGGGCAGTCTTCGACTCGCGCAGTCGACCGACTGCAAGACGTTTCTCAACGACGCGATGTACTGGAAGGCGCCGAGCGAGAATCTGATCTGCGGCGATGTGGATGGCAACATCTCCTGGCAGGCGTCTGCGCTGACGCCCGACCGTCGCGCGGATGGGCCCGACGGCCGGGCTTGGGTGGGCCGACTCCCGGTCCCCGGCACCGGCGCGTACGAGTGGAACGGTTTCCGGCGCGACCTGCCTCGTGAGCTCAATCCCGAGCGCGGATTCATCGCGACCGCCAACCACAACGTGCAGCCGAAGGACTACGCGCCGCCGTTGATGTTCAAGTCGTCGGCGAACCTGCCGTACGACCGCATCACCCGGCTGATGCAGTTGTTTGATTCCCCCAGACCCTTCACCCTCAACGACCATCGGCGCATGCAACTGGACGCCAAACACCTGCGGGCCGAGAGCGAGGTCGCGCTGTTTCGTGGATGGATCGCAACGACCTCAGAGGTCGAACGTGCACGACAACTGCTGGCGTCGTGGAACGCCACACTCTCCAAAGACAGCGCCGCGGCCGCCATCTACGACGTGTGGCGCGGCATGTCCACCGCGACTGAGCGCGACGCGTCACGCTCGGCGGACGCGCGAAAGGCTGAACACGATGGGACGCTGGCGAAGGCGATCGCGCAGATGACGACCTCTCTGGGACCCGACTGGTCGCAGTGGCGGTGGGGACGCCTGCACACGCGGTCGTTTCCCTTCCCCCTGGTGCCCGCCTACAGCCTCGCGACCGTCGAGCGGCCAGGGGGCACCGGCACGCTCGCCGCCGACGGCGCGAGTTTTCGAGAAATTCTCGACGTGGCCGACTGGGATCGGTCACTGGTGACCAACGTTCCGGGCCAGTCGGCTCAACCCGAGAGCCCGTTCTTCAGCAACCTGCACGCCCTGTGGGCAAACGACGAGTTCTTCCCGCTCGTGTACTCACGCGCGCGTGTCGACAAAGAACGCGCGCACACACTGACGCTCCGCGCGCGATAGTCGAAAAGGGCATTTTCACAGGGAGACGCGGAGACACGGTGGGCGAGGGGTTCCTTGGATTCGAGAATCGACGCTCGCGCCGCCGCAGCAAGTACGCAGAAACTGCCATCCCTGTGCGCGGCTGCGGGCCGCTGGGTCGGCATCCGTCTTGCCCTCGATCTGCGGCGTGGCGTCGTCACTCAGCTATCGCCCGCGTCGTCCCGATCAAGGGGTGCTACATCAGATTGTGCGCGAGCACTACGAGACGTTTCGCGCGCAGGCGGCGGGGCATCGTGACGGACAAGGCCTGTCTAAGTTTGTTGAGCGCGCGTTTCAGGACTTCCTGACCTGCGGCTGTCTTGCAGCCGGGTTCGCGCGGTTCCGGTGTGCGGGATGCCGGCACGAGAGGCTTGTGGCGTTCTCATGCAAGGGGCTTCTGTCCGAGCTGCGGTGGACGCCGCATGACCGAGCGCGCAGCGCATCTGGTGGACTACGTGTTTCCGGACGTGCCGGTGCGGCAGTGGGTGCTGACGCTGCCGTCGCGGCTACGGTACGCCCTGGCGTGGGACCATGCGCTCTGTCGCGCGGTGGTCGCCGTGTTCGTGCGGGCGGTAATTGGGTGGTACCGGCGTCAAGCGCGCCAGTGGGCTGTCACGAACGGGCGCGGAGGGGCCGTCGTGATTGTGCAGCGCTTCGGCTCTGCACTGAATCTGAACGTGCATCTCCATGCGCTGGTCCTTGACGGCGTGTTCGCCCGCAATGCCGATGGCGCCCTGCAGTTTCACGCGGCATCAACCCACCCGGCACCTGATCTGATGCCGCTGCTCGTTAGGACCGCGACTCGATTGCAGCGGCTGTTGACGCGGCGTGGCATTGTCGATGGTGGCGACAGCGTGGACGGGTGGGACCCCTTTGCCGAGGACGCGCCGCGC
This sequence comes from uncultured Solibacteraceae bacterium, assembly GCA_964479175.1. Lineage (GTDB taxonomy): Bacteria > Acidobacteriota > Vicinamibacteria > Vicinamibacterales > SCN-69-37 > SYFT01. The sequence continues at coordinate 4,034 of CAYZLT010000204.1, read as the reverse complement.
GCGTGGCATGCGCGGGTTCGTGGCTTCGATCTGCATGCGGCGGTCGCCGTGCGAGGGGGCGCACGTGACCGGCTGGAGCGTATGTGCCGGTACGCGCTGCGTCCGGCGGTGGGGCAGGAGCGACTGCGGATCTCGCCGGAGGGCCAGGTCGTGTTGGACCTGCGGCGCCGGTGGGCGGATGGGACCACGCACCTGGTGTTTGACCCGGTGGAGTTTCTGGAGCGACTCGCCGCACTGGTGCCGCGGCCACGGATCAATTTGGTCGTGTACCACGGTGTGCTCGCGCCGCGGGCGGCATGGCGCGAGGAGGTGGTGCCGTCAGCGACCACTGACGGCGCCGTGACGGACGCCGTGAGCATCTGTAGGCATAACAGTCGTATCGGCCGTCGTCCCAATCGCGCGTGGGCAGAGTTGATGGAGCGCAGCTTCGGTTTCGATGTGCTTGCGTGCCCAAGCTGTGTCGGCCGGATGACGCTGGTGGCGCTGATTCGCGACCCGGCCGTGGTGGGCCGTATCCTGCGGCATCTGGGGTTGCCGGACGCGGTGCCCGTGCCCCGCGCCGGACGTGCGCCGCCGTTGCCGTGGGAGGGCGACGCTGAGTCCGAGTGGACTGGCGTTGTCTGACGAGGTGTCGCTTCCAATCAGATGATCCAGATGCGAAGACTCGGATGCTCGCGGGTGGCCGGAGGCCTGTCGTCCGATGCGCGGATGGCCGACTTTTGCGTGCTTTGCGGTAGGCCACGCCCTCGACTACACTGCGCCGGGGCGTTGTCTCTGCGAAATCTGCTCCGCGTGATCTGCCCCAGCGTCGGATAAGGGCGGTTATGTCAGGGGAACAGCCACGTAATACGGACTATCGGCCGACTACTTTCTGATTCATCACACGCCCGCTGACACCATCGATCGCATCACACCGAAGCAGATGTCCGACAACGCGGCCGCCATTGCCGTCATGACCTACGTGGTGGCGGAGATGCCACAGCGACTCCTGCGGGAATGATAGCGTGATATCATTTTGCCCGTGGCGCAGATTATCGTCCGGGGTCTCGATGACGCAGTGAAGCGCAAGCTGAAACGGCGCGCGGAACGCGCGGGCCACAGCATGGAGGCCGAGATCCGCCAGATTCTGCGCGCAGCCGCAGCCGCACCCACGGTCTCCCAGAGCGGGCTCGGCTCCCGCATCGCCAGCCGGTTCCGCGCGGCAGGGCTCGACGACGACATTGAGGAGTTGCGCGGTCATCGCGCGACTCCGCCGGACTTCGAGCGGTGATCCTCCTCGACACGAACGTCATCTCCGCGCTGATGTTATCGACGCCCGATCCTGTGGCCACGGCCTGGCTCGACGCCCAGGCCCCATCGTCGCTGTGGACCACGAGCATTACCGTCTTCGAGGTGCGATATGGATTGGCGCGGCTCCCGGCAGGCCGACGGAAGCGCGACCTGCTGGCGGCATTCGCACTGGTGCTGTCAGAGGACCTCGAACACCGGATCGTCGACTTCGATTCCGGCGCGGCGGAGGCCGCGGCGACGCTGGCGGTCAATCGAGAAATTGCCGGTCGGACCGTGGACCTTCGGGACACGCTGATTGCGGGTATCGCGATCAATCGACGGGCGTCGATCGCCACCAGAAACGTCCGGCACTTCGAGGATCTGCCGGTGCGTGTGCTGAACCCGTGGGACGTGACGTAGCGCCCTACGTCGCCGTGTAGACCAAGTAGCGCGATCGCCGTCATGACCTACGTAGTGGCGGAGTTGCTTTGGAGGCTCGGCCGATAGTGCTCAATGCGCGCCGCTGCCTGGCGACAGGTCGACGCGGTAACGTGGCGCGAAGGTCTGATCGGTCGTAGACACGTTCTGCATTTCCTCAAGCTTGAACGCCTTTATGTGATTCGAGGCCACTTCCCACCCGTAGAGGAGAACGTTGCCTGTTTTCGCCTGACGAATTGAGTAGGGCTCAACAACACGGTGGCTGCCGTGATACATGAACGAGATCATCAGGCGATTCGTGCCGGCGAAACGAATGGCTTCGATCGGGCGATTCTGTCCCCAGTACCGGATGCCAGGGCCGGTCGCGTGCACCGCTTCGGCGGATGGCACGCGAGGCAGGTGTCGGAACGACGGCTCGGGTGCGCCGACCTCCAGCCACGAGAGAATCGCCGGGAGGCGCTCCAGCAACGCATCGAGATCAGGCAGAACCGGCAATTGATGTCCGAGCATGCTTCCCCACTCCGATCGCAGTTCGGCGTCGGCGCGGACGTTGACAACCACGAGGCCGCTGGTCGGAACGGCCAGCCCTTTGCTCTGACATTTGTTTTCGAACAGCCTGCGGACGACGTCCAGATCGAAGCCCGCATGCGCGTTTTCAATGAGATGCACAACGTCGTAGAGATCGCGTGGCCGTGATCGCTCGACCAGCGCGCGGGTCTTTTCAGCGAGCAACTCCGGGAACGAATAGGCCTGCACCACTACTCCCTCTGGCAGCCCATCGTCGTAGGGATGAAACACCGGCCGCGAAGCCGGTGTATCAACGATGGGCTCGTGTTGCGTGAAGTCGAAACGAATCTTTGGGCTTCCCGGAAAGACCAGCGGGCCTCGGTATCCCAGCTTGCCTTCGAATGTCTGCTGGCCCTGCTTGTTCCGCCGCTCCCTGACCTCGACGAAGTCCTCTGGGAACGCGAGGCCACTGAGTCCTGCAACCGCCGCGGCCAGTTCGCGAAGCCCCTCGGTCAGCGCGTCTGCCGTATACGGCGCTTCGGGCAGCAGCGAAAAGTCGAGGTCTTCGGAAAAACGGTACGTTTCGAAGTAACACTTCTTGATGCAGGTACCGCCCTTGAAGATCCAAAGGCCGGCCAGTGACGTTGAAGCCAGGCCTGCGAGGAGCCAGCCAAGGACGTAGTCCTTCTCGACCACATCCGGGCGGAGCTGCCATTCGATGGCTCGGTCGAGGATGTCCTGCTTTGCAATCATTCCAGCTTCACATTGACCAACAGGCGCCACCTGGTCGCGAGCTTGCCCCTGGCTGAGACCGCCGGGTCGAGTTTCGAGTTACCGGCGGTCACGTGTGTGCGCGCTTCTGCGAGCAACTTCGTTTCGTTCGGCCACAGCCGTTCGGCCAGATAACCCAGTCGCTTCCACGTGGCGCCGAGTCCGGCGGCCCTGCCGATCTCAGCCAGTCGATCGAAGTCGCGCTTTGGCGACTCGCCGTACGCTTGCATGAGTTGGGCCAGGTGTCGTGTGCCGCCGCACAGTTCAGGATTTCTCAGGCAATCGATGAGCGTGCGCTCCATTCCTGAGACCGGCACGCGTTCCTTCCCGCGCCACTGCTGGACGATGCCGGCGGCGAGACGGGAACGAGGGACCCGGAAGAGCCGGAACTGGTGCCCGAGGTTCCCAACGTGGGTGGCGCGCACCGAGGCCGACGTGACAACCAGCGTTGACCGGAAGAGTTGCTCGGTGAGTCCCCAATGTTCTGCGGCGCTCCACCCGCCGATGTAACACGGGGCGAACAGTTGTTGGGCGAGTACCCACGGGTCTTCGGTCGTGGCGTCCTGTCCTGGCTCGGCTTCCAGGGGGGCGATGAGATAGAGCCCGCGCCGGGCGCGGCGTAGCCATCCCCGACGGGTCAGCCGGGCGAGTTGGATGGACGTGGCGCTCCGGTTCAGGCCAAGTGCCTTGGCCGAGTCAGCGACTGAGATCAGACTCGACTTCGCCGCGCGGGAGAGTTTAGCGACCAGAACGCGGTCGGACGCATGGGACGTGATCGGCATTCAAACAGTATATTTTTAATGTATTAAACAGCGTAAATGGCCATCTTTCGGATTTAATAATACACCTTCCCGCTTGAATGGTTCTTCGCAAATTGTCAGCAGACCGTCTTTGGCTAGCCCACCCGTGATGTGCCAGGACAACCACTCATCAACAAATGCCATGGCCTCGGCGCTTAGCCCGCTCTATTCATGTAGAGGATGCGCGAGTTGACGTCGAGTGTTGTGGAGGCCGTGCATGTCCCGACGATGCGCGATGCCGCGCGATGT
>CAYZLT010000203.1:0-6565 GCA_964479175.1 uncultured Solibacteraceae bacterium | reverse complement strand
GCGCGCCGCGCGCGTGGATCCCATCACGGCTCTACGCAGCCACTGAAGGCCACCCCTCTCCGTCTACACCAGTGCCCGCTGCGGTCAGCAGGGCGAGACGGTCCTTACATATCCACCTGCACGCGCTTGGCGGACGGTGACCTGGCCGCCCGGGTGGAATCCTGGTCTACACTGGGCCTCAAATGGCACTTCCCATCGAGTCGATTGACGCGCCGATCGCGCCTGTGCAGCTTGCTGCGCGGTGGCAGGCCTTGTGCGCGAACTCGAGCTTTGAGGATGTCGCCGGAAAAATCGAGCTGACCGAGTGGGCAGAGATTTTCATGACACCGGTCGGAAAAAGCCACGGGCGTGCCGCGATGCGTGTTGCCGACGCATTGCGCAAGGCGCTCGGCGGCCATGTGATGGCCGAGGTCGGCGTTTCGACCTCGATAGGCGTACGCGCACCCGGAGGAACTGCCGCTCTCGAGCGCGCCCGAGTTGTGTGTGGAGATCGCATCAGCCAGCAACGCACTGCCGAAACTCAGAGAGAAGGCGGCCGCGTACGTGAAGGCGGGGGCGACGGAAACGTGGCTGGTGTTTTCGTCGACCTGGACCGGCTCCTCGACAAGTGCTTTTTACAGGGAGGCACTGAGACACGGAGTTTTTTCTCTTAAGAACGAAACTCTCCGTGCCTCTGTGTCTCCCTGTGAAATCATAAAGTCTCGAGGGCGCCTACAACTCCCGCGTCATCTCAATCATCGTCGCGCGGAAGCCGTGGGCTTCGAAGAGTTTGCGTGCCCGGTCGTTCGGGGCGGCCGTCCAGAGCAAGACACGCGGCATCCCCTGCTCACGCAGCCAGTCCACTGCGGCTGCGATCAAACGCGCGCCGGCGCCTCCCCCACGCGCATCGTCGGTCACGAGAATGTCGTGGATGTATCCGGCCCTTGCGCGGAGCTCTTTGTAGGACTCAGGTTCAATCGCGGCCCATACATAGCCGACGATGGACGCGGACGGGTCTGTTACTGACCGTGGGCGTTCTGCGACCAGGATCAATGACTCGGCATCGTCGAGCTGGCCGCCGAGAAATTCGCCGTATCCTGCGTCCGGATTTTCTCCGGGCGACATAAACCGGCGCGCGTTGAATCCGTGATGAAGCCGCATGAGCGACGCCCCAAGCCGTCCCAGCGCTGGAATGTCCCTGATTTCCGCGCGTCGGATGGTCACAGTGCCAGTGGAGCGCATGTACGTAGATTACAGGGCCGCCCAAGCCGGGATACACTGGTTGTTCAAGTCGGGGCGTGGCTCAGCCTGGTAGAGCGCTCGCTTTGGGAGCGAGATGTCGCTGGTTCGAATCCAGTCGCCCCGACCATTCCTTTCGGGTCTCGTGTGCTGCGGATGGCCTCGACACTGGTTCTCATGCATACTTATATGCATGCGAACTACCCTTGTCCTCGATGCGTCGTTGGTGGAGCGCGCTCAGGCCTTGACGGGCATCGCCGAAAAGACCGCAGTGCTGCATGAAGGGCTCCGGGCGCTGATTGCGCGTGAGAGCGCGCGACGCCTCGCGGCACTCGGCGGTTCCGATCGCAAAGCCGCTGCCCCGCCCCGCCGACGCACCGTCACATAGGCCGCTCTGTGCTGGTCGATACGTCAGTTTGGATTGACCACTTTCGCCGGTCACACCACGACCTTGAATCTCTGCTCGAAGAGGGGCTGGTCCTCACGCACCCTTTTGTCATCGGCGAACTCGCCTGTGGCTCCCTCGCCAAACGGGCACAGGTGGTGGATTTGTTGAAAGCCCTCCCCACGGTCCTGATCGCGACCACCGAGGAAGCACATGCACTGGTGGACAGACATCGCCTGTTCGGCACGGGCCTCGGCTGGATCGATGTGCATCTGCTGGCGAGTGCCAAGCTCAGTCAGCAGCCGCTCTGGACCCTCGACCGGCGGCTTCGCGCGGCCTCCGTCAAGGTTGGGCTGCGGGACCGCGAATAGGCCACTGCCTACACCACGGAGCGTCGCTTTCTGACGTGTTCGTACGCCGAAAACTGATGACTCTGACGAAGGGCTCGCGGAACGTCACGACTTCCACGTTCCCGCTCATTGCGGGCGCTCTTGGCTTCGTTGTATTCGAGCAGCACCCCTATGTCGTAGATACGATTTGAGTGCCGTCAGTGGCTCCTCTCAATGCGCTCCATGCGACCGGCATCCAGCAGCATGACGTGGGTCGCCAGGCGGCGCACGTCCTCCGCATCGTGTGTGACCAGGATCATGGGAATGTTCAGCGCCCGCCGAATCTGATCAATTTCGTCCTGCAGGTGATGGCGCGTCGCGCGGTCCACGGCAGAGAACGGTTCATCAAGCAGCAACACGGCAGGGTCACGGGCCACGGCGCGCGCAACCGCGACGCGCTGACGCTCACCGCCGGACAACTGGCCGGGCCGTCGGTCGCGATGCTGCGAGAGATGCACCAGGTCGAGCAACGCTTCCGCTCGACCTCGGCGTTCTGTGGCGGGCAGATGGCCGAGCGCCGTCACCACATTGCCCACCGCGGTCAGGTGCGGGAACAACGCGTAGTCCTGAAACACGAGGCCCACAGCCCGTTGATGCACCGGCACCGAGACACCCGTGGATGTATCGACCCACGTCGCCCCGCCAATCCGCACGCGCGCCTCGATCGGCGTGTACAGGCCCGCGATGCTTCGCAGAATCGTTGTCTTGCCGCTGCCGGATGGCCCGAAGATCGCGAGCACTTCGCCACGTGCACACGCGAAGGACACGTCGAGACGAATCGGTCCTGCCTGACGAAGCACCACCTCCAACCCGGGATCAACCACGGCGTTGCTCCAGTGGCCGCCCCAGCCATGCGGTCAGGCCCAGCACCACGATCGCAATCAGGAGGAGCATGGCGGACATCAGTCCCGCCGCCCCATCGTCAAAAGCCTGCACGCGGTCATAGATCGCGATGCTGAGCGTGCGGGTTTCACCGGGAATCGCGCCACCGACCATCAAGACGACGCCGAACTCGCCGAGTGTGTGTGCGAAGACAAGAATCGCGGCCGTCACCACGCCGGGCCAGGCGAGTGGAAGTTCGATGCGCCGGAATCGCTGCCAGGGCGTCAGGCCGCAACACGCGGCGGCGTCACGCAGTTGATCGGGCACCGCTTGAAACGCGCGCTGAATCGGCTGCACGACGAACGGAATATTCACAATGACCGACGCCACCAGCAATCCAGCGAACGAAAATGCGAGCGGTTGGCCAAAAAGGCCTTCAAATGCCTGGCCCAGCGGTGACCGCGCTCCGAAAGTCGTCAGCAGGTAGTAGCCGAGCACCGTTGGAGGAAGGATCAATGGAATCGCGACCAGCGCCTCAGCGATGGGCTTGCCGCGAAACGATCGGACCGCGAGCACATGACCCAGCCAGATACCGAGCGGAAGCAACACGACGACCGTGGCCACGGCGAGGCTCAACGACACACGAAGCGCGGCAGTGTCCATAGACTATTCCGGACGGGCGAACCCATAGTTCGCCAACGTGGTTCTTGCGGCTGCGGCTTGAACGTACGCATAGAACCGCTCCGCAACGGGCCCCGCATCCTTCAGCAGCACCATCCGTTGTCTCAACGGCGCGTGCGCGTCAGCCGGGATCAGCGCGTGTGTGCCGCGATCGCGCATCGCTGGGGCGAGCACCAGCGAATAGGCGATGATGCCGCCGACGGTGTCGCCGCCTGCCGCAAACTGCGCGGCCTGCGACACGTTTTCGCCCAGCACGAGCGACGGCTGCAACACGTCCCAGATGCCACGCGACCGAAGCGCCTGCTCGGCCGCGCGACCGTACGGCGCGTGTTCGGGATTGGCGACCGCAAAACGCGAGACCCCTTTGGCCTCGATCAGTCCGGCCAGGCCGTCGAGACCGTCTGCGGGAACCATAGGAGACCCTGGCGGCGCAAACAACACGATGCGGCCAATGGCGTACAACGCGCTCTCGCCCCTGGTATGCCCGCCCTGCACCAGTCGCTCGACAAACGCCTCGTCTGCCGAGAAAAACATGGAGAACGGTGCACCGTCCTGAATCTGCCGCGTGAGCGTGCCTGACGAACCAAAGACCAGGTCCACGCGATCACCGGTGTCGGTGACGAATTGGTCGGCGACTTCTGTCAGCGCAAATTGCAGGTCGGAAGCTGCGGCCACTCGGACCACCTCTGCACCGCGGCCACAGCCCACGAGCGAGAGCGCGACCAGCAGCACACCAACTACACGCAGTTGAGCCATCCCGTCAGGCCCGCCGCTTTGCAATCATGATCTCTGTTGACTTGATGACCGCAATCGCATCGTCTCCGCGTCGCAGTTTGAGCGCGCGGACCGCGTCGGCCGTGATGACCGCGGTGAGTGATTGGGTGCCCACGCGCAGTCGCACTTGCGCGAGGAGGCCGTCGATTCGTACTTCCTCGACAAACCCCGGTAGTCGATTGCGGGCGCTGAGTTCGCCCAGCATCATGTCGGCGTCGGCGGGCGCCTGTTTGCGCGAGGCAGGCACGGTTTCGCGACGCGCCGCGAGTCGATCCAACTCGGCTTCCGACACACGATGGTGGCCGCCTTCGGTGCGCGTCGTACGGACGATGCCCGATCGAATCCATCGCTTGAGGGTCGAGTACGCGATGCCGAGGCGGTCAGCCGCGGCGCTGACAGACAGCAGTGCCATGGCGTTAGATTAGCAGTAAATCGTACTAAACAGACCTATGAGATCGACTCATACATCGCTAAACAGGATGCGTCACTAGCGCGATCGCGATCGCAACGGCGCAAAGAGCGCGCGCAGGCAGAGGCCCAGGCCAACGAGGCCTGCGAGCGAGGCCTGCCACCCGGCAAGCGCGGAGCCGAGCCCTCCTCGAAGAAACCGAGGGGAAAACATGTCGGGCAGTCCATTAAAATACCAACCCGACGCCGTCGCGCCACAGACGAGCAGAATGCCGAGACACGCGGTGATCCACATCGAGGCGTCACGTTTCCGGTTCATGAGTGCCGGCGACGCGGCCCCAACCCGTTGTGCCGCAGCCTCGCGCTCGATGCGGGCCATCACCGTCGCGGTAATCGACGAGGGAGCGGCAGGCTCCGGTGCCCGCTGAGACACCCATCGCCGACGCGATGTCGTTGACGCCCATGTCCTGGCGGTACAACAGGATCACGGCGGTCCGCTCACCTGACGACAACGCCGACACCGCGTCCCACAGTCGCCGATCGCGCTCGTCCGTGATCAACCCGGCAAGCGGATCGGGCCCGGTGCTGGGGGCGTCCTGCACGACGTCTTCGGCACCAGCCGGGTCACGCGTCATCATCAAGGCGAGTCCGAACAAACGCCGCTGGTAGAGGTCAACGACCGTGGCGTAGGCGTCGCGATGACCGCGACGGATGGCGGCGATCGCCTCGCGCACGATCGCCGCATCCGGATCAGTCTCACTCACCGCTGTGCATCATCCAACAGCCCCAGCCCCATGGAGGCATAAATGATCTTGCGCACGCCGTAAAACAACGGGAACAAACCGACCAGCAGCAGGGGCGGCACCATCAGTCCCAGCAGGCAGATGACGACGCCTTTGAGCGCCAGATCCACCGCAGCCTGTTTCTCGAGGTCGGTCTGCGGGGCCGCCTTCAAATACGCGCTGAGGGAGGGGAATCCGGCCTCCCGTGCGCGTCTTTTTTCGCCGCGCAGAAGCCTCACAACCAGCCACATGCCGGCCGCCACCCAAGGCGAACCGTCGTTGGAAGGTATACAAGGTAAACGCCCAGCCGGTTGACACGACCGGAATTGGGGGCCGTTTTTGGTGTGACAATGTGCCCATGCCCAAGCCAAGACTCGCCCTTGCCGCCGTGGCCACCGTGTGGCTGGCTGTCGCCGCCCTGTCAGCCCAGGCATCCCAACCGGCCACGCCTGCCGTCACCGAAGGCGACTTCATCGTCCGCAACTACACCTTTGCGTCCGGCGAGACGATGGCGGAGGTGAAGCTGCATTACCGGACGTTGGGAACAGCGCAGAAGGGATCGGATGGGCGGGTCACCAACGCGGTGTGGATAGGCCACGGCACCGGCGGCGCGGGGACGCAGTTTTTGTCGCGCAACTTCGCCGGGGAGTTGTTTGGACCAGGACAACCGCTCGACGCCACGCGATTCTTCATCATCCTGCCCGACCACATCGGCCACGGTGCCTCAAGCAAGCCCTCGAACGGATTACGCGCGACGTTTCCGAAGTACGGCTACCGCGACATGGTCGATCTGCAATACCGGCTGATCACCGAAGGACTCGGCGTCAATCACATGCGGCTGGTCATGGGCACATCGATGGGCGGCATGCATACGTGGATGTGGGGGCAGATGCACCCGACGTTCATGGACGCCCTGATGCCACTGGCGAGCCTGCCGACGCAGATCTCAAGTCGCAACCGCGTATGGCGACGGGTGCTGATCGATGCCATCCGCAATGACCCGGCCTGGAACAACGGCAACTACACGACCCAGCCGCCGGGATTGCGTGTGGCGGCGCAGATGTTGTGGCTGATGAGCAGCAACCCCGTGCGGCGCCAGAACGAAG
>CAYZLT010000202.1:0-6604 GCA_964479175.1 uncultured Solibacteraceae bacterium | reverse complement strand
GCAGGCGGGGGCGCCGCTGGTGGTCGTGCGGGTGGGGGGCGCGCCGGTGGCGCTCGTGGACCGTCGGACACTGAGAACATCGGCAAACAGGGCGGCATGACGGCACTGCATTACGCCGCACGTGACGGGTTCGCCAACGTGGTCGAATTACTGCTCGAGTCGGGGATGAACGTCAACACGCCCACGGCCGGCGACAAGTCCAGTCCCTTGCTCGTGGCCATCGTGAACGGGCAATACGACATCGCGGCGACGTTGATCGAACGCGGCGCTGATCCGAATCATTTGAACGACGATTTGATGTCGCCAATGTTTGCGGTGGTCAACAACGAGTGGGCGCTCCGCACGTGGTACCCACAGCCGACGGCGGGCCATCAACAGACGACGTCGTATCTGACGCTGCTCAAGCAGTTGGCAGCGGCCGGCGCGGATCCGAACGCCCGCGTGAAGTCACACGTCTGGCATGCGGCGTACAACGCCGGACGCATGGGCGTGGAATTCACCGGCGCGACGGCGTTCTGGCGCGCGGCCTACGCCCTCGATGTCGACGCGATGAAATTGCTCGTGTCGCTCGGAGCGGATCCGCAGGTGCCGACCATGACGTTTGGCAGCGCCGTGCGGGCCAACGATCAGTCGGGTGTGCCGGCCGTCCCTGCGGGCGGTGCGCACATTCCGCCGTTCCATGCCGCGAGTGGTGTGGGCTACGGCACGTCACGCGTGGCGCAGCAGCACCAGTATGTGCACGACGGCTGGATGCCCGCCGCGAAGTATTTCCTGGAAGAACTCGGCGTGGACGTCAACATCCGCGATGCGGATGGCTTCACCGCGTTGCACCATGCCGCCGCGCGTGGCGACAACGACATGATTGTGTATCTGGTCAAGAAGGGCGCACACGTCATGGCCGTCAATCGTGCCGGACAGACCACCGTCGACATGGCCAACAGCCCTGAGCAGCGCACGCAGCCGTTCCCGGAGGCCATCAAACTCCTGGAAGGCATGGGCGCGAAGAACAACAACAACTGCCAGGCGTGCAAGTAGGCGGCAGTCGTACTCGTGGCTCGCGTGGGCCACACGACTCTGGCTGACCCGTAGACAACGTCATGCATCGGCTCGATCAGCGCGCGATTCACTATCTGGTGATGGCGGCCTTGGTGGTGGGGGTGGTGGCGATGTACCACCCCGTGCTGACGTACGGCGTCTGGTGGGATGACCTCATGGATCTGCGTCCGCACTCCGCCGATGAGGTGTGGAAGTCTTTGACGGGCCACTGGAGTGTGGCCGGGTGGCAGGACAATTATCACCGGCCGCTGGCGGCGATCCACAGCGCCTTGCTGTTTCACGTCTTCGGACTCAATACCGTCGCCCTGCACGCGGTCTCATTGGTGTACGTGACGCTCATCGGGCTCGTCATATTTGCGTGGGCACGCCGCGAGGTCGGGTGGCCACTGGGGGCGACGATTGCGCTGGTCTATCTGGTGCATCCGGTGCTGCCCAATTCAACCGTGGCCTGGGTGTTCAGCCAGAAAAGCGCCCTGGCCCAGTTGCTCGCGGTACTCGCACTGCGGATGTGGGTCGTGCGCCGCGAATCGGTGCGCTGGCGGGCATGGTGGCCCGTGGCGGCGTGTGCGGTTGCGGGGTTCCTCTTCAAGGAGGACACGATCATGATTCTGCCGGCACTCGCCGTACTGCAGGTGGTGCGCGCCCGGGTCTGGCGCGACGTGCCGCCGCCGTCGCGCGCGTTGTGGGTGGGGATCGGCGGCATTCTGCTGGCACTGGTCCTGGTGCGCCTGTCGTTGTTTCCGTATGCGGAAGCACTCGATCTCCTGATGGCGGAGGAGGAGTGGGAGTGGACCGGTCGCGCGGAGTTGGCGCTCTACCCGGCCGTGCGGGCGCTGCTCATGATCCGGTACAACGGGGAGCTCATGGTGATGGCCACGGCCCTGGCCGCGCTGCTGCTGATCGCGGGCACCTGGGCCGCGCTGCGCCGCCCGCAGACCACCGCAGGGTGGCTCTGGACGCAGGGAGCGACGCTGACCGCAGCGTGTTCTCTTCCCCTTGTCGTGGCACCGGACTTCACGACGATGCGGGCGCATCTGCTCGTGTTGCCTGGCTCGCTGATGTGGGTGGCCGGCGGCGTGGCCCTCTGGGACCTGGTCGGCCATCGCCGTGCGGGTCAGATCGCTGCGGCTGCGACCCTGGCTGGCGGGTTTGTCGTGATGGCCTCCGTCACATGGATGCAGATGGTGCATCGGTACGGCCCCTGCGGCTTTGCCGTCGAGCAGTTCAGCAGCATGACCGAAACCTGGCCCGAAGAGGTCATTCAGGCCGATACCAAGCGGTGGCTTGCCCGGCGGCGGCAGGGCTGCGCCGAGGGGCGCACACCCGCGTTGTGGAAAGAGATGGACTTCATCCGCTGGCGTGTGCGGGATGGCCGCACGATGCTGGTGACCGACCGGGCGACGCACGTCTCGGTGACCGTGCATGCGTCGGGTGGGTCGGGGAATGCCTCGGTCCAGCTTGAGGGGAGGGAAGTCACACGTGGACGGGTGGCGTCTGTTCTGCAGGTCGAGATTCCGCTGAAGCGGACGTGGCGGTCGTGGTTGCGCGTGGCTCACCGCATCGATGTGGTGGCGGATGTTCCGGTGACCCTCACCGTGGTGCCGCGATAGGCTGTTGTCATCCGGTGATGTTCCAACTGCGGCCGCACATCGCAGCGGAGCAGTTCATCGCCCGCGTGCGGGTGCAGCAGCAGAACGGGTATCTTCTTGCGTTCCTTGAAGACCAGGGGGCGGTGCGGGCGGTTGCGGGGTTTCGATTTGTTGAGAACCTCTATCCCGGACGTGTTCTCTACGTGGACGACCTGGTGACCGACCAGAAGGACCGCTCCCACGGCCACGGCAAGGCGCTGTTCGACTGGCTGGTGGCTCGGGCTCGGGCCGAAGGGTGCCAGACCCTCGAATTGGATTCGGGTGTGCAGCGATTCGAGGCCCATCGGTTCTACCTCGTCCAGCGCATGCTGATCACCGCGCACCATTTCAGGCTGACACTGTAGGGCCTGTGACGTCGATCATCCGCTTTTCTCCGTGCCTCCCTGTGAAAAGGCTCAAGGCGTATCATCTGTGGTCATGACCATATTTGGACGGTTCCTCACGGTCGCGGCAGTGGTGGCGGCAGCATCGGTCCAGGCGCAACGCGTCGACGACCCGATCTCCCGGATTCGGGAGGTCGACATCAAGGCTGACCTGTTCACGCTGGCCGGTGATGAGATGCGCGGCCGTGAGGGCGGCACCCTCGACGAGATGGACGCGTCGGTCTGGATCGCCGAGCGCGCCCGCGAGGCGGGGCTGCTGCCGGCGGGGGACAACGGCACGTACTTCCAATTTTTCCCTCTTGAACGGTTTCGCACGTCTGCCGGCAGCACGGTCACGATCGGCGGGACGGCGCTGCGTATGGGACGCGATGTCGTGACCGATGCGCCCCTTCTCGCGATGGTGGACGCGCCCGTCGTGGTGACCACGACGGAGGCGGCAGCGACAGCTGAGGTCACAGGCCGCGCGGTGGTTGTGCGGTTTATGCCGCCGGTCGTGGACCCTGCGGCACCAGCCCAGTCAGGCGCAGCCGCCAACGTGCTTCGCAATTGGGCGCGCGCGCTCCAGCGCACCGTCGCACCCCTGGAGCCCGCGGCCATCATCGTCCTGGTGGGTGATGCGCACACCGACCAGTGGAATCGGGTGGCTTTTCCGTTTTCACGCGGGACGTATGCCCTTGATATCGAAGGTACGGTGGCGCCGCGCACCCCAACGAAGGGCATCCCGCTGTTGTATGTGCGCGAGTCGGCGGCCGGGACCATCGCGGCCGAGGCTCGGGTGGAGGCCGCGATCTTCACTGACACCTTCACCTATCCGTCCGTCAACATCGTCGCCAAGCTGCCCGGTCGCGATCCCGCGTTGGCGAATGAATACGTGCTCTTCAGCGCGCATCAGGATCACGACGGCGAGCGGTATCCCGTCAACGGAGATGCCATCTGGAACGGCGCCGATGACAATGCGACGACGGCGGTGGCACTCCTGGCGATCGGCCGCGCGTTTGCGGCAGCACCTGGACGACGATCCGCGCTGTTTGTCTGGCATGGTGCGGAGGAACGGGGACTGATGGGGTCGCGGTGGTATGCCAAGAAACCCACCGTGCCAATCGCCTCGATCGTCGCCGTGCTCAATGGCGACATGATGGGCCGCAATGATCCGAAGACGGCTGCGCTGCTGGGCGCATTGCCGCCACATCGCAACTCACCGGACCTGGTCGAGATGGCGCATCAGGCCAACCAGGCCATCACCCGGTTCGAGGTGGATTCGTCCTGGGATGAGCCGACCCATCGCGAAGGCTGGTATTACCGGAGCGATCACCTGCCCTATGCCCGCGTCGGCATCCCGGCGATCTTCTTCTCGACGCTGTTGCACCCCGACTACCACACGCCGTTCGACAACCCGGATCGGATCGACATCGAGAAGCTGACGAAGATGACCAAGTGGATGTACGCGACCGGCCGTGCGGTCGCCGAGCGTGACGTGCGGCCCGCCCTCGACCCGACGTTCAAGCTCGAACGCTGCCGCGACTTTACCGGGAACTACTGCGGGTGACTGGCTCGGCGACCTCTTGCACGGTCACTGACGCAATCCACCGGTCCACACGTTTCTCGAGAATCGTCAGCGGCAACGCGCCGCCGCCGAGCACGGTGTCGTGGAAGGCGCGGATGTCGAACTTCGCGCCGAGTGCGGTCTCGGCCTTGCGACGCAGTTCCTGCATCTTCAGCATGCCGATCTTGTAGCTGGTGGCCTGGCCTGGCAGCACCATGTAGCGACGGATTTCTGAGCGCGCCTGTGCTTCGGTGGTGGCGGAGTTCGCGAGAAAATATTGCACCGCCTGTTCCTCCGACCAGCCCTTGGCGTGCAGGCCGGTGTCGACCACGAGGCGAATCGCGCGCCAGATTTCCGAGCCAAGGCGACCAAAACGTGAGTACGGAGTTTGGTATGTGCCGGGCATCTCGCGCGCGAGCCACTCCGAGTAGAGTCCCCAGCCTTCTGCATACGCCGTGAACCCGGCCTGCCTCCGGAACGTTGGAACGCTCGTCAATTCCTGTGCGATCGCCAGCTGCATGTGATGGCCGGGCAGACCCTCGTGGTACGCGATGACCTCGAGCTCCGACTTCGGCATGGCCTTCATGTCGGAGAGGTGCGCGTAGTAGACGCCGGGCCGCGACCCGTCGGGCGTGCCGGGAAAATAGTGCTGCGCGGCGCCGGGTTGCTCGCGGAATGCTTCGACCCGCTTCACCACGAGGTCGGCTTTCGGCAGGAGACCGAAGTAGTTGGGCAGCACCGCCTTGATCTTGTTGATCGCGGCGGTGGAGTCGTCGAGGTAGGCCTGACGGCCTGCGTCGGTGTCCGGATAGTAGTAGACCGGGTTGTCCTTGTTGTCGCGAAGTTCTGCGAAGAAGGCCGGGAGGTCACCCTTGAAGTTCACCTCGTCCTTGATCGCCAGCATGTCGGCGCGCAGTCGGGCCACCTCGGCCAGGCCGATCGCGTGAATCTCGTCGGCCGTCAAGGTTGTCGTGGTCTGATTGGCGAGTCGTTCGTTGTAATACGCCCGCCCGTTGGGCAACACGCTGACACCAGACGTCGCCTCCGACGTTTTGGCGCGATCGAGCGTCTGCCACGCGATCAGTTCGGTATAGGCCGCCTTGAACGGGCCGGTCAGCGCCGTCCGTGCCTCCGCCGTCATCGTGTCCGCGCGCGTCTGATCGATGGTGCCCTTCTTCTGCAGGTCGGCAATCTTCGTCTTCACATCCGCCCACACCGCACTGTCGGTGCCACTCTCGTCAAACGGCGCGCCCGTAATCAGTTTTGTCGATTCCTCAATGACGATGTCGAACGAAAAACGGGGCGGCCGCACGCCTTCAACGGCATTGCTCTTCGAGACCTCGATCAACTGCCTCAGCGCCCGTCCGGACTCCTTGATGCGATTGATGTAGGCGTCCATGTCGCTTGCGCTCTCGACGACGTGAAACGCAATCAGCAACTGCGGCAAAAACGCGTGGACCGCGGTCATCTGTTCAAAGACGTACGCGTTGGTGCGGAAAGGGAGCGCGGCCTCGGTCTGCTCCAACTGGTAGATCCAGGTGTCGTAGGACGTTTGCGCTTCAGGCGTGAGCTTCGCGTAATCGAATGACTTGCGCATCTGGGCCACAGACGCGCGCTGCCAGGCAATCTGTTTGTCCTGTGCGGCGATCGACATGTCGTCGATGGCATTCGACTTCCGGCCGAGAAAGGTCTGCTGAATCGGACTGAAGGCGAGCTGCTCTTCGAACTTCTGTTCGAACCACGCGTTGAGGCGTGTCGTCTCGTCGGTCTGGGCGGCCGGGACGATGGGGGTCAGGAGCAGCAGGCAGGCGGTCAGGACGAGGAAGGCGCGCTTCATGTCCTTGAGCATACCGTCAGTCGCCGAGTGTTATCCGCAGGACGTCGAGCAGTCCGGCGCGGGTGAAGGGCTTGTCGAGTCGCGGGTATTGCGGCCGGGCGCCAGGCTCGGCGTCGTGGTAGCCCGACATCAGCAC
>CAYZLT010000201.1:0-6618 GCA_964479175.1 uncultured Solibacteraceae bacterium | reverse complement strand
TGGCTGTAGAACCAGAAGAGGTGCTGGAACAGGACCGGGTCGCCGCCCATGCGCGGGTCGAAGATGGCGAAGCCAAGCGCACGTTCCGCAAAGACGAGCAGAATCGTGATGGCCACGACCGGCGTGCCGAGCACCATGACCAGGCTCGTCGCGTAGTGCGCCCAGATGAACAGCGGCAGACGGAACCACGTCATGCCCGGCGCACGCATCCGGTGGATGGTGACGATGAAGTTGAAGCCGGTGAGGATCGACGAAAAGCCGGTGATGAAGACGCCGAGCGCGGCGAGTGTCACGTTGGTGTTCGAGGCGATCGAGCTGTAGGGCGTGTAGAACGTCCAGCCGGTGTCGACGCCGCCGGCAAACACGGCCGCAAGTGTGAAAAGCGCGCCGACGACGTAGATGTACCAGCTGAGCAGGTTGATGCGCGGGAACGCGAGGTCCTTGGCGCCGATCTGGATCGGAATCAGGAAGTTGCCGAGTGTCGCGGGAATCGACGGGATCAGGAAGAAGAAGATCATCACGACGCCGTGCAGCGTGAAGAGCTTGTTGTAGAGATCCGCCGTGAGGAAGTCGCCCTCAGGCGTCAGCAACTCGGTGCGGATGCCCGCCGCGAAGAGGCCGCCGATCATGAAGAAGATCGTGACCGAGATCAGATACAGGATCCCGATGCGTTTGTGGTCCTTGGTCAGCAACCACGACGCAATCCCGTGCGGGGCGTCCAGATAACTTGGTGCGTTCACAGTGCCGTGAGTCATAACGGTCCTTGCGCCTTACTGTCCGCCTGATGGGGCGGCGGGTGAAACCGGCGCGGCCGGCTTCAAGGTCTTGATGTAGGCGATGAGCTGCATCAGATTTTCTTCGCTCACCGTGCCCTGGAAGGTCGGCATGATCGGCTGGTAGCCGAGCACGACCTTGGCCTGCGGGTTCACGATCGATTCCCGCAAATAGTTTTCGTCGGCCACCACCGTGCGGCCGTCCATCAGACGCACTTGGCTGCCGAACACGCCGGCGAGCACCGGACCGCGACCGGACGTGTCGGTCTTGTGGCACGTGATGCAGGCGAGATCCGTGAACAGGCGTTCACCGTTTTCCACGGCGGTGCCGGTGGACCGGCCGCCAGCCAGCCACGCTTCATAGTCGTGCTCTTCGAGCACCGTGACATGGCCGATCATGCCGGAGTGCTGCGTGCCGCAATATTCCGCGCAGAAAATCTGATAGGTGCCCGGCTTGGTCGCCCGGAACCACATCGTCGTGAGTTTGCCTGGGACGGCGTCCATCTTCACGCGGAAGGCCGGGATGTAGTAGTCGTGCAGCACATCTTCGGAGCCGAGCGTGATCTTCACGTTGCGGTTGACCGGCACGTGCAGTTCGTTGATTTCGCGCACGCCTTCGGGATGCTGCACCTTCCACATCCACTGCTTGCCCACGACAAACACTTCCATCGAGTCTGCCGGTGGACGCGCGATGCGGAAGAAGAGGTCCGCGCCCCAGACAAACATCACCAGGGAGAGGATGAACGGGATGATCGACCAGATCAGTTCCAGGGCGATGGACCCGTGAATGTCGGCACCCACCTCATCGGGATGGCGTCGGCGGTATTTCACTGCGAAGAAGACCACCAGGCCCGACACCAGAATGGCGAAGAACGAGCACACCGCCAGGATGAAGAAATAGATCAGGTCGACTTCGTGCGCGATCGACGAAGCGGCCTCAGGGAACAGGGGGAAACTGGACATCTACCGAGTACCCGTTGCGGTCGGGGCGACCGCGGTGCGCTGCCGGCGATCGCGCCGCAGGTTTACAAAAAGAAACGCGCCGAGACCAACCATGGTCAACACGGCTCCGATCCGGACAAAGGTCATGATGGCCACGCTGTATTTGCCCGTGGCCGGGTCGTAGTGGAAACAATAGAGAAGCGCCTGATCGACCAGGGTGCCAATCTGGCCCTCACCCGCCGAGATCACCGCCAGGCGGAAGTCCATCGGCGCGAACTCCACGCCGTAGAGGTATTTGGAGACCTTCCCCTGCGTCGTCAGCACCGTGACCGCGGCCGGGTGAGCGTACTGATCGATGGCTTCGTCGTAGACGTACCGGAAGCCGACCGCATCGGCGAGCCGGTCGATCGAGGTCTGGCGTCCGGTGAGGAAGTGAATACCCGCATCGGCGGTCGCGCGTTCGTAGTGCTTCACGTAGCCGGACTTTTTGGCCATCGCCATCGCGGGGGTTTCACCTGGATCAAAACTCACGACCACGACGTCGAAGTCCTTGCCCGCGTCGATCTTCAGCGGTTCCATCGACGAGAACAGGCCATTGAGCACCTGGGTGCACAACATCGGGCACTCGTAATAGACCAGCGCCAGCACCACCGGCCGCTTACCGAAGTACTGCCCAAGCGTGACCTCGCGGCCACTCTCGTCAGAGAACGGAATGTCGAGCGGCACCGACTCGTCGAGTTTCTGATCGATGCGCACTTCCTTGAGGATCGGCAGCGGCGCCAGCGCCGGCTGCCCTGGAGCGGAGGAACCGGGCAACGCGCGTTGTGCCGGCAGCGACACCACGCCGGCACTGGCCCAGATGACCGCGGCACACGCGAGGAGTCGTCGCACGTTCATGATTATTGGCCCCCGGCCCGCACAGGCAGCCCCTGCTGCATCAACTTGTCTTTCGCCACCGCGATCGGAATGCGGACGGTGCCTTCGTTCTGGTCCACCCAACCGTACGAGGTCAGCGTTTCGTGCTCCTTGGCGAGGAACGCCTTGAGATTGGCCGGTTCATTCACCAGGAGCGGGGTCGGTGACTGGTTGCCGGACGTGATGCGTCCGTCGGTGATCGTCGGCGTGACCGGAGCGGCTGCCAGTGGGTTGCGCGCCGGATCGCTGTCGGTCATCCGCGAATCGAGGAACACAAAAAGGCCCCACACGATCAGGTAACACGCCAGCGTAATCAGCGCGAGGATCACCATCGACCAACCGAGGTTGGCGTAGGAGATGCCATCGCCTTCGACGCGCGCCGGCTCTGCGGGGCCGTGATGGTTAGTGTCCATTGGCGACTGCATCCTTGAAGTACGGGTCGTGGGCCGGCACTAGTGACCGGCTGCCGAGGTTGCGATAGAACAGGAAGAGCCACGGTGCCGCAAACGCGACCACCATCGCAAAATCCATCCAGTGAATCGTGTAACCGTGCCGGAAGATCGGGCCGATCGTCCAGACGAAATCGATGATCCGCATCACGAGCACCACGAACGCGACGCGTGACAACACACGACCATGACGCTTGAGGTCGCGTGAGAGCAACAGCATGAACGGCAACACGAAGTGCCCCAGCAGGATGACCACGGCCCACGGGGCCCAGTCGCCCTGCAGGCGCTCGATGTACCAGGGAATTTCCTCGGGCAGGTTGGCCGACCAGATGATCAGCAACTGCGACACATTGAAATACGCCCACAACATGACAAACGCAAGCATCAACTTGCCGTAGTCATGGAACCGCTCGGCGTCGGCCACTTGGGAAATCGGCTTGGAGTTCGAGAGCCCCTGCAGCACCAGAATGGTGAAGGCGAGCGTCGACAGCCCCTGGCCACCAAGGATCAGCACACCAAAGATAGTGGAATAGAAGTGCGGGTCGAGCGACATGACCCAGTCCACACTCATGAACGTGATGGCCAGCACGTGCAGGATCATGCCCGGGCCCGAGAGCACACGGAAGCGGCGATCCAGGGGTCCCGGCGGCTGCGGCGCGGTCTCGTCCTGATCCTTCGACCACTTGCTCAGGATGAACGACAGGCCGATCCAGATGACGAAGTAGATGATCGTGCGGATGTAGAAGAACTCGGGATCGAGATACGCCGCCTTCAGCTCGATGATCGGATCCTCCAGCGCTTCGGGCCGCGCCCACTTGTAGAGCGTGGGCAGGTTCATCGCGATGGGGATGAAGAGCAACGCCATCAGCGGCAGCGTGCGGGTGCTGGCTTCAAAGATGCGCCGGGCGACCAGGCCCCATGCGCCGCCGCTCAGGTACTGCACCATAAGCAGCGAGAGCGATCCCAGCGAGATGCCGATCCAGAACATGTACGCAATCAGGTACGACTGGAGGAACTGCGACAGGTCCACCATGAAGTACCCGATGGCGACGGCGACGATGCCGACCGCGCCGAACGTCACGCCGCGATTGGACAGCCGGCTGAGGTCGGCGATCGGCCGTTCCTTCAGCAGGGCGGCTGCGTTGAACTGCGCACTCATCGATCTCTCCTTGCGGTGGTCCCCTCGGGACCACCGTGCGCCCCTGGCGTCGCCGCGCCCGCGGCGGGCACCGCCGTGGCGCCCTTGCGCAATTGATCCAGCACGTCCGCCGGCAGCTCGCCGGTGGTCGCAGTGCGGCTCAGCTGCAACGCGCGCATGTACGCCACGATTTTCCAGCGGTCTTCCACCGGAATCTGCGAACGGTAGTCCGGCATCACGCCGAATCCGTTGGAAATGACGTCGTAGAAATAGCCGACCGGCGCCGTGCGGAGACGGTCGATGTGCATCGACTGCGCCTGGCGGTATCCACGCTGGACCACCATGCCGTTGCCTTCGCCGGTCTGGCCGTGGCACGGGGCGCAAAACACGTTGAAGCGCTGCTCGCCGCGGTCAAGATCCGCGCGGGAGATGGCGAACGGGAACTCCGCGACCGGCAAACCGGCGGCGTCTTTGCCCGTGTGCAGGAAGGCATCCTCGTTGAGATGACCGCGGGCGACCGTGCCAGTGACCAGCGCGCGCGCGGCGCTGCCGTCGGCAAAAAAGTCCGAGGCTTCAAGCGGATCGTACCGGGGCGCGTCGTGCATGTCCTGCCGACACCCCGCGGCAACCACAGCGGTCAACGCAAAGCCGGCGATCAGGCGCCAGGTGCGTGTGGTCTTAGTGTTCAAGGATCACCACTTCCCGAGCCTGCAGGCCCACCAGAAACGCCCGCGTGTCTTCGTCTTTGAATCGCGGATCGGCCGCTTCGATGGCCAGGAAGAACTTGTCCTGACTGGCCAGGTGAAACCGCTTCGCATTAAAGACCGGGTGATACGGCAACGGCAGACCGTTGAGCACGATCATCGAAATGACCGCAGTCCCTGCCGCAAACAAAATCGTCGTCTCAAATGCCGGCGGGATAAAGGACACCCACGAGTGAAACGGCCGCCCGCCGATATTGATGGGGTAGGCGATCACGGTTGTCCAGTATTGGAGGCCGTACCCCGCCAGTGCACCGGTGATGCCGCCTATGAGCACGAGGGGCGCAATCTTGCGCTCCTTCATGCCCAGCGCTTCCGCCACGCCATGGATCGGCATCGGCGAAAAGGCGTCCGTCTTCGTATAGCCCGCCTCACGCACTTTGTGCGCGGCGTCGAGCAGTTGCTGGGCGGAATCAAACTCCGCCATCAGGCCGTAATACGGCGTTTCGATCGTGTGGTGGGCCATCAGTGCGCCCCTCCCTCGGTCTTCTGTTTTGGCGTCGCCTCAGGCAACAGCGTGCGCATCTCGAAGATGGAGATCATCGGCAGGATCCGGACGAAGAGGAACATCAGCGTCAGGAACAAGCCGATGGTTCCGAAGAACGTCATGAAGTCCCAGCGCGTCGGGTAATACATGTCCCACGACGAGGGCAGGAAGTCGCGGTGCAGGCTCGTCACGATGATGACAAAGCGCTCCAGCCACATGCCGACGTTGACAAACATCGCCACGGTGAAGAGCACCGCAATGTTGCGACGGAACGACTTGATCCACAACAACTGCGGAACCAGGAAGTTGCACAACAACAGGAGCCAGTAGGCCCACGCATACGGACCGCTCACGATGCGGTTCATGAGCATGAAGCGTTCGTACTGGTTGCCGCTGTACCAGCCAAAGAACAACTCGCAGGCGTAGCCATACACGACGATCAACCCGGTCACCAGGGTGACCTTGGCCATGTTCTCGAGATGGCGCATCGTGATGAAGTCGTGGAGTTTGTAGATGGCGCGCAACGGAATCGCCAGCGTGAGCACCATCGCGAAGCCGGCGTAGATGGCGCCGGCGACGAAGTAGGGCGGGAAAATCGTCGCGTGCCAGCCTGGCAGGTTCGACACGGCGAAGTCGAAGCTGACGATCGTATGCACGGACAGGACGAGCGGCGTGGAGAGGCCGGCCAGAATCAGGTAGGCCGTTTCATACCGGAACCAGTGCCGCGCGGACCCGCGCCAGCCCATGGCGAGGATGCCGTAGACGCGCTTCTGCCAGGGCTTCTCCGCCTTGTCGCGGAAGGTGGCGAGGTCGGGAATCAGACCGATATACCAGAACATCGCGGAGACCGCCGCGTACGTGGAGACGGCGAAGACGTCCCAGATGAGCGGGCTCTTGAAGTTCGGCCACAGCCCCATCACGTTCGGATACGGAAAGAGCCAGTAGGCGGCCAGCCACGGACGGCCAGTGTGGAAGATCGGGAAGATCGCCGCACAGGCCACGGCGAAGAGCGTCATGGCTTCGGCGAAGCGGTTGATGGATGTGCGCCAGTCCTGCTTGAAGAGCAGCAGAATCGCCGAGATCAACGTGCCGGCGTGTCCGATGCCGATCCACCACACGAAGTTGATGATGTCGAACGCCCAGCCGACCGGGA
>CAYZLT010000200.1:0-6655 GCA_964479175.1 uncultured Solibacteraceae bacterium | reverse complement strand
ACCGGAGCGGGACTGTGGCTGTCGCGACACGTGTGACGCGACGACTGCTGGGCCTGTGGCTCGTGTGCGGCGCCCTCGGCTGCAGCAGGAGCAGCGGGCCGACCACGCCCGGGCCATCCACACCCGCCGCCTTCTCGACGGCCGTCCGGGTGATCGACGCCATCACCGCATCGACCGTGAGTGGCGTCACAGCGACCGGCGACGGCGTGTCGGGCACGGCGTCCTCGACGGCCGGGACCATGACCGTTGGTGCGGCGGCCGGCAGTGTCTCGGCGCGCGCGGTGACGTTCACACGCGCAGGGTACGTGACGCGCACGGTTGCCATGAAAATTCCCGGCAACGAGATTGCGGTCTCGATGATCCCGTCGACGTTTCATCTTGACGCGTACGACGAACTGTTGCGCGCGCCCCGTTTGCAGCGGTGGACGTCCGCGCCGCCGCTGCGGGTGCAGACACGCACGCTGCAATTCATCGCGGTCACTCAAGCGGATGCCGCTGCACTCGATGAGGTGATGTCCGATGACGATCGCCTGGGATTGGAGGCGGATCTCAGTTGGGCGCTGCCGCAGCTGACGGGTAATACGTTTGCGTCGTTTGCGGGGATCACCCGCGAAACAGTCGAGGTCGATGGGCGCATGCAGGTCCTCAACACCGGGATGATCACGGTCGCCCGCTATGCGGGCCTGACGGCGGCCACCGGGTATTGGGGCTATTCGCGCTGGCAGTTCCGTACTGACGGCACCGTCATCGGCGGCACGATCATGCTCGATCGCGACTTCGATCGATCCGGCACCGCCACGAGACGGTCCCTGCGGGCACACGAACTGGGGCACGCGCTGGGATACACCCATGTGACGCTCCTCACGTCGGTCATGAATCGGAACGCGGTCACCGAACCCAACACGTTCGATCGGCAGGCGACGCAGGTCGCGTTCCTGCGTCCGCCCGGCAACGTGCGGCTCGACTCCGACCCGGCCGAGGCCTCGCTCAACCGCCTCGGTGCGGCCATCTGGAGTCGCGGCGAAGGCGCCCGTCGTCGCTGACGCCGCAATGACGTATTGTTTTGCACGATGACTCCACGACTCGCACACAAAAAAGTTGCCCGCCTCGTCTTGCCGTTCCTCGCGCTCTCTGCGCTGACGGGGTTGGTCTATCGGGTCGGTCGCGTGTGGTTCGGCATGAGCGATGAGACCGGGATTGCCGTCCGTGCCATTCACGACGGCACCTGGGTGGGCGAGTGGTTTTCGCCGTTTTACGTTCTGGTGGTGGGCCTTGGGCTGTTGTTTATGGTTGGCAGCGGGCTCGCCGCGTTTGCGCGGCGCTCAAAAGCGCCCACGGGACCGCGGCATTGGCATCGCATTGCGGGTCTGGGGCTGATGATCCCGCTCGCCGCGTCCGCGCTCACTGGGATCGGGTTCCGTCTGACGCAGGCGTGGTTCGGATGGACCACAGAGCAGGCCCAGTGGCTGCTCGACGTGCATCAGGGCACGCTTCTCTTTGGACGTGACTACCGCGCCTACTACGTCATCGTGATCGGCCTCGGCCTGCTGGGCCTCGTGGTGACCGGTGCCACGATGCTCGGGTGGATCAGGACTACTCCTCGGTCTTCCAGTGCCCGTGGGTAGTGAGAGGTGACGGCGCGTGCTGCCCGGTCAGATGCGCCACGATTTGGCGCGCGTGGAAGCGGCCGTTCTCGATGAACCAGCGGCCGGTGTTCAGGCCGCCGCACACGGTGCCCGCAATGTAAACACCGGCGCGCGCGGTTTCAAACGTCGCTGGATCAAACACCGGCGTTCGGCACCCGTCGTCGGCAAACGTGATCCCGAGACGCTCGAGAAAGCTGAAGTCGGGCTGATATCCGGTCATCGCGAGCACCCAGTCGTTCGGAATCTCGCGCAGGCCTTCCGCAGATCGCACCAGCACTGACGTCTCGCGGATCTCCTCCACCCCGGTGTTGAACCACGCCGTGATGCTGCCTTCCTTGATGCGGTTGTCGAGGTCGGGACGAATCCAGTATTTGATCCGATCCGACAGCGCGGGGGCGCGCACGATCAGCGTGACCGACGCGCCGTGCCGGTGGCAGTCGAGCGCCGCCTTGGCTGCGGAGTTCTTCGCGCCGATGACCGCCACCCGTTGCCGCGCATACGGAAAGGCTTCCCGGTAGTAGTGCGTGACCTTCGGCAGGTCCGCGCCGGGCACCGACAGTCGATTGGGGTGATCGAAGAAGCCGGTCGCGACGACGAGGTGTCGGGCCTGATGGGTGCCGCGACTGGTGGTGACGGTGAAGGCGCCCTGGCTCCCGTGCAACTCGAACATCGTCTCGTAGAGCCGCACATCGAGGGCTTCACGCGTGGCGACCATCCGGTAGTACTCCAGTGCGTCTTCGCGCGTGGGTTTGTAGCCAGGGATGGGGAAGGGGTGATCCCCGATCTCGATCAGGTCGGGCGTCGAAAAAAACTCCATGCGGGCGGGGTACCCCAGGATGGAGTTGGTGAGGGCCCCCTTGTCGAGCACCCTCGCGGTGAGTCCGTGCCTCTGGGCTTCGATCGCGCACGCGAGCCCCACGGGACCGGCACCCACCACCAGCAGATCGACCATGCGTGGGATTGTACCGTCAGCCTTGGCGCTTACCGAATGTCGGTGAGCGCCGAACCGAGCGACTCCGGGCGCGGGCGATTGCCGATCCAGACGTTGCGATAGGTTGCGCCCGGCAAAGTGCCGGGTTCGAGGTCGCCCTGCCCGTTGTTGGAGCCCAGATACGCGAAGTGGCGGGGTGGGGCGTAGGTGTGGCCGTTGGAGCACAATCCCAGGTTGTAGATCTCGCTGCCGCTGATCCCGCCCTCCCGCGCCAGCAGCCCGAACTCTGAGCCCCACGTTGCCTTCCAGTGGTAGGCGGCGGTGGGATTGAGGAACCTCAGGTCGGCGGACCGCTGTCCGAAGGTCAGTCCCGCTTCAGAATGGCAAGCGGGCTTACGCTCATCGCCCGTCTGGCCGGCGCATAGTAGCCGACTGCGGACACCACAACCAATAGGGCCGCAACCGCCAAATGGGTGCCGAGGTCCGATGAGGCAATATCAAAGAGTCGACTGCTGAGGAATCGCCCCAGGGCTAAGGCGGCCGCCACACCGAACGTGAGTCCCCAACCAACGGTGTAGACGCCTTCAGTAAATATCTGCCGAAGCACATCCTTTTTTTGAGCGCCGAGAGCAAGGCGAACGCCGAATTCAGGCAGGCGATCGGCAACTGAATATGAAACAAGCCCATAGATACCGATGAGAGCGAGGACAACACTCAGTGCGCCGAACAGCCCGAACACAAACGACGTGAATCTGGGCTCCGCCAAGTTTCGCGACACCACATCGCGAAGTGGCAATACCTCGAACATCGGTGCATTCTCGTCGACCGCCGAGACCGCATCTCGGGTCGTTCTGACAATGCTGTTTGGGTCAACGCTGGCACGTATCAGCAACACCGTTCGCGGAATGAAGTTCGCTTGCTGGAACGGCATGTAGAAGGTGGGCTGTGGTGGCCGAGATGGATCTACGTCCCTGATGTCTCTCACAACACCGACGACCTCCAGTATGTCTGGCCGACCAGCTGGAGCAAGGTTAAGTTTTCGGCCCAGAGCGTCACCCTCGAACAGCTGTTTGGACAGCCTCTCATTGACGACGGCGACCAAGGGGGTCGTCCTGGTATCTCGGTCGTCAAAGAGCCTGCCCTTTCTGAGTGGGATGCCGAGAATATTGAAGAACTCTGGAGTCACCGGCTGGAACTGGGACACAACGTCGTTAGTGTGCAGTTGGCGAAAATGACACCCGCTGCGCCAGCTAGGACGGCCAACAGTATGGTCTCCGCAAGGAACAGGCGACCAAGTTCCCCGCGGCTCGCGCCAAGCGTCTCACGGATGGCGATCTCCTGCTGACGAGCCGTGTTTCTCGCGACCATGAGGCACTAATGCCCACACACGCCAGGAGGACGACAATACTAACTGCGCCCAGCAGCAAAAGAAGCGCCCGACCCAATTCACCCGCTGTCGCCTCCTTCAGGGGAATCGCCCTCAGCCGCCAGCCTGCATCAGTGTCTGGGTACCGGGCCTCAAGTTGCCTGGCCACTTCTTGCAACTCCGTGTTCGCGTTGGCCAGGTCACCCCCTGGCACCAGTCGCGCCACCGTCACTATCGGCCTCACCTCCCGCGGCGACAAACCCATTGCGCTGGTATCTGCGCCGTCGGGTAGCGGGAGCCAAATATCGCCCTCAATGGGGAACTGCCTCTCCGGAGGCATCACGCCGATGATTTCGAAGGGCCTCCCAGACGGCACGAACGGCGTAAATAGATTCGCCGGCTGGGCCGCCAGGTACGCGTTCTTGCCCACCACCGCCAAATCTTCACCGAAACGCCGTTGCCACAATGCATGGCTGATGACAACCACTTGGGGCTGCTTGGACAATGTATCTGCCGCCACTATCGTCCGCCCCAGGAGAGCCCGGACACCGTACGTATCAAAAAAATCAGCAGATACCTGGAGCCCCGTGACGTTCTCGGCTTCCCCCTGCCCTGTCACGGTCGCGACGATCGGCGAGTGGGAGGCAAAGCTGCCCAGTGACGGACTCCCACGCAAGGCGTCGTCACGCTGCGCAGTGGACAGAAAAGTTGTCGAGCTCGTCGGCGGATTGATCCGATCACCCCGCAACTCCACCAAGCGATCTGCATCTGCAAAAGGCAGCGGGCGCAACGCAACGGCATGGGCCACACTGAATATGGCGGTGTTGATGCCGAGGCCCAGCCCCAAGGTGAGGAGCGCGACGATTGTGAAAGTCGGACTCCGTCTCAGTTGACGAGCACCATAATGCACGTCGCGAACCCAAGCCGAAACGCCGACGAATTGGTTCAATCTGCAGGGCATCCTATCCCACGAAACCGGTTGGCTACATCTACAGCCCGGCCACACGCAGGCGACGCACCGTCCGGAAGAACAACGCCCAGAAGACGACAGCTGCGATCACCGAACCGTATTCAAGCGCCGCAAAACGTTGCAGGGGGAAGTGGACCCCTTCGTACGTGTAATACAGCGACAACAACACCAGCGCGGTGCAGAGGCCCGCAGCGGAGAGCCACAAGGCTCGGCGGCGCAGCAGATGGCGCGTCTGGTCGATGACATCGCGTTCGGTCTCCAGCAGTCGGTCCCGCTTGACGGCGGGCGCCGGCTGGTCGTCTCTGAGCGCCACAAGTTCTGCCGCCAGCACGGGATCGGTGGCGAGCCACTCCTCCACCACCTGCCGGGTCTCGGCACTGGCCTCTCCAGACGCGTAGAGGGGTAACAAATCTCGTACGAGATTGCGCGTCAGCGTCATTCGGATTCTCCTTTGGGACCAGGGGCCCGCGGGATGCGGGCCGTGGAACGAGCGATTCGAAGGGCCGCCAGCCGCTGCCTGGCTCGGTGCACCTTCACCTTTGCTGCGCCGACGCTGATGTGTAGCGCGGCAGCAATCTCTACGTACGGGATGTTGTCGTGGGCGCGCATGAGGAGTGCCGCGCGGTCGGACTCGGGCAGTGTCTGCAAATCTGCCAGTACCACATCGAGTTCCGACCTGGCCTCAACTACGTCGCCATGGAGGGGACGCGCGTCAATGGGATCGCCATCCATGGGCGCACGACGTCGATCCCGCGCGACACCCTGCAAATACAGGTGACGTGTGATCGTGAAGAGATACCCGATTACTGTCGACAAGTCGACCCGTTCACGTGCGGTCCACAGGCGTACAAACGTCTCGGATGTGAGATCTTCTGCCGCCACGCGACTCCCGGACAGTGACAGCGCGAACCGGAACACGGCTGGGGCATGTCGCCGGTAGAGCGCCTCCACGTCGTTCATCGTGAAGGTATATCGCCGAACGGGCGGGAAGTTACATCACCCCGTCTCGGCTCTTGTGCTGTGCGTGAGTCATCGTCGGCGACGCGGAGCGTGTACGCCCTTGGCCCCGGGGGGGGGAGCGGAATCCGGAGATCCACTCTGCCGGGATCGCCGGGGCCCCCCGTCCCCATTGACAGGCGCTCGTCACACCATTAGTGTGTCTAAGCCTTAGACGTTCTTAGTGTCTGGGCCGGGAGGCACCGGTGGCAAAACGCGGAGCAGGCACCAACAGCGATCAGTTGCACGGCACACTCGACATGCTGGTGCTCAAAACGCTGCACCACGGGCCGATGCACGGGTACGCGATTGCCCTGCGGCTTGAACAGCTCTCACAAGAAGTGCTCCAGGTGGAGGAGGGCTCGTTGTATCCGGCCCTCTACCGCATGGAGGCACGCGGGGCGCTGTCGTCAGAGTGGGGTGTGACCGACACCGGTCGTCGCGCCCGCTTCTACAAACTCACGAAAGCAGGGAAGGCGCAGCTCGCCGAGGAAACGCAGAGCTGGGCGCGCATCACCGCTGCCGTGCAGAGCGTGCTCGAAAGCTGACCGCACATGGCCTTCCTGGGTCGGCTGCGCGCGTTGTTCCGTCGTGACGGCATCACCGACGAAATCTCTGAAGAACTGCAATTTCATCTGGATGCCCGTGCCGACGAGTGGCGTCGTCGCGGTGTGCCCGAAGGCGAGGCACGACGCCGCGCCGCACAGCGCTTCGGCAATGTGGCGCGGTTGCGTGATGAAGGGTAC
>CAYZLT010000199.1:0-6669 GCA_964479175.1 uncultured Solibacteraceae bacterium | reverse complement strand
GCCGAAAACGCCTCGGCCATCCGCACGTCGGTGTTGCTGATGATCGTGGTGTAGTCGCGGAAGGCGTCCAGCGTGCTCAGCGGGTTGTCCGGCACGAGCGTGTAGTTGCGCCCGACCTGCTCCGGCGCAAACAGATGTTTGCCAGCGCCAATCGCGTTGCACCCGGCCAGGCCGTGCACTTCTTCGATGCACACCAGCCGCGTGTGTGTGGGCGCCGAGGCGGCTCGAGCACTCTTGCTCAGGCCGGCCGGCACCATGGCGTCAAGAAACGGCAGGGCGACAGTCGCCCCCATCCCCCGGAGAAAGGTACGACGCGGCAAGGACTTCCCGGTGAGATACGACATGGCAGTCTCCTCTTGCGGCGCGCTTAGCGCCGTCCTCCGTTGGTGGTGCCGGCATCCGGCGGTGCCTCGGCCCGACTGAACCGGAAGGCATCACTATTGATCACGCCGAGAATCAGTGACGCCATCGGATACCCGTCGGCGGACGCCGTGCGGGTGATGGCGCGAATGGTGGGCTGGTCGAAGTACTCCGCGCGACGGCCGAGCGAAAACGCCATCAGGTTTTCCGTCAGCGTGCGCATCAATGGAATCGGGCGCTTCAACAGCACGTTCGACAGTTCCTTCGGCGTCGTGACGGGCGTCCCGTCGTAGAAGTCGCCGCGCGTGTCGAGCGGCACACCGTTCTCACGCACACGCCACCGCGCCACAACGTCGAAGTTGTCGAGGGCGAGGCCGATGGGATCCATGAACAGATGACACGACCGGCACCCCGGATCCTCGCGGTGCATCTCCATGCGCTCGCGGGTGGTGAGCGTCCTGCCGTTGTTGCCCGATTCCTTCGTGTTCTCAAGCGGCGGCACGTTGGCGGGCGCGGGTGGCGGCGGGGTCCCCAGCAGCACTTCCATCACCCACTTGCCGCGCAACACGGGTGACGTGCGGTTGGCCATCGACGTCTGCACCAGCACGCTGCCCTGCCCCAGCACGCCCTGACGCCTGTCGTCGGGGTACGACACCTTGCGGTAATGATTGCCGGCGACACCCGGAATCCCGTAGTGACGCGCGAGGCGTTCATTCAGGAACGAATAGTCCGCCTTGTAGATGTCGAGCGCACTGCCGTTGCGTTTCACCAGGTCGTTAAAGAACGCGATCGTCTCCCCGCGCATCGCCTTCGACAACATCTCGTCGAAGTTCGGGAAAAAATTCGGATCGGGATGGACCTTGTCGATGTCCTGCAGCCGCAACCACTGCGCCGCGAACCGCTCGCCCAGCGCTTCGGCGCGCGGGTCAGCCAACATCCGGCGCGCATGTCGTCCCAGCCCACCGGGTGCCGTCAGTTCGCCCTTCGACGCCGCGGTGCGCAGCGTGTCGTCAGGCGGCGCGCCCCAGAGGAAGAACGACAAGCGCGAGGCCAGTTCGAAGTCGCCAATCCTGTAGACCTCGCCGGGTTTCACGCGATCAGGCTGGCGCTCCAGGCGGAAGATGAAGTGCGGACTCGCGAGAATCGCCTCGACCGCATCGCGCACACCGTCCTCAAACCCGCCGCGTGAACGGCCGGCCTGGTAAAACTGCATCACGCCATCCGCCTCGCGCGCGTCAAGAGGACGACGGTAGGCCGCGGCGCCAAGGCGGGCGACGATCGAGCGCGCGCACGGCTGTTCTTCGTCAGTCGATGTCGGCCGGCACGAGAAGATGCGTCGGCGCGCGGCGGTGTCGGAGAGCCCGGTCACGCGCACTGGACCACGCACGACGAGATCGCGCACGTGTGTGAGCGTGGTGACACCAGCGCCGCCGGTGCCGGCACCCGCGAAGGACCAGTCGTGCGGACGAATCAGATCTTCATACGGGCCGTCGGACTTGCGCACAAAGGCCGCGGCGACCAGGTGCTGCCCCGCGCGCACCACGATCGGGTCCGTCTTCATCGGGATGGCGCCGCGACCGTCCTGTGACTCGTTGGGCTGCGTCTCGTACTTGATGAATGCGACCCGTTCCCCGTTGATGGAGACGTCGACGTCTTCAAGCCGGGCGTTGGCGCCTCCGGTGAGGTTCACCTGGAACACGTATTCGCCATCAGCCGGGAAGACGTGTTTGACGGCCATCCCGCCACGGGTGCCAACTGGGGTGCCGTCGACGTGATCCCAGGGATGTTGCGACGCGTAGGTGGTGTTGGCGTAGGTGCGGTCGAGCGACACGGCCGACCGATCGCCCACGGCCATGCGGCTGATCTCGCTCGCCGCGTTGAGATACGCCTCAAGCAACGTCGCCGACAACATCTGTTCGTCGGCGATGTTGTCGAAATTGGCGTTCATTGTGTCGAGCGGCAACCACTGGCCGGACTCGACCTCAAGGCCAAGCACCTCGCGCACCGAGCGCGCGTATTCCGCGCGGTTGAGTCGTGGAAACACGCGACTGCCGGGATTGGGATTGGCGACGTACGCCGCGTCGAGCCGCGATTCGAGTCCGTCAATGAGTCCCTGCAGGCTTGCCGCATCCGGCGGTGTGGTGCCGGGCGGCGGCATCATGCCCGCGCGAAGTTTGCGCACCATTCGTTCCGCCACGTCCGCACGTTTCACCGTGTCGGCCATCACGAACGTTTCAAACGACTGGCTGCCGGCCTTGCTGACGTCGTTGTGGCAATCGACGCAGTAGTCCTGAATGATCGTGTCGGGGTCCATCGGGGGCAGGGTCGTCGTCGTCACGTGCGCCGCCACGGGCCGGGCCCAGTCGGGCGTACGCGTGACATCAGCGGCGGCAAATCCACTCTGACTGGCTGCAACCACCATCGTTGCGCCACACGCCGCACCGAACACTGCCACCAACCTCACCACGGTCATCGGCTGCTCCCCCGAAGTCACACGGGCCCCTGCTCGTTTGGAATGGCAAGAATATACACCGGATTGCCCCTACAATGGGCCCCGTTCCCACATGTCTGGAGGGTCTCCGGTGCGTGCCATTGTCCTGTGTTCGCTGACGTTTGCCGCGGCGCTGGCCGCAGGTCCCACCCTGTCTGGATTGCCCCAGCGTCCCCAGAGCCTCCCGGCCACCGGCTCGGCCGGCACCCCGGCAGACCACGTGTTTCTGGAAGATCTGACCTGGGCGGAGGTGCGTGACCTCGTGCAGGCCGGGACCCGGACCGTGATCGTCGGCACCGCAGGCACCGAACAGAAAGGGCCGCACATGGTGGATGGCGAGCACAAGTTCGTCATGCACTACGCCGCCGACAAGATCGCGCGGGCCGTGAGTCGCACCCTGGTGGCTCCGGTCATCGCGTACGTCCCCGAGGGCAGCTGGGAGACGGTGGGCGGCCACATGGGCAAACCGGGCACCATCACCTTGCCCGAGGACCGGTTTGTCGAACTCCTGGTCAATACGGGTCGCAGCCTCAAGGCGGGCGGCTTCACGAGGGTGTTGTTCCTGGGTGAATCGGGTGGCAACCGCACGGGCATGCGCACGGCGGCCACACAGCTCAACGAGTTGTGGAAGGACACAGCCACGGCGTACTGGATCGACGACTACTACACAAAGTCTCACGCCGATCAGCGCACCTACATCACCG
Organism: uncultured Solibacteraceae bacterium; assembly: GCA_964479175.1. Taxonomy (GTDB): domain Bacteria; phylum Acidobacteriota; class Vicinamibacteria; order Vicinamibacterales; family SCN-69-37; genus SYFT01. Next base: position 3,114 of record CAYZLT010000199.1, on the reverse strand, counting down.
AGCAACTGAAGATCCCCGCCGACCAGATCGGCAACCACGCCAACATTCAGGACACCTCCGAAATGTTGTTCGTGAATCCCGCACATGTGCGCCCGGCCAAAATCGCACCGGGCGGTGGCTATGCCAACTCGGGAGTCTCGGGTGACCCCACCAAAGCGACGGCAGCGCTCGGCAAGATTTTTGTGCAGATCAAGATCGACAACGCCGTCGCCCAGATCAAAGGTCTGATGGCCGGCACCCTGACACCAGTGGAGCCACCGGCGACGCGGGGCGGCGGCGCCGCCGGCGCACGCGCGGGGGGTGCGGGACGCGGTGGACAAGGTGGTCGGGGCGGCGACGCGGCGGCACCAACGGGCCCGAGACCGGCCACGGCCATCACGGCGCCGGCCGGCATCTCGCCCAACACTCCGCCCGACACGGTCTTCATCGACGAACTTACCTGGGAAGAAACACGCGACGCCATTGTCTCCGGCAAAACGACCGCGATCATTCCCACAGGTGGTACCGAAAAAAACGGGTACCACATGATTCTCGGCAAACACAACTATGTGGTCGCACATGCCGCAAACCTCATGGCGCGCCGCATCGGCAACACCCTGGTCGCGCCGCCGATTCAATACGTGCCGGAAGGCAATCCTGATCGTGCGGGGCCCGGGACGATTTCTCTGCCATCACCCGCCTACGATCGCCTGCTCGACGCGACCGCGCGCAGCCTGAAGGCCCACGGGTTTAAACACATCCTGTTTATTGGTGACAGCGGCGGCAATCAGGCGGGCATGACCGCCACGGCAAAAATCCTGGATGACGAATGGAAAGCCGAAGGCGTGCGGGTCGTGTCCTTGACGGCGTATTACGAAACAAGCCGCGAGCACTACCGCGCCTGGCTCCTCGCGCAGTTTGGGTATGACGATGTCATTATTGGGAGCCATGCGGGGATCAGCGACACGTCGCAGATGTTGCATGTGCATCCAGCGGGGATTCGGAAAGAACATCTGAAGCCCTGGGGTGGGCCGACCGATTCGGGCGTGTCCGGCGATCCGTCGCGGTCCACGGCCGACATTGGTCGGATGGGCATTGAGTTCAAGGTGAATGCGGCCATCACCCAGTACCGCGCGGCGGTGGCGCCGCCCCGGCAGGGGCGAGGAGGCGGCGGAGGAAGTCAGCAGTGAAAGTGAATGTGTTATCGTCCGCGCGCGTGCGCGAATTCGGATTGCGGTGGGGAATGGTCGTGGCGGTGGCGACGGCAGGGTGGATGACGTCGGTCGTCATCGCCACGGGCACGTCCGATCAGGCGGCCGCTGCGGCAACAACGACAAAGGCGCGGGTGTACACCGCGGCGCAGGCGACGCGTGGTGAAGAGCTGTACATGAGCCTCTGCGTGTCGTGCCACCCGCCCGCCACTTATACCGGCGCGGTGTTCAAGACGTGGCAGGGCCGGAACCTCGGCGAGTTGCTGGCGTTCCTGCAGGAAAAAATGCCCAAAAACGACCCCGGCAGCATGACCGACAAGGAATACGCGGACGTCATCGCGTACCTGCTCAAGCTGAACAAGATGCCCACAGGCCGCGCCGACCTGCCACCTGACGCAAAGATCCTGCGCACGATCAATATCGACATTCTTCCGTAGACCCGTAGAAGGAGACAGCAGCATGACTCAGTGGTTTCGGTTTCGTCGCACGACCGGCCTCGTCGCGTTATCCACGATCGTTGTGGTCGGCATCTTTGCGGCGGTGATACGAGGGACCGCCGCCACTCAGCCCACAAATCTGGTGCGCGGCAACGTGCCTGGAGAATGGCGCTACTGGGGCGGCGATGCGTGGAGCACACGTTATTCCCCCCTCGATCAGATCAACGCGTCGAATTTTGAATCGCTCGAACAAGCGTGGCGCTGGCCTGCCGGCGCGTTTGGTGCCGACGAGTACTACCGCACCACACCGCTGTATGCGAACGGCCGCCTGTTCACCGTCGCCAGCACCCGCCGTGTGGCGACCGCCATCGATCCCGAGACGGGCGCGACCTTGTGGATGTGGCGGATGGACGAAGGCATCCGCTGGCAGAAAGCCCCGCGCCAGTTCGCAGGCCGTGGTCTCTCCTACTGGACCGACGGCGTCAACGAACGCGTCATCATCATCACGCCCGGGTACCACATGGCGCTGCTCGACGCAAAAACCGGACTGCCCGATCCGAAGTTCGGCAAAAACGGCGTCGTTGATTTGATGGAAGGCCTCGGCTTCCCGCTGGTCCCGCTCGCGGTGGATGACCCGGGGCCACTCCTCATCAGCGACACGGCGCCCTATCGTGAAGCCAGACCGGGAGAAACGTGGGACGCCGCAAAAGGTATTGGCGCTGACGGTACCGTCGGCATCGATCCCAAACAGGGACAGATCGCGAACAGCTCACCGGGCATCGTCGTCGGCGACATCATCGTCGTGGCGAACTCGTCGATTCATGGCTACTACCCTACGAAGATCCACAACCTGCCGGGGTACATCCGCGGCTACAACATCCGCACCGGCGAACAGGTGTGGAAGTTCAACCTGATTCCGCAGAAGGGTGAGTTCGGCGCGGAGACCTGGGAGAACGGGTCGGCGCCGGGCACTCGCGGCGTGGGCAAAAACGACGCGTGGGCCACGCTCTCGGCCGACCCGGAGCTGGGTCTGGTCTACATCCCAGTCGGCATGCCGCTCAGCGACGAATACGGTGGCCATCGCCCCGGCGACAACCTCTTCGGCAATTCGGTGGTCGCGCTTGACGTGAAGACCGGCCAACGCCGCTGGCACTTCCAGATGGTGCACCACGACATCTGGGACTACGACACGCCGATGGCGCCGAACCTGATGGACATCACCGTCAACGGCCGAGTGCGCAAAGTGGTGGCGCAGACGACCAAACAGGGCTGGGTGTACACGTTTGATCGCGCGACGGGAGAACCCATCTGGCCGATGGTCGAGACGCCGGTGCTGCAGAGCGAGGTACCCGGCGAAAAGACCTCGCCCACGCAGCCTATTCCATCCAAGCCTGTCCCCTACGCGCAGATGGGCCTCGAGGAAGATGACCTGATCGACTACACGCCGGAGATCAAGGCGCGCGCGCTGGGCTTGGCCAGGTTGTGCC
>CAYZLT010000198.1:3123-6672 GCA_964479175.1 uncultured Solibacteraceae bacterium | reverse complement strand
GTCTCAAGATGGCGCAACGCCTGGCCATCCTGAATCGCGATGCCGAAGTCGCGGAGTGGGTCAGGAAGCTGGAGCCAGGGGCCGAGAGACCGGGTGAGGTCCAGCACGACGTCGGCATGCAGTATTTTCTGGGAGGCAAGCTCGATCGAGCGCTCCCGTACTTGATCGAAGCCCAACGTCTCGATCCGGGCCACGCCGACGTGGAGTACGGTCTGGGTCAGGCGCTGCTCAAGGCCGGGCGCGCTGAGGAAGCCCTGCCGCATTTGAAACGCGGCGTGGATGCGGGCACCACGGCGCCGGTCGCAGGTTATGACCTCGCCCTGGCACTTCAGGCCACTGGTGACCTTGCAGGTGCGGCGAAGACTATCCAAGGTATTACGCCGGCACTCAAGGACACCGCTGAAGTGTGGCTGCGAATAGGGCGGCTTGCCGCATTGGTCAAAGCGCCCGAGGTGGCGGAACGCTTCTTCAAGCGGGGCGCGGAACTGGCCCCCAACGACGCCGGCGCCCGGCTGCAATATGGACTCAATCTGCTGGTGCTCAATCGTATCGAGGATGCCGCCCGGGAGTTCGACGCGGCCGTCCGTCTCGATCCGCGCGACGTCGATGCGCTTGCGCATCTGGCCTATTGCGAGTTGGTGCTGGGCAGGAGAGACGACGCACTGCGCCACGCCGAAGCGGCAGTAGCGCTGAGCCCCGGTCACGCGCTCGCCAACGCAGTTCGCGCGAAGCTTCCGCCTATCGCTTCTTGATCGTGGCGATCGCCGTGCCGACGATCTTGCCGCCTGTCTCGACGCGGGCGCGAAGCCGATAGGTGCCCGGTGACAGGTCGTCGGTGGGAAACTCCGCGATCGCTCGCAGCACACCGGGCGAAAACTGCGGTACGACACTGCGTTCATCGACCGGGTCCGTCGCGCCCACTTTCGTCAGTGTGATCTCCACCTGCACGTCGCTCTTGATTGCGTCGAGCAGGCCTGACGCGCCTCCGGCGGGCGCATAGAGTTCAAGGATCGCCTGCAGGCTGGTGGCGGACGCGGGCAGGTCTTCGAGCGCGAAGAGATGAGGTTGACCCGTCGCGTCCACCCACGCCGTCATCAAATCGCTGGCCGACAGCGGGCCCATCTCGGTGAGCACGGCGTCCACTGGGATGTCGAGTGCCCCAAGCGCACCGGTGGCGTCGGCCACCGCCAGGCGCAATCGATACGAGCCTGTCGCGACTGGCAGGGACAACGAGAGGACGAACGGGCCTCCGCCTGCCGGAGCCACGACCTCACGACGGCCGCTGGTCATGGCGCCGAGCGCATCGCCGTCCTTCACCAGGCCGAACATGGCCACCAGCGGACCTTTCACCGAGTCTGGGACGTCGGCGTTCACGTTGAGCACGTTGAGCACGTTGAGATCGGGCGTGGCGCCTCCTGCGGAGCGACGAAGCGCAGTGGCCACGCGCAGTGGTACGGCACCGTGAGACTGGCCACGGCCGATGGCCGCCTTCAACGTGTCGTCGAGCGTGGGCGCGACGGCCGTGACTGCCGATGACGCCGATGACGCCGCCGACACGCCGTGACGATTCGCGTGGACAAACACGCCTCGCCGGTTCACCTTGGCCTCCACCTTGTCAATGCGCGAGGGATCGACGTCCGGTGATGGCTCGATGCCGAGGCGATAGACGGCGGCACTGGCGGCGCGCACGCGATCGAAGAACGGCCCCGGCTGGCCGATGATGCGGTAGAACTGCCCGCCCGCCATCTCCGCCAGCAACTGCCCGCCGGCCAGGAACATCTTGTTGTCTTCGATGCGGCGCTGTGGGGCACCGATGTCGGTCTGAGTGACCGAGCCGATCGCAGTCCGGCGGCCCCCGTCGGTCAGGCTCAGGTCACGTTCTTCCATCAGGACACTGACCTGCACGCCTGCGGCGGCCGCGGCGCGCGCCACCGGTGTGAGCTGGCTTGAATCCCGACCGACGGCCAGCCCGTCTGACAACACCACCAGATGCCGGAGCCCCGTCGCCGCCCGCATCGCGTCGATGACCGCCACGTACGACCCGACCTGCCGTCGAGTCGTCTGCAGTGTGCGCGCGGCAATGGTCCTTGCCTGAGTGTTCACCTGCCCGGCGCATGTGTTGGTGGCGATCAGCACATCGACGACTTCAGCATTCACGGCCGTCCGATCTCCGTTAAAGCAGGCGCGGGCAATCGCGACCTTGAGCTGATCGAGGTCTCCGTTGGCGATGTCGATGGCCTGACTGATGCCCACCGACCCGTCTGCATCAGAATTGGCCGGGTCAGTCGCATCGGCTCCGGGTGGCGTCAGCGATTGCGGATCGCTCGATTCGCCGGCCGCGTGGTCGAGCGCGAACAACACCTTGGTCCGGTCAGCGGTCGGGTTCACCACCGCCGATCCACTGGTCGTGGCCAGACCCACCACATCGGCGGCCGGCAGACTGTTCACGAAAACCCTTGCCGCCAAAAACAAGGCTTTGCCCCTCATCGGCGCAAACGAGAGGTCATCGATGAGGAGCACGAACACGCGGTCTTCACCCTTCTGTCTGGCGGCGGCCACCACGCCGTCGTTGGTGACGACCTGTGTGCCCTGTCTTGCACCCTCTGCGACCCCTGGCATTCGAGGCACGACTGCAGCCGCGGTCGGCGCCAGTTCAGCGGCGGCTTCGACAAACGTCAGCACCTTGACCGGGCGCACCTTGCCGTTCAGTTTGACTTCGAAGTCACCCGCCTTCAGGCCCGGCACAGGTTTGCCGTCACCGTCCAGGACCGAAACGTCCACGGTGATAAGCGTGACGGCGCTCCGAAATGTCGGCTGCGTCTGCTGCTCGGCGCCAAGGCTCGCCGCCAGACCTATCGCCAGCAGGAGTGAACCCGGGTAGCGGAGACGTTCGCAAGTGCTCATGATGTGATGGGATCATGGTAACTCCATGCCCGGGCTGGGTGTAAGATCCACCCAAGGTCCGTCCAAATCTGGAGTTTTGACATGCGTGGCAAGCGCAACGTACTCGTTCTGGCTTTTGGTCTCGGCGTCATCTGGGTCCCCAGCGTGGCCACGCAGGCACCTCCGACGGCTCAGTCATCTCCCCAGGTCACGTTCCGCACGACCACGTCGCTGGTCGAAGTGGATGTGGTGATTCACGACAAGAAGGGCGACTTTGTCGGCGGATTGACGGCGGAGGATCTTCAGCTGCTCGAAGACGGCAGACTTCAGAAAATCGAGCAGTTCTACATGGTGTCGCATGATCGCGGGGGACAATTGATTCCCGTCACCGGCGACCAGGACGTGGCGCCGGAAGACCGGGCACGGCGCATCTTCGTGGTGATGTTCGACGAAGCGCACCTGGCCCACGAGTCCCTGATGCGCACAAAACAGGGCGTCATCCAGTTCGTCAAGGAGAACATCGGCCCGGGCGATTTTGGCGGCATTTTCCAGAATGGCAGTATGTTCAACGGACGGCTGACGACGAGTTCGGCCGAGTTGCTCGCCGGCGTAAACAAGGTGAACGTCGGATTCGAGAATCGGCAGTCACTGCTCGCGACCTTCCGG
>CAYZLT010000198.1:0-3113 GCA_964479175.1 uncultured Solibacteraceae bacterium | reverse complement strand
GCGCATCGCCGAGGGGTCAGTCGAAGTCGCGCGCCGGGTCGGCGAACAGGTCTGCCAGGACGACCCCCAGTCGTGCGCGCTCAACGGCGGCCTCAACCAGGTGGAAAACCTGATTCAACAGAAGTCACGGCTGTATGTGCGCCAGGCCCGCATGCTGACATACAACACGCTGCAGAACCTGCGGTATGTCGTGAGCCGGCTCAGCCGGATCCCCGGGCGCAAGACACTCGTGTTCCTGTCGGAAGGGTTTTTTGTCGAAGAATCCAGAGACGACCTGCTCGCGATTGGCGCTGACGCCGCCCGCGGGGGCACCACAATCTATTCGATCGACGGGCGTGGGCTTGTCGGCGCCCCCAGCGCGACGTCAGATGTGCTGCGCACTGAGGCCGGGCGCTCGACCGCCTTCGACAGCGGTGAAGCGGCGCCGTACCTCCTGACGTCGGCCACCGGCGGCATCGGCATCAAGAACATCGACGACATCGGCCGCGCCTTCAACATGGTGGTGCGCGACACCAGCACCTACTACGTGATTGGCTATCGTCCTGACAATGCCGTGATGGACGGCAAGTTCCGCAAGATCGAAGTCAAAGCCAACGTGTCTGGTGTGAAGATCCGATCGCGCAAGGGTTATGCAGCCGTGGCCCTGCCGCCGCTGCAGGCCGTCCGCGAAGGCTGGAAGAAACAGTAAGGGCCCGCGCACGAAACGCCCTATTTGATAGTCACCTTCACCTCGAAGCGACGATAGTTCGTGTACTTCGCCAGGCACCGTATCTCCTCGAACGACGTTGGAAGGCTGATCCTCGGGTCTGGCGAGATCGCAATCTTCGCACCACTCTGGTAACGCTCGGCGAAACTTGCCGGCACCCAGATCCCCAGTCGCCCATCCGGAGCATAGTCGGTTGTCATCTCCGCGGTCATCGCGCCGATGACGGTCACCATTCGCGCGCGCTTCACGCGCCCGGTGCCGGCCTCTACGACAAACTCGCCCTTGGACACCGCGGGGTTCTGCGACAGGTCACGTATCAGCGTGTGAGGTCCCGACGCTTCGGCGAATCCGATCGTCACCCAGACACCATCACGGTTCCTCTGCACGCCCTTGCGCGTGAATCGCACGTGCGGCCGATAGCGATCATCGAGCAGCAGCAGGCTCAGCGTGGGTTCGTTGAAATTGCGCGACGCCTTGCCAAGATTGAAGCGGGAGTTGTGCGACTTGAATGTCCGGGCCACCTGAACGGGCGGCAAGGTTCGCAGCGCGTCACGCAGGTTGGGACGCTCCACCGGGGCGGCGCCGTCAATCGACACCACGTCGCGCATGGCCATCCAGTCACCGGACGCCGGAGCGAACATGAAGAACACCTCGCTGCGTAACCGCCGCACGCGGGGCATCGACTCATCCCGGGGTGTCTGTGTGACAATCTGCTGCTGGTAATCCTCGTCGGCGAGCACGGCGGTCAGTGTGCGCTGATAGTCATGCACGTACGCGGCCGCTGCCGTGACAACCGCCTCGAGGCTGGTGGGGTCGGCTGTCTGGGAAAACAGCGACGCCGGTGACAGTAGAACTGCGCAGGCGGCAAGTAAAAGGCCGATCCTCATTGCTCCCTCCTCAATAGAGGCACCCCCACAAAAACGGCCCCGGGGCATATAGCCCCGGGGCCGGTGTGTTGTGTAGGGCGTGGGCTTTAGCCCCGCCAGTCTGGCGGACCTGAAGGTCTCGCCCTACATTCGTCTTAGAACCAGAGCGTGACGCCGGCGCGGAACACGCGCGGCGGCAGGATCGAGTTGATGCGATCAGACGGAAGGACCGGGTTGCTGGAGGTACCCAGCAGACTCAGGTTGTTGCTCGAGTACCCGAGCACCGGCGCCGAGTTCAGGATGTTGAATCCGTCGATCGTCGCCTTGATCCGGTTCTGGCCGCCCCGGAACGTGAACGTCTTGTTCAGCCCGAAGTCCCACAGCGTCGTCCGCTCCATCCGCGTCGTGCCGGCGGGCTCGAAGCTCAGCGTGCTGTAGTTGATGGTGCCCGTGGTGCCGCCGTACACCTGGCCGGGGCCGTTGATCACCATGGTCCGCTGCGCGCCATCGTTCATGTTGAAGTTGGTCGACGCCATGATTCCCCACGGGAGGTCGTAGCTGCCGTTCACCTTGAACAGGTACCGCGCGCCCGTGTTCCTCCCGTTGGTGAACTCGAGACCCGTCGGGTTAGAGAAGCTGCCCTCCGGGCTGAAGTCGTCGCGCTTCTGCAGTGTGAGCGCGATGTTCAACTGCCACTTGTCGCTGTACCGCTTGTTGAGGACCAGGTCCACGCCCATGTAGTTCTGGTACGCCAGGTTCGTCTTGGTGATCGTGGGCCCCGACGGCCGCGCCCGACCCTGCTGCACCACGAAGTAGTTCGCGGACTTGCCCGTCACCGGATCGACGTACACCGACGGCGTGGTGCTGTAGATGTTGGACGAAGGGAAGCCCGCCGCACCCGGCTCGAAGCCGATGATGTAGGCCGCCGTGCCGTGATCGTACTTGCGGTAGATGAAGTCCGCACCCACCGCCAGGTTGTTCATCAGCTCGTGTGACACGCCCAGGGTCATTTCCCGTGTGCGGCTGAGCTTCGCATCGTCGGCCACGCGGTTGCCGGAGGCTACGATCCTGCCGTCGACAAAGTTGCTCGGGAACTCTGGCGTGCCGATCAGTTCCGGTCGCTGGATGAATCCATCGCGATTCGCGTCGTTCCAGCAGCTTGCGTTCGCCACGGTGCTGCACGCGCCGCTGGCCTGGTTGGCGCCCCAACTCACCAGGAAATTGTTCAGGCCCGACAGTGAATTGGCCAGCGTGATCTTCGTATCGTAGTAGTAGGACCCGGTACCCTTGAGCGCTGTCTTGCCGTTGCCGAACAGGTCATAGGTCAGCGACATACGCGGGGACCAGGTTGAGAACGGCCGCAGTTCTTCCGTCTGGCCGGTGATGGGGCTCACACCGCCCGTAAGCTCCCCTTCACAGTAGCCCGGCAGCAGGTCCGGCACGATCTCGTTCGCCGTCACGCACCCGCCCAGCCACTTCGACTGCTGCCAGTCGTACCGCAGCCCGGCGTTGACGCGCAAGCGTTTGTAGCTGTACGAATC
>CAYZLT010000197.1:0-6736 GCA_964479175.1 uncultured Solibacteraceae bacterium | reverse complement strand
GCGGCTGCAGCGATCGCTCGCCACGACGAACGCGATCGAAAGCCTGATGAGCCGCACGCGTCACATCAAGCACAACGTCAAACGCTGGCGGCACGGCAAGATGATCGTGCGATGGGTCGCGGTCGGCGTCCTCGAAGCCGCGAAGGGCTTTCGTCGCCTGAAAGGATGTGCGGACATGCCCACCCTCGTCGCGACGCTCCGGGCCCGTGACCAGCAACTGGGCCTTGTCATTGCCGAGGAGAACGTCGCATAGTAGAGACCGTCAACCGAGCCGCCGCTGAATTTCAACAGCCAACGGGACATCCCCGTTGCGTCTGCGACATAGTGTCATTCGTCGGAGTTCGCCACAGCCAACTTGGCGGCTGACCGCTTCCGCCATTGTTCGGTGACGAAGGCACCGATCATTGCTGTAAGCACAATGGCAATAGCCCATGCGGCGATCGTGGCGTACACATTCAAGGTTGTCACGTCGTCTTGTAATTCCTGCATCCGCTTAGCTGTCTCCGCCTGGTTCTCCGCGATCTTTGCCTCCATTTTTTCAAGGCGCGCAGAGATGTTGACTAACTGGCTATTCTGCTGGCCCAGTGAGTACATAATGTCGCCAGGAATTGTCGCCGCGCCGATCGGGATTTGGACCGTTTGCTGAGACGAAGGAGTGATGCTCTGTGCCTCAACGGCTGACACGCAGGCGATGAGTAGTACAACAAATGGGAAGCGTCTCACTATTGGCCTCCCCTTCCTGCTGTCGCCTGTTTCATCCTCAGCGGCCGGGCGATCTTCGACTTATTAATGACGTCCTGAAGTTCCGCGCTGGTAAACACGCTCCGCTTTGTTGACATGAGGTTCAGCGTGTTCTCTATCAACTTGATGACATCTACACCCTTAACGGACAGTTCATCTGTTGCCATCCGACTCGACAGGAGGACGCCGAATGCCGCCGAGCCCGCTGTCATGACCGGGGTTATTTCCTCAAAGTTGGGATTCGGTTGCTCTGGCGCAGGAGGCCTGGCCTGAGTCCGTTCTTGAGCAGCCGTTGTGATTGGCGGGGGCGCAGCCTGTGCCTCCACGGAGGCCGAGGACGAGCGTCCCAGCGCAAAACCTACAAATATCCCAACGAGCAGCGTAATGAGATTGAGCGCAACGACGATCCGGTCCCGCATGGCATGCCTCCAGAGCCTCCAAACGAGCGGAAGCTGCCCGAACGCTAGGCGTGAGGCGTTGGATCTGTCAAGGCGCGGCTTCATGCCAGTATTCACCTTCAGGACCACGGCGTTATCCCATTACCCGGGTCAAATCTGCCTCAGACCGAATCGGGCGCCCCTTCACCTGCCAGCCGAGGGCATCCCCTATGCGGCTGCGATACACGAGATCTGCTCACGTCGTAGGATTGCGCTGCGCGTACTCCGATGACGCCTTGATCGACGCCTCCATGCCGGCCACGTCCAGTCGGCCGGCCTGCAGCTCGCCGCGGTAGAACGCCAGTCCGCCGTCGTCGGGCACCCGTCTGAGCAGCTCTAGCTGAAGCGGCCGGATGAATCTTGTACACACTCGGTTGCGGACCGAACCTGAGCCTACCCACGGACGTTCGAACATTGGCGGACCGTTGTTACGCGCAGCTCAAGACCAACCTGAGTCATTCATCCCTCCACTTCAAGGAGATCGGCAAGTGTTGGTCGGCACGAGTCGGCCTGCACCATCGCGCGCTCGCCGTTGAAAATGGCGAGAATCGCGCCTGGTTCTGGATTGGCACCCACCCCGAGTACGATCGCCTGCGTGGGCGACAATCGGCTAACAAGCGTTTGCAGCCGACCTCTTGGGCGCTATCTCGGCTCTTGTGGCGCCGGCCCATCGGCCAGCAATAAGCATTGCTCTTTCACTGACGATCCTTGGTGGTGTGGCCGTGATAAATGCAGGAGTGCGTCGATTCCGGTTGAATCAGCTCTGACCTACCGCGACGGGACGCTGTCGACGTGCGATGTGGACGTAAATTTCCCACCGCCCAGACGACCGCAGATTCTCGCCATCAACGGGAGCAATAAACATGTCCTTCATGAACGATGTCCTGAGCACCGCTACTTTCGGCGAATCTGACCGACTCGACGCAACAGTTCGGGAACTCGACAAACTCCAGGCCCGATTCGACGCGCTTCTGGCCCTGATGAGCGCGAGGGGGCTGCTGACAGTCGACGAACTCGCAGGGCTTAGTCATGACACACCGGCATCCGTCACAAATGAAGAGCTCGACCGGCTGGACGTCAAGGTGCCATAGCCCGCTGGGTGCGGTCAGAAACGGGGAACACTTCGAAACACCACCTGACTTGCGTTGCACCAGACGGCGGCCGGTGCCGTCATGTGGCCGCCGCTGGTGAACGCTGACGTGGGGCTTACAATTTGATGAACGTGCATTCTCGACAAATTGTGAACCGCGGCTTCGGAAGCGGCCGCAGGTCGGTTCAAGATACTTGGGCGCAGCGGTCATCGGGTTCGTTGATGGACTTCTGGCGCAGAGGTCTCCACGATGCTGTCCATCGCCTGGAATGGCCTTCGTGATGTCGTCAAGTCCGATGGAAAAACCCAACCGACTCGTCGTCGGGCTTTCGGCAGCAGCGTTTGTGTGGTGTTTTATTGCGGCCGTCTGGATGACCACCATTCCGATGATGAGTGGCGGGAGACGCCCTACTGTGGGTGAGGCGGTTGCCATGGGCAGTATTCCCGCAGGCGTGGCGCTGGTCGCGAGTTGGGCGGCTTGGCGTCGCCGGCGCGGTCTGCTGGCCGCCATGGTGATAGTGTCGGGCCTGTTCGCCCTGGTCACAGGGTTTTCAATAGGTGCCGGTTTTGTTCCGACGTTTGTCCTGCTTGTATGGGCAGGCATCGCGACCATCGATGATGAGACAGGACCCTCGTCCGAAGATCCTGTCTGACTGGGAGGCAATGAGACGATGAGACATCTCATGGGTGTCATCGGGTTGGCCGCGTACCTGCTGATTCCGGTTGGTGCCGCGAGCCAGGCGCCGGAGTCCTCGACCAATCCCACCATGCTGATCTCACCAACGGTGGAGGCGACATGGTTTGCAACGGGTCGCGGTGGCGTTGATCACCTCGACCTCCTCGTGTTGTGGCGAGGCACGCCCGGCTGGTTCATGGAGCCGGGTGGATCAAGTGGGGGCCGTTCCGGACGCTCTGGAGCGCCCCGTACGAGTTGGGTCACCCGCGGCACCCTGCGGCTGACCGTCGAGTTCCACTCAGAAAAACGAGTGGCTGCAATTCAGGGTCAGCTCCTTGATCTCGCCGATCACAACGTCGTGCTCGTTGACGATGTTGACGCTCCGACGGGGCCACGAGTGACGAAGATGCTGACGGTCGCGCGCGATGCCGGGGTCAGCGGGCCAGATCGGACTTGTGCTCCGGGAGTCTCCCGAAATCATGTCGTTTCTTCGTTGTGACGCCACGCGGCCTGACGGGCGAGGGCAGGCCTACCTGTCGCGGCTCTGTCTGCAGAACATCGGGGTCGTCAAGTGAGCGTTCGGATGCGTATCAAAATCGGTGAAATCGAGGCCCTCTTTCGGTACCCCGTAAAATCCATGAGGGGCGAACGCATCAACGATGCGGACCTGGGCTGGCACGGTCTGGATGGCGACCGGCGTCTAGCCCTGCGGCGCATCGGCGAAGACGCGGGGTTTCCCTGGCTGACGGCATCACGGCTCCCTGAGCTACTGCTGTTCGCTCCCCATCGGCGGGAACCCGCACTCCACGGAAATCTCCCGACGCACGTGCGCACGCCTGAGGGAGACGAGTGTGCCATGCTCGGCCCTGACCTGGCGGCGGAGATTGGGCGGCGCCACGGATCGCCCGTCGAGATGGTGCACCTCAACCGCGGCATCTTCGACGAAGCGAGTATCTCAGTGATCTCATCGACCACGGTCAGCGAGATTGGCAGACTCGCGACGCAGCCCGCCGACGTCAGACGGTTCCGGCCGAATATCCTGATCACATCATCGCGGTCAGTGCCGTTCGAAGAGGACGAGTGGGTGGGGGGCCTGCTCTCGTGTGGCGACTCGAGTGATGCCGCCGCGATTTACGTCACCAATTACGACGAGCGCTGCGCGATGGTGAACTTCGACCCCGACTCCGCACGGCCCACGCCCGAGGTGCTGAAGGCGATCGTGCAGAGGAGGGACAACAAAGCCGGCGTGTACGCCACCGTCGCTCGTCGCGGGCGTCTCGTTGTCGGGCAGGCGATCTACTTCGAGCCGCGCGTGTGATCGCGCCGATGGCGCGGAGCTAGAATCATCAAATGACGACGACGACTGACATCGGCACAAAGGCGCGTGTCCGCGTGCTCACGAAGATCGGGCGCGCGATCGCGTCGATGGAGGAGCCGGCCGTCGAGAAGATCTCCGAGGCTACTCAGGAGGATCCGTTTCAGGTCCTCATCGCCACCTTGTTGTCGGCACAAACCAAAGACGCCGTGACCGCCTCGGCGTCAGCGCGGCTCTTCAAGGTCGCGAGCACGCCGCAGACGATGGTGAGGTTGACGGTGGCGCGGCTCGAGCGACTGATCTATCCCGTCAGTTTTTATCGCAACAAGGCACGCCACGTGAAGGAGTGCTGCCGCCAGATTCTCGATGACTTCGGTGGCGTGGTGCCGGACACGATGGAGAGGTTACTGACGCTGGCCGGCGTCGGCCGAAAGACCGCCAACCTTGTGCTGATTTTGTCGCACGCGTCGAAGAACAACATCTGTGTCGATACCCATGTCCATCGCATCTCGAATCGCCTGGGGTGGGTCCGCACGAGAACGCCGGAAGAAACCGAACACGCGTTGTATACAGTAGTACCGAAGAAGTGGTGGCCCGACGTGAACCTGTATCTGGTCACCTGGGGGCAGAACGTGTGCAAACCCGTCTATCCGCGATGCCGCGCGTGTGTGGTGTCCACGGAGTGTCCGCGCATCGGTGTCACAAAGGAGTCTCGCGCATGAAACGCATGGTGATGGTGGCGATGGCGATGGGCCTGGTGCTGGCGGTGGCGAGTCCTGCAGCGGAACAGGCGCGTGGGGCCGCGGCGGCCAATCCGGTGCTGGTGCTGGAGACCTCGCGTGGGACGATCCAGATTGAATTGCTCCGGGGGGACGCGCCCAAGACGGTGGATTACATCATCGCCCTGGTGAAGAAGAATTTTTATCGCGGTCTCCGTTTTCACAGAGTGGAGCGGACGCTGGTGCAGATTGGCGACCCCAACTCGCGCAACGTGACCCGCCGCAACTTGTGGGGACAGACCGGGACCACACCGACCGTGGGTGTGCTCGAGACGTCAAAGCGTGCGTCACACCTGCGGGGCGCGGTGGGCCTGGCCCACGCGGGCACCGCAAAAAATGCGAGCAGCCAGTTCTACATCATGAAGGCCGCCAGCCCTGGCCTCGATGGCGACTTCACGGTGTTTGGCCGCGTCACGTCCGGGATGGCCGTGGTGGACGCGCTGAAATTTGAGGACGTTCTCAAGCAGGCGACGATCAAATAAGTCGCGGCGCTGATGCGCGGACGCGCACCAGTCCCTGCAGATCCGGGTACCGGTCGATCAGTTCCGGCTCGTAGTCACCGGGCAGATCCTGTCCCAGTTGTGACTTCAGGACGGCCGCATTTGCGACCGCCTTCGCCGAAAAATGATTGTTCATGAACGCGAAGACGCGGCGGCCTGCGGCCGCCGCGTCTTGCGCCGCGTCTTGCGCCTGGTCGGCGAACGGGCGCAGCTCGGTCGGCGAGTAGAGGTAGTTGTAGCGGTCCTGCGCGGCGGCGTGGTGCCACCACGCCGCCGCGTTGCGCCCGTGCAGGCGCAGGTACAGGGGCGCACAAATGACGTCGGGTGTCTTTTTCGTGGCCCGGTCCTTGAAAAAGACACCCGACGTCATTTGTGCGCTCTCCGGGTCGTCGGCGACCACCAGACCCGCGCCCGTGACGCGGAGACGGGCGGCGAGATCGCCGCCCGTCTCCGCGGGCGCCTCGCCCCCCACCTCGAACCACGACCGGTGGCGCAGCTCGACAACGGTCGGGTACGCGCGAAGGTGGTCGAGCAGCCACGACAGGTAATCCCCAGCGGCCGGAGACGCGTGCAGGCTGGGCGGGAATTGCAGCAGCAGGGCGCCCAGGCGCCCTGCTGCGGCCAGCGGCTCGATCCCCGCACGGAACACGTCGATGTCCACCAGGGGCGGGCGCCACTCCGTGGCGCCCGCCTGCTTCAGGTACATGTCCGGGTGTGTGAACTTCTGGTAGAGCTTCACCGCAAACAAAAAATCCGCCGGCGTTCGTGTGACCCATGTGGCCACCTGTGCCGCCTCCGGCACCCGGTAAAACGTCGAGTTCACCTCGACCGTGTCGAAGTGTTCAGCGTAATACGCCAGCTCATCAAATCCCCGCGGCCGGGGCTTGGGATAAAACACCCCATTCCAGGTCCCCTGACCCGTCGGGTAACTCCAGCCACTCGTGCCGATGCGCACCATCTGCGCTCAGAATACCGCCGACGCTCTACAACCAAGGAGCAAGGTTCAAGGTTCTGGGTGCACGGTTCTGGGTGCTGTTCTGGGTGCTGTTCTGGGGTTCTTGGGTTCAGCGTTCGCTTCTGCCCGATCGCACCCCGCACCCCGTCTACCACGAGGCCGCCTGGTGCCACCAGAAGTTGAGCGTGGCCTGGGCCGACCAGCCGGGCGGAGAACTGCTGGTGCGCAACCGCCACGCCTTCG
>CAYZLT010000196.1:0-6738 GCA_964479175.1 uncultured Solibacteraceae bacterium | reverse complement strand
CGCGCGACTGCGAGGCGGCAAACACCTGCAACCGCGTCAAGTCGCGTCGGTACGCACTCAACGTGTTGCTCGCGACACGGCGTTCCACTTCCAGATGTCGCAGATATGAGACGACGGGGTCCATGTGCGGTTTGCCTTCCCTGCTCCGGAGGTTTACTCTACGTCCAATCCGGGTCCTGGAGGGCCGAGTAGTCCGTCATGCCTTATCAATCGAAGTGGCAGTACCTGCCCACTGAAGCTATCAACACCGCATCATTGGCGATCGATACGATGCCGATTCTCGACATCGTCGATCTGATGCTCGCCGAAGACAAAAAGGTGGTCGCCGCCGTGAACAAGGAGCGCGAACGCATCGCGCACGGCATCGAGATCATCTCCAGCGCGCTGAAAAAAGGCGGGCGCCTGCTGCTCATCGGCGCCGGAACCTCCGGGCGACTGGGTGTGCTCGAGGCCGCGGAGATGCCGCCGACGTTCAGCACAAAACCCGAAATGGTCCAGGGGCTGATGGCCGGAGGTCAGGAGGCCGTGTTCCGCGCCCGCGAAGGCGTGGAGGACAACTACGAAGAAGGCGGCCGCTGCCTGTCCCGGCTGCGCGTGAGCAAACGTGACGTGGTGGTCGGCGTCTCAGCCTCCGGCATTACGCAGTTTGTGCGCGGGGGCCTCACCGTCGCTCGCAAGAAGGGTGCGCGCATCATCTTTGTGACGTGTTGGCCAGGGACGGAATTGCAGAATTACGTCGACCTGATCATTGCGCCATCGGTCGGGCCCGAGGTCATCGCGGGTTCCACGCGTCTCAAGGCCGGCACGGCCACAAAACTCGTGCTCAACATGTTGACCACCGTCTCGATGGTGCGCATCGGCAAGACGTACGGCAACCTGATGGTCGATGTGAAGACGGGGTCCGAAAAACTGCAGGATCGCGCCCAGCGCATCGTCTCCATGGTCACCGGGGTGGACCCAGAGGAGGCCAAGGGATTGCTCGTGAAATCCAAATGGAACGTGAAGGTCGCCATCGTGATGAAAAAGGCCAACCTCACGCTCACGCAGGCCACCGCGCGCCTCAAGAAATCCCACGACTCCATCCGCGAAGCGCTGGGCGAGGACATCGAGCCCCACCTGCGCAAGCTGCTGACGAAGGTCTAGAGGTTCCCGGCGGCGTCGCGGTCCACCACGATCGACACGTTGGGGTGTGCCTGTAACAACGACGCCGGCACACGTGTGGTCACCGGGCCCAGAAGCGCGCGCGCGAGGATGCGGGCCTTGGACGCCCCGGTGGCAACCAGCACGACTTCCCGCGCGCTGAGAATAGTCGCGATGCCCATCGAGAGGGCCTGCGTCGGCACGTTGCGCCATCGTCCGTCAAACAACGCGGCGTTGGCGCGGCGGGTGTCTGGCCGGAGGGTGACGCGATGTGAGCGCGCGTGCAGCGTCGGCGCGGGTTCGTTGAAGCCCAGGTGCCCGTTGCGTCCGATGCCGAGGATGACCAGGTCCAGGCCGCCCGCGCGTGTGATGAGTGCCTCGTAACGGGCCACCTCGGCGCGCCAATCGGGGGCGCAGCCATCCAGCACGTGGGCGCGTCGTGTCGGCAGATTCACCTGCGCGAACAGGTGCGTAGTCATGAAAGTCCGGTAGCTGCCCGCATCACCACGACCGACGCCCACAAATTCGTCAAGATTAAACGTCGTCGCCCGTGAAAAATCCGCGCGGCCCTGGCGGTGCGCGCGCACCAGGGCCCGGTAGAGCGGGATCGGGGTATTGCCTGTCGGCAACCCGAGGACCAGCGCCGGCTGTGCGGCGAGTCGGGTGAGCACGAGGCGAGCTGCGGCCTGCGCCGCGCGTTCAGCTGTGGCGTACGTCGTGATGTGCATTTAGTCGTGATCGACGTAGGCGGGCGCGACAAACGTGCCCTCGGACGCGGCGATGGCGAGGCTGACCGCCCCGGCCGCGGGTTCCTGGGTTAATGGACGAACGATGGTGCCGGCGTGCTGCGACGTGAGCGCCTCAATCACGCCCGCGCGCAGGCGTGGCACCGCGCGAAAAATTCCGCCGGCCAGAATGACGGGGCCGCACGTCAGCCCCAGCCGGTCACACACCGCTCGGGCGGCGAGACTCAACTCACGGGCGCCCGTCTCGATGAGGTGCAGCGCCCACTCGTCACCTTCGGTGGCGACCTCCTCAACCAGGGAGGCAATGGCGGCGACAGTCGAGGGTTTAAAACGCCCATAGTAGATCTCGCGAACGAGATCCTGGGGCCGCGAGACGTCATAGTGTGCGAGCACACGGTCGGTGAGACGCGTCGCTGGGCCGCGGCCATCTGACGCGCGCAACACGGTGCGGAGCGCCTGGCGACCGAGCCAGTAGCCACTCCCCTCGTCGCCCAGCACGTACCCCCAGCCACCCGCACGTGCGGCGCGACCGCGGTCGTCGCGTCCATACGCGATCGAACCGGTGCCCGCGATGATGACCACACCCGCCGCGCCCGGCGCGCCGGCCTCCAGCGCGATGAGCGCGTCGTTGACCACGACCACCGGACACCGGGGCACCAATCGCGAGAGGATGCCGCGCACAATGGCGGCGTCTTCCGGGCGGTCCACACCGGCCATGCCGATACAGGCACTGGTCGGCCAGGCATCAGCCTGCAGTGTGGCCGCCTGGATCACCTCATGGAGAACCTTTTCCACTTGCAGTTCACCGGCGTTCTGGAGATTCGCGCCGGGGCCGCGCGACTCCGCGAGGATGAGACCCGTGGCGTCGGCCACCTGGCACACCGTCTTGGTTCCGCCAGCATCAATCCCGAGCACCGCCATCCCGAGCACCGCCATCATAAAAGCGTATCGCATTGACACCCTTCAAAGCCCACTGGTACCGTGAGGCGTTCGTATGACACACCTCAGACGCGCCATCACGATCGGTGTGGTCCTTGCCGCGTGCGTCGGGCTTGCGGCCTCTGCGCGGTCGACGCTGCCCCAGGCACCGACGCCGACCCAGGCCGCTCAGAGCCCTGGAAAAAAAGAGGTGCGCGGCCTCTGGGTGATCAGATCCACGCTCACCTCCACGGCTCGGATCGATGAACTCGTCCGTACCGCCGTCGGCGCCGGGTACAACACCCTGCTCGTCCAGGTGCGTGGGCGCGGGGATGCCTACTATCAGAGTGAGCTGGAACCCCGGGCAGCGGAACTGTCGGGCCAGCCGGCCACGTTTGATCCGCTGGCGCTGACCATCGAGCGTGCCCATGCCGCCGGTCTGACCGTCCATGCCTGGTTTAATGTCAATCTCGTCGCCGGCGCCGCCACGCCACCCAGAGACAAGGCACACATCGCGGTGCGTGAACCCGGGTGGCTCATGGTGCCGCGGCAGATGGCGGGCACGTTGTCGCGTGTCCGCCCGACGTCGCCCGCCTATCTGACACAGCTCACGCGATGGACACGCGACCGGAGTGATTCGGTGGAAGGATTGTTCCTCTCCCCGATCCCCGAAGCGTCGCAACAGTACACGCTGTCGGTCGTGCGGGACTTGATGGCGCGGTATGCGCTCGACGGTCTCCACCTGGACTACATCCGTTATCCCACCAACGACTTTGACTACAGCGCCGCCGCCCTGGACGCATTTCGCGCACAGCACTCGGTGCTCGCGTCAGCCGCGGACCGCGCCAGGCTTGACGCGATGTTGAAGCGTGATCCCCTGGCGTGGACGTCTTTTTATCCGCAACAATTTGAGAACTTCCGCCGGGAGCGACTCAATCTGCTCGTTGAACGTATCCGCGGGGTGGTCCGCGGGACGCGACCCGACGCCGTCTTGTCTGCCGCCGTCGTGCCCGTCGCTGACGATGCCCGTCGTCTCAAGCTGCAGGACTGGTCGTTGTGGGCGCGCACGGGCCTGATTGACGTCGTGTGTCCGATGGCCTACGCCACGACCGTGGAAGGATTCACGCAACAGATGACCGAGACCAAAGCCGGCGCGTTTGGTCGTCCGGTCTGGGCCGGCATCGGTGCGTGGCGGTTGTCGGTGGCACACACGGCGGAGCACATCCGTGCCGCGAGGCGCAGTGACGCCGCCGGCGTCCTGATGTTTTCCTACGACGGTCTCATGGCGGCGACGGCCCCGCGGGGACGGTATCTCACACAACTGCGCCCCGCGCTGGTTGAAGGCGGCGATAGGCCATGACCTTCGTGCGCACACGTGCACTGTTGGCTGAGGGCGTGCGCGAGCGTGCCTATCCTGCGGTGGTGTGTGAAGTCGGGCGCGCCAGTGGGCCTCTCTGGGGTGAGGCGCTCGGCACGCTGTCCTACGCCCCAGGCGCTCCGGCCTGCGTCGAATCGACGGTGTTCGACCTGGCGTCGTTGACCAAGGTGATTGTGACCACGTCGCTCGTGATGCGGCAGGTGCAGACAGGGACGCTGGCACTCACCACGCCGGTGCGGGAGTGTCTGCCGGAGTGGCGCGTTCCCGGGACTGAGGACGTGACCATTGGTCACCTGCTTGATCACTCGTCCGGCCTCCCCGGGCACGTGCGACTCTGGGAGTCGGTGGACGACCCTGACATCTTTCGGCGCGCCATCCTCGAGGTGTCGCTTGGACGACCTGTGGGCGCCGGGTCGGTGTATTCCGATGTGGGTTTCATGCTGCTCGGCTTTGCGCTTGAAGCGCGCGGCCACGCCTCACTCTCGGCGCAGTGGGAGGCGCTGTGGCCTCATGGCTGGCCATGGCTCGGGTTTTTGCCTCCACGAGAGGCCTGGCCCTCCATCGCGCCGACGGAAGCCGATGCCTGGCGAGGGCGTCTCGTACAGGGGGAAGCGCACGATGAAAACGCCGCGATGCTTCATGGGGTCGCCGGGCACGCCGGACTTTTTGGTGCCGCGGCCGCCGTTGGCAGGTTCGCGGCGACGGTGTTGCAGTCGTTCCACGCCGACACTTGGCTGGCGACTCCGACGATGATGCGCGCGTTCGCCGCGCGGAGGCCCGTGCCCGGCAGCTCACGCGCATTGGGGTGGGACACGATGTTGCCCACCTCGTCGTGCGGCAGCCGCCTTTCCGCGTCGTCGATCGGCCACACAGGATTTACGGGGACGTCCCTCTGGATTGATTGGGAGCGGGACCTGTACGTGGTCTTGCTGACCAACCGCGTGCACCCGACCCGAACCAACGAACGGTTTCCGCCTATGCGCGCGCGGATTCACGACGCGATCGTGCTCGATCTCGAATCAGCCTGAGGCGTCAGCCCCCGCCACGGCCGCCCCGGCCGGGTGGCGTGGGGGTGCCGCCCCCTCGCGGCCCGGCGGGCTGCCCGCGACCGGGTCCGCCTCCGCGGGGTGGCACACCGACGCCTGGGACGCCAGTGCCACTTCCAGGCCCGCCTCCCCGCGGGTTGTTCCCTGGACCTCCGCCACGAACGGGCATTCCGGCTCCGCCACCACGCGCCCCGCCCATGAGTGGCAGCGCGGTCTGGATGGTGAACTGCCAGTCGATGTACCGCTGCTGATTCTGGTAGACACGGATCGAGGTGTCGGTGCTGGTGCTGTACACGCCCTGGATGCTGCCGATCACCTGTTGCCCGCCAAACGCGCCCGCGCCCGTGCCTCGAGCCCCCTGAGGCGCCTGTGGGGCCGGTGCCCCGCTCCGTCCGGCGCCCGCCGGTGCTCCGGGCCCCTGCGGATTGCCCCGACCCGCGTTGGCGGGTTGGCCCGCGTTGGCGGGTTGGCCCGCGGGCAACAGGCCGAAGTCCGCGTTGGTAATGGGATCCTTCCACTTCTTGCGTAGGTATTTTCCCTCATACAACACGTCGATGTTGGCGGGCAGGAGGTTGTTGTTTTTGCGGGAATACAGAACCAGCGCGCGGGCGTACTGGTTGCCGCGGAAGATGAGTTCTTCTTCTTTTTCGCGAATCGCCTGCTGACGCCACGTCGGGAGCATCGCCGTCATGCCTACCGCCATGATGGCCATGACCACCAGCAACACGACCATCGTGAAGCCGCCATCGTCAAACCGGGTGTGCGGGCGACTGGACACGCGTTTCGGGCCCGTGCGACCTTGACCCTCTAAATACATGAACGTAATATCCTTGATGAACCGCATGGTACCACGCCGTCCTCTCCCCTATGTCCTCTACGGCCTTTTGACGATGGCCGGCGTTGGTTTGGCCGCATGCGACAAAGTGCCCCTGGTGGCACCGGCCGGCACGGTCATCACGCTGGTGTCCTCCACCAACGTGCTCCCCATCAACGGATCCACCGACTTGGTGGCTGTGCTGATTGAGAATGGGACAACCGGGACGGGCACCGGCGGCGCCACGACCGGCTCTGCCGGCACAGCCGTTCACAACGGCACCCTCGTGTCCTTTACGACGTCGCTCGGCACCATCGAGCCTGCCGAGGCCCGTACACACAATGGTCGTGTGACCGTGAAACTTACCGCCGACGGCCGATCCGGCCGGGCGACCATCACGGCGTTTTCCGGCAGCGCCAAACAGACGCTCGAGGTGGTGATTGGTGCGGCCGCCGCCGAACGTGTGGCGGTGACGGCCAGTCCGTCCCAGTTGGGGGCCAACGGCGGTCAGGCTGTGGTGTCGGCCCGGGTCGAGGATGTGAATGGCAACCCCTTGACCGGGGTGCCGGTGGCGTTTACGACGACCGCCGGGATTTTGTCGGCGGGTTTCGGGCTGACCGGCGAGAGCGGCGTGGCCACGGTCACGCTGAGCACGACGGCCGAAGCGACAGTCACTGCCAGCGCTGGGGGCAAGAC
>CAYZLT010000195.1:0-6826 GCA_964479175.1 uncultured Solibacteraceae bacterium | reverse complement strand
CCGCAGCATCGTCGAGCGCACGGGCGTGAAGATCGATGTCGAAGACGATGGCCGCATCAACATCGCGTCGTCTGACGACGTGGCGGCGCAGAAGGCGATCAGCATTATTCAGGAGCTGACCGCGACGCCCGAACTCGACAAGGTGTACATGGGCAGCGTGCAGCGCATCACGGACTTTGGTGCGTTCATCGAAGTGATGCCTGGTGTGGACGGCCTGCTGCACGTCTCCGAAATGGCCAATTATCGTGTGGCCAACGTGCGCGACGAGCTCAAGGAAGGCGAGCAGGTCGAGGTCAAGGTGATCAACATCGACCCGTCCGGCAAGGTGCGCCTGAGCCGCAAGGTGTTGCTCAAGGACGGCGAAGGCACGTCACCGAAATATCCCGGTGCCGGTGAAGCCTATGCGTCGACCAACCCCGGTGGTGGTGATGACCGCCGCGGTGGCGGCGATCGTGACCGCGGCCCGCGCCGCGACCGCGGTCCGCGCCGCTAAGCCGCGCTGCCCTGGTTTACAGGGAGGCGCGGAGGCACGGAAGTTTGATTCATGGAGCCCCGGGGTTTTCACCCTGGGGCTTTTTTTGTGGCTGGAACTATGCGGGGACGGCGTCACGCATCGGGCGAGTACCGGGCTGCGGCAGCGGTTTCCCGGCGCGCTGCAATTCTTCAACTTCTTCTGCCACCAATGCGCAGAGCTGCCGATAGGCCTCCTCCTCGGTCGCCGAGTGACACACCGCGCCCCACGGGAACAGGTCTGGACAGTAGCCAACGTAGAGTCCGTCTTCGTTGTCCCACTGGATGAACTTCAAATAGTGGTCTTGCGGTTTCACTTGGTCACCTCCCTGAGAGCGGCCTGAACCTGTCTCTCCTGATAGTGCTTGGCATCGTCACCATCACCGCCGCTCAGAATGACTGAGCCCGTGAGCTTTGAGTGCTGAAACTTACGGTGCTGCCCCTTGCCGCCGGTCAGCCGCACAAATCCCGCCTGTTCGAGATCGGCAACGAGCTGGCGGATCTTGCGTGGCACGACACACAGAATGCCATAAGACGCAGCCGCTCGGTCAGACCGGGTCGAAATAGCCCCCCCCGCCGGTGGCCGGTGTGGCGATGGGCCTCGTGATGGATAGACATCAAGAGTGAGTGGCCGTCACGATGGACATCATGCGCAAGGCGCTCGAACAGGCGGCGCCAGGGTCGCCTGCACATCCTGGGCAAGATGGCGGAGACGCTCGGCATCATCACGATCAAGATTCCGGTCGAGAAGACTCGCGAGCGCATCGGCTCGGGTGGCAAGACCATCCGCTCGATCGTCGAGCGCACGGGCGTCAAGATCGATGTCGAAGACGACGGCCGCATCAACATC
This sequence comes from uncultured Solibacteraceae bacterium, assembly GCA_964479175.1. Taxonomy (GTDB): domain Bacteria; phylum Acidobacteriota; class Vicinamibacteria; order Vicinamibacterales; family SCN-69-37; genus SYFT01. The sequence continues at coordinate 5,466 of CAYZLT010000195.1, read as the reverse complement.
GCGTCGTCTGACGATGCCGCGGCGCAGATGGCGATCAGCATCATTCAGGAGCTGACGGCAACGCCCGAACTCGACAAGGTGTACATGGGCAGCGTGCAGCGCATCCCGGACTTTGGTGCGTTCATCGAAGTGATGGCCCGGTGTGGACGGTCTGCTGCACGTGTCCGAAATGGCCAACTACCGCGTCGCCAACGTGCGCGACGAGCTGAAGGAAGGCGAGAACGTCGAGGTCAAGGTCATCAACATCGACCCGTCCGGCAAGGTGCGCCTGAGCCGCAAGGTGCTGCTCAAGGAAGGCGAAGGCACGTCACCGAAATATCCCGGTGCCGGCGAAGCCTACAACTCGAGCAACCCCGGTGGTGGTGATGACCGCCGCGGTGGCACGGATTTTTGTTAGATTGAGCCCCGGGGTTTTCACCCCGGGGCTTTTTTTTGTTGGTGCCTGAAGTTTCGCGGGTACCACGTCGCTCGTGGGGTGTACCCGAGCGAGGCAGGGTCCGGCGCGCGCGGGTCCTGATAGCGGCCACTCCAAGACGACGATGGTAGACTCTGGGCATGTCCACAGACGAACTGCTCGTCAAGGCGCTCCGGTTGCCGCGCGACCAGCGTGCCCGAGTGGCGGCCGAGTTGCTGTCCAGCCTCGAGGAAGTGGACGACGACGTGGCGCGCGCTTGGGCCGACGAGTTGACGCGGCGGTCAGACGATCTAGCCTCGGGTCGTGTCCATGCGACGGCCTGGGAAACAATTCGAAGCAGTCTGTCGAACGAGCTCCGGCAGCGTCGTGCAGGTCGAACTACATCCTGACGCCCGAACGGAACTCCGTGCTGCAGCCCTTTGGTACGACGAAGCCCAAGAGGGTCTCAGTGACAGGTTTCTTGAGCGGATCCACGAGGCGCTGACTCGCATTTCAGCAATGCCTGCCGCATACGCGGCGTGGCCAGGCACCGAAGACACAGCACGTCCCATTCGTAGAGCCCTCGTCGAACAATTTCCGTATGCGGTGGCATTTGAAGGCCGCGGCGAGCATCTGCTGGTCCTAGCTGTCACGCACACCAAGCGAAGGCCCCTCTACTGGCTGGCTCGTTCCACGAGCCAGACCAACCCGAGCTGACAAGCGCTATTCGGTACGCTTGCCGGAACTGTCAGCGATGGCCGATAGTCCGTATTACGTGGGTCTTTCCCGAACATAATGGGCCCTATCAGACGCTGGCCGGCCACCGCCTCAATCCGCTCCCCAATGGCGTCGGTCGGCGGGGAGTCGGGCGACGGTACCTGCGTGCGTCGCCACACACTCCAGAGCACAGCGATACTTTTGAGAACAACAGCGATGTTGGCTGCGTTCTGAAGCAGAGAAGCCATCGTCGAATGTGGCTCCGGTTCACGACTCCGCCCGTCGGTCCCTGCCAAGCTGGAATACGAACGATGCGGCATTGTCGAGGGCCGCGGACTCGGGCGCAAGAAAAGAACGTCCGGAATTTTGTCCAATTCCCAGGTGGCCGCGTCAACGAGCGGCGCGCAGGAAGTGTGCAATGCGACTGACGACCCGCTGGTCGGTGACGAGACGCTGACGCTCGAGGAAATCGGTCTGAGAACGGGCGAAATCGACCACCAGGCACCCGGCGCGTTTCAACAGCCGACGAATGGTTCGCGGATCTGCAACGAGAAACGTCTGGCCGAAACTCTGAATGTCTGAACACCTGCTCGCCCGCAGGAGTCGCGCAAGGTCAAGAGACCGCTTCGGACGGACGCCGACCAGGTCGCAGAGCGCCTACAGCCCGGATCTGGACTTGCCGACAAGAACGCTCCAGTCACGAACGGTGGGCACATCCTCAGCGTGGTTGACCACGGTCAACATGGCCCTTGCGAGCTGGTCCACGAGGGGCTCCACACTCATCACTGATCCAGTGGGCTGGTGGGCTGGTGGGCTGGTGGGAGAGACTACTCCAACGCGATCGTTGCCAGACACGCTACGGGCGGCGCCCACCACGCGCCGCGCCGATCCCTCACTACCCGCGGAGACCATCGACTTCGGTTCCGTCATCACCGTGACCTCCTTCGAGACGCTCTCGTGTACGGACACCATACTGTGACGCTTGAGCGCAGAGCTTCGGCTGTGCGTGCGCTCCGCGCAGATCAGATGCTGGCCCGCGCAGTATACAACTGCGGCATCCACGATGACCGCCCAGAAACCCGAGAACCCTTGAACCCGAGAACAGAACCCGGCACCCGGAACCCGGTAGCAGGAACCACGCTCTACAGCGGTATGTTGCCGTGTTTCTTCGGTGGGTTCTTGTCGCGCTTGTTTTCGCAGATGGCCGAGGCGGCGATCAGCCTGGTGCGCGTCTTCCGCGGCTGGATGACTTCATCGATGAACTCGCCGCGAAGGGAGGCGGCTGCCGCACGTTGGTGCGCACCAGCCTCGTGGTGACGCCGTGCACTCGGCCCCTCAGTCGACCCCAGTACCCGTCCTAGTCCTGCCGAAATCAGTCGACCCAGTAGCCCGGTCGAACCGCCACCCTCGCTCCGCGACGATTGACCTTCACACCAACCTCATGCCAACCCTTTCCGGGCGGAAGTGGGTAGGACACTTCGTATCGGGTTCGAAGCCGTCGGAGCGCTTGCTCCATCAATTCCTTCGGATTGCCGTCGCCGAGATTCACGGCAACACCGCCGCTGTCCCTGGCGAGCGCACGAAGGGAGATCGGAAAGACTGTTCCAAATGCAGTCGCGATCGCGACATCGCTGAGCTGACGGCCCATAGTGGTTACGAGGACTGCGTTCATGTCTTCACGGATAGGCACCGGGGCGCCGACCACGACGAACGCCGGCCCAAGGCGCCGCGCGAGTGCTGTCAGACGATCGAAGGATGTGGTGCTCCTGAAATCGGCCCCGTTGGTGAACGCCAGCAACGCCCGGCGTCTGCCCGGTGTCGGCTCTGCGATGCTCGCCAGCGCGATCACCATCGCGTCGAAGACGGCGGCATCGGTCCGCCCCTGCAGCGCAGTCTCGTCGAACTTCACTGGACCGGCCTCCAAGAGCCGACGCTGGGTGGGCGGCGCGGAGGCTACCATCAGGCTGACGCGGTCGCGTTCCTCAACCAGTTCCTCGAAGGCCGTCATCGCGCGTGAGATAAGCGCGAGCTGACCCGGAGCGATCTGTGCGATCGACGCCAGGGGCTGGACAACCACTGCGAGGTCCAACGGCGTGTCGATCAACTCGTCAACCGACACGTTTTGGCGACGACCGTTGTCGGTCACCTCGAAGTCTCTGGAAGACAGACCCAGAATCGTGCCCTGTTCGTTCGACACATCGACCTCGATACGAACCATCTCGACGGCCGTGGAAAATCGCGGCTGCTGTCCCTGCTGCGCCAGCCCGACACCGAGGAGCAACGCAACGAGCCCGATCGCCTTCATTTCGTCACCGCGCGGATCCTGGCCGCAAGTTGCTCATCGACCTCCTTCGTCAGGATCCGACAGGGATACAGGTAGTAGGGGTCGTTGCTATCGACTCCAGCGAAACTCAGCGACTGCCCAGGCATCAAGGATGCGAGCCCCACTGCAGCTGCGGCGGAACCCGGATGAATTGTCTGTGCTCGCCTGTACCAGACACTCGCCAGCGCCAGGTCCGATTTGGCGACAGCGACTTCGGCGCGACTGACGGCAGACAGGTACGCCAGAAGTGGGTTGGCGGCGTCGGACGCCAACTCCTCGAGCGTCCTTGCGGCCGTTGCGTCCGACTTCGCCCGAATTCTGGCGGCGCGGAAGCGCGCCTCGTGGAGATCGGGGTCACGTTGCAGCGCACGTTCGAAGGCCTCGACGGCGCGTCCCGGTCGGCCGTCGGCAAGGTCGAAGAAAAAGGGCGTGGGCTTTTCGCCGGAGAGGACTGGGGTACGGACCCCAGTCATTCGGCCAACGCAATCAAAGAGCACGCCCTCGGCGAGATACGGCGAGGCCCCTGCGCCATGGACGTTCTTCCACGTTCTGAGTGTCGACGCCCACCGGAGAAACGCAGCACCAACGTCGTCGTTGAGCGTTCCTACAATCACGCCCTTGGCAAGGTCACCGACCTTCAGCGCCCATTCGGTCGCAAGGCTGTTGACGAAATCCTGGCGTTCCTGCTGGGTTACAGGGGGTGGGCCCTGGGCCTGTGCGCTTCCCCAAAAAATGAAAACCCACAGACCCAGGGCGATGCGTCTGGCCCAGGCGCTCATGGTTGGACCCTATCACAGCCGCTTTCGGGACCGTACGTCAGTCAGTACGCACACTGGCACGAGGAGGAAGCCGAGTACTCATCACACTCGAATTGGTGTATTCCGTTGCTGAAGATCACACCCGCTACTGGGTCGAAACCCCCGAAACAGAGATCCAATTGCCAGATATAGACAGAGCAGGGATAATAGTACGACCAGACGGTGCCCCAATTCACGGTTGTCCCGCACGTCTGTGCGCAGTCGGCCGCCCGCTGCGCGCAGTATTCCTCGGACGCGCGGACCTCGGCGCCGAGTGCCGCCACGAGCAGCACGGCCACGCCCACGAGTTTCAGAATCGATCGAACCACTGTCCTTCTAGCCATTTGTGTCTCCCTTCGGGTTTGTGTGTAAAACGACCAGTCCTGACATGCGCGGTCACGGTGCCAGCCGCAACTCCTTCATCACTTCCAGCTCTTCCGAGGCCGACAGCTTGCCCGCCCAGACCTTCCGAACGATGCCCTCACGATCGAGGGCGAAGAGTAGCGGAGTCGCGGGGATATTGAAGCGGCCAGCTTCAGCGTGAATGACGCGGGCATTCCCGATGCCTCTGTCGCGCAAGTAACGGCTCATCGACTCTTCGGTATCTGTGGTGACAACCACGAGGGCGGGCGCAGATAACCCCGCGGCCGCGGACGCTTCGGCAAGGCGCAGATAGAACGGAACGCTCTCCTGACAGTATCGACAGGCCCCGCGCAGTGCCATCACCAACGTCGATGCGGTGCCTGCCTGGACCACACCCTCTATCGCCTCGCCGACCTTGTAGGTCTGCAGCTCTGGCCCCTTCCGGAACGGATTGCCGACGACGAGAATCCACACGACACTCAGGCTCGCAACCAGCAGCGCCGCATTCGCAGAGCGCTCCAGCCATATCCACCTCGCCGCACCCTTCATTTCACTTGCGCCCACGGCGATGTTGGCTGCGGCCTGCAGCCCGGAAGCCATCGTCGATTGTCGTTCCGGTTCACGACTCCCGCCCATCGGTCCCTCCAAGCTGGAATACGAATGATGCGGCATTGCCGAGGGGCGCGGACTCGGGCGCAAGACAAGAACGTCCGGAATTTTGTCCAATTTCCAGGTGGCCGCGTCAACGAGCGGCGCGCAGGAAGTGTGCAATGCGACTGATGACCCGTTGGTCGGTGACGAGACGCTGACGCTCGAGGAAATCGACCACCAGGCACCCGGCGCGTTTCAACAGCCGACGAATGGTTCGCGGA